>CAKTAM010000033.1 GCA_934527255.1 uncultured Oscillospiraceae bacterium | reverse complement strand
ACACAACAGTGTATCCGTTTTTTCTTTTCCTAAGTGCTGCCGCGCCGAAGCCGCCGAAACGTGGGGATTCGAACCCCTGTTCGACATCCCCGGTGAGTCACCAACGAAGGTTACGGGCTTTGCGGCACTTTTGGAGTGTTTCAAAAATGAAATTTTACTATCGTTTTTGAAAGTAAAAAACCATATTTTTCGAAAATATACAACCAAAAACACAACCAGGGATTCCCTTTTCTCCATCGCCCGGCGCTGCCCGTTGTTTTTTTGCCGAAAACGCGGTACAATGGAAACAGCAAAAAAGTAACCGCGCGGGCCGGGCAGTCGGGCCGCCGCAAAAAAAAATGCTTGAGGAGGCCAGCTATGCCGCAGAATGCACCGCTTCATATCACACTGCTGAACGATTCGTTTCCGCCCACCATCGACGGGGTGGCCAATGTTACCGTCAACTACGCCCGCATTCTGGCGGAGGGCGGCGACGACGTCTGCGTGGCCACCCCGGCCTATCCGGATGTAACGGATGACTATCCGTTTGCGGTCTACCGTTACCCCAGCCTGGGGCTGACCGAGGGGATGGGCTATCGGGCGGGGGTACCCTTTTCGCCGGAGCTGCTGCACACGCTGGAGGCCCGGCAGCCGGACGTGATTCACACCCACTGCCCCGTCATGTCCACGCTGCTGGCACGCATGCTGCGCCCGCGCGTGCAGGCGCCGGTGATTTTTACCTATCACACCAAATTTGATATTGACATTCAAAAGGCCGTGCACGGAAAGCTGCTGCAGGAGGCCTCCATCCGGGCGCTGGTGAACAACATTTCCGCCTGTGATGAGGTGTGGGTCGTCAGCGAGGGGGCCGGGCAGAACCTGCGCAGTCTGGGGTATGCCGGCGAATACCGCGTGATGGAAAACGGGGTCGATTTTCCCCGCGGCGAGGCCGCGCCCTGCGAGGTGGAGGCCGCGCGCGCCCGGTGGGGCATTCCGCAGAGAAAGCCGGTATTTCTGTTTGTCGGCCGCATGATGTGGTACAAGGGGCTGCGGCTGTCGCTGGATGCTCTGCGCGCCGCCGCAGCCGCCGGGGAGGACTTTTGCTTTGTGCTGGTGGGCGACGGGGTCGACCGCGCCGAGATCGAGGCGTATGCCGCTGAGTGCGGCCTGACCGACCGCTGCGTTTTTACCGGCGCCATCCGCGACCGTGAGGCGCTGCGCGCCGTGTTCGGCTGTGCCGACCTGTTTTTGTTCCCCTCCACCTTTGATACCAACGGCATCGTCGTGCGCGAGGCGGCGGCCTGCTCGTGCGCAAGCCTGCTGGTGGCAGGCAGCTGCGCGGCCGAAGGCGTGACCGACGGCCAGACCGGCTTTCTGTTTGACGGCACCGTTGAAGAGATGACCCGCTGCATCCGTCGGGTGTGCGCCGACCGTGCGCTGGCGCACCGGGTGGGGCGGCAGGCCGCCGAGGGCATTTATATCTCCTGGCAGGATGCGGTAGCCCGCGCCCGCGCCCGCTATGTGCAGGTGGCGGAGGATTGGCGTGCCGGAAGGCTGCGCCGCGCACAGGCCCCGGGTGATGATTTTTACGAGACGGCAGGCGCGATGCTGGCCGGGCTGGGCCGTGCAGAAAACCGGCTGCAGCAGGCGCAGGGCGAGGCGCGCGAGGACTGGGAAGCCGCGCGCGAAACGGCGCGCAGCAGCCTGCAGCAGGCGCGGGAAAACCGGGAGGCCGCCCAGCACCGGAAGGAGCTGGAGCACATGCAGGCCTTTGTGGAGCGGGAAAAGGCGATGCGCGGCGGCTATGACCGGTATATGTCGTATTTGAAGAACCATTTGACCGACCGTCTGGATGAGACCCGCGCCGACGGCGAGGCCCTGCTGAAAAGCCTGCACGACCTGTGGCAGGCACAGCTGGAAAAGAACGAAAAGCAGTAAGCGGCCGCGCGCGTAAGAACAGCCCTGACGCGCCGCAGACATACGCGCTGAGCTGCTGCTTTTGTGCCGCAGTGTATAATGGGCTCGCGCCGCCGCACGCCGCCCCAAGACACGGCGCGTCGGCCGGTCGGACGCCGGAAAGGCCCTGCGGCCCACCCTGCCGCAAAATGCCCGTGAAAAATCGGCTTACGCAAAGAAAGCTTTGCCCGGACGGTTTTTCAGGCAGGGCAGCAGGCGGCAGCCCCAAAGGAGGAAACGCCAGTGGAAACAAAGGGAGCGCCCAAGGAGGAGCTGCGGCCGGATGAGCTGCTGCGGCTGGTCATTGCGCAGGCGGCCGCGCTGGGCATTCCTGTCTCGCGAAAAATTTCTCCGGCCGTGCGGCTGAACGCCCGGGCCAAAAAGCGCTTTGGCTGCTGCATCGGCAGCCCGGCAAAGGGCTTTGTCATTGAGCTGTCGGCCGCGCTGCCCGCCGCCGGGCGGCAAGCCTGCCTGCAGACGTTGGCGCATGAGGTGCTGCACACCTGCCCCGGCTGCCAGAATCACGGCAGCCGGTGGAAAGCCTATGCCGAGCGGATGAACGCCGCCTACGGCTATCACATTTGCCGGACGGACCGTGCCGAGGCGCTGGGCGTGCAGCTGCCGCAGACTGTGCCGTGCTATCGATGGCGCATTGTCTGCACCGGCTGCGGCAGACAGTTTTACCGCCAGAAAAGCTCGGCGCTGGTGCGCAGCCCCGCCCGCTACCGCTGCGCCGTCTGCGGCGGCCGCCTGCGGGTCGAACCGCTGGATCCGCCGCTGGCGGCGCTGCCGCAGGAAGCGGCTCCCGGCGCAGGCCCCGCACAGACAACGCCGTAAAGCGAACGGCCGATAAGCGCTCTCCCCTGCCGGGAAATACCGGCGGGGCTTTTTTCTTAAAACGGAACACCTGCAAAATGCCCCCTGTGCAGCGTTTTTCTGCACAGGGGGTGTTGTTAGAAGATTACAGGCGCCCATGCGCCTGTTTGCGGCGCGACGGGCGCGGTACGCGAATGCGCCGGGTGTAACGCATGACCGCCCGCAGGCGGCCGCGCACTGCGCATCCGCGAACGCTTTGCAGAGGCGCTTTTCCGCAGTCGGAGCCCCTGCGCCGCGCACCGCGCCATACATCAGGCTGCGCCCCGCAAAAATGCATGACCGGCCCGGACGTTTTTGCCCGGCTGCAGTCCTCCTGCCGAAAGGCTTACGGCCCGACAGGCGCGCCCAGATAGGAAAGCGTTGGGTCGGGCTTTGCCTGCCCCGGCCCGCATTTGCCGCAGTCGCTGCAGCCGTTGCAGATCAGCTGGCTGCCGCAGGTACGGCAGCAGGGCCGCCAGCGCGGTACATACCGCTCGGCGGCGGAAAGCGGCAGCCCCCAGGTATCCGTCAGCGCGTAGGAAAGCGGCCGCCCCGCACGGTTCAGCCCGCAGCGAAACGCCGCCTGGCTTTGCACCTGCTTTTTGGGAATAACATAATGCCGCCCATCCCGGATAAAGTGCGTGCCCGTTTCGATAAAGCAGAAGGTCACATCCGCAGCCCGGCATTCCGCGGCCAGCGCCTGCACCCACTCAAACCGGCAGGGGCGGCAGCCGTCGTAATTTTCGCCGCCGCAGATCACCTGCTCGATGCCGCCGGGCGCGCCGGGCGCGCTCAGCCAGCGGGCAATGCTCACCGGCCCGAGAAACGGCGTGCAGAAAAGGCCCTTGTGGGCAAATGGCAGCTGCAGCAGCAGCGGGATGCGCTCATCCGCGCGGCGCTGGTTTTCACACGTCACGTTGAGGAAAACATTTGGCCAGCCGCCGCCCCAGTCGGGCGGCAGGCATTCCGGTATCCGCTGGGGCCGCTTGGTCACCAGAAAAAACATCACATCCGGGCGGCGGTGGATGATGTCCCACGCCTCCGGCCGCCAGCGATCGGCCTCCGCCAGGAAAAAATCAGAGGTCATGCACACCCGCAGCTGCTCGCCGCTGCGCACCTGCCAGCCCCCGCCGCGGGTACGCCGCAGCGGATAATCAAAGCTGCCGGTGCGAAAGATGGCGGCCCCATCCTGCCCGCGCAGGCGGTCGAGCGTATACATATAGCAATGGTCACACCCCTCGCTGCATTTGCGGCAGCCGTGCCAGGGGTTCCAGATGTCGTGCATGGGGCCTCCCTTCTGCCATACCTGCAAAGCGCGGCAATACGCCCGCCGTCAGTCCTCCTCCCGCGTCAACCAGGTATAGCCGTCCTGCCGCAGGCAGACAAGGCCGGGGCCGTCGGCCGCCGGGCAGCTCAGCTCAAAGCCGTGCGGGGTGACAAAGGCCTGTACATCGACCTCCGGCTTTTCGGCCAGATGCGGCGGAAGCGCGGCCAGCAGCGCCGCCATGTCGGCGCAGAAGCAGCCGTGGGCGGCACGGTATGCATGCTGGGCATAATACAGCCGACGCAGCGTCAGCTTGCGGCGCTCGTCCTCCGGCACGGGGCAGGGCTCGCCGTGCTCGGTGAAAAAGACAAAGCCCCAGAATTCGGGACAGTGAATGTCGATCAGGCCGGTGGGAGCCCAGACCCAGTTGTCCTCCGGCAGCGGCTGGCCGTCGGCGCCGGTGCGTTTGCGGTAGCCGCCGTCCACCTGCCACTGCACACGCGAAAAGTTGACGCGCCAGAACTCGCCGGTGCGCGGCGCGGTACGGCAGGGGTAGCAGCGCGCCAGCTCCGGCGGGTTCTGCTGGCGGCTGTAGGTCTCCATCAGCGGGGCAAACGGCAGGCGGATCTCCACCGACCACCAGCGGTTGTCGGCCTGGGGGCAGTTCAGCTCGCCCTCGATATGCACGGCGGTCTCCACGCCTTTGATGTCCCAGCAGGAGACCGAGTGTCCGCCGTCGCGGTAGGGGCGGGTCAGCAGAAGATCCCACTGGGTGTTGCGGGCGTTCATTTCCAGCTCCAGATAGTGGTGCGTGCTGGAGCTGGGATCCAGAAACACCTCAAAATCGTTGTCGAAATAGATCACCTCGTCGCGCTGCGTCAGGTTGGCCCAGATCTCGTCGCCCTCCAGCAGGGCGGCAATGTACAGATAGCGGTCATCCCAGCACAGCTTGGCCCGGGTGCGAAAGCGCGGGGTGGGAAAATCCGGCCCGCTGATATCCAGAAAATCGCGGGTAAACGGCACGTTCTGCCAGAACGGCTTGCGGATGTCGCCGTCCAGCTGCAGCGGGCCGACGGCGCGCGGGCAGAAGTAAACGGGCGGCTGCAGCGGGATGCGGGGCGGTTCAGGTCGTTGCATGGGAAGGCTCCTCCTTTTTACCGGTCAGCCGCAGAATGCGCAGCAGCGCAGCGGCCGTATCAATGTTATAATTGGCAAATGCATAGCGGGCAAGGCCGTCAGCATCCACGGCGACGGCAAGGGGCAGGCGCGGGTCGCCGATCTCCAGTGCGGCGCGCACCGCCTGCAGGGTCTCCGGCGCGGCGCAGCGGCGGCAGTCGGCGTTTGGCAGCGCGCGCAAAACCGCCTGCAGAGTGGCGTTTTGGGCGTCGGCCTGTGCGCCCAGCAACAGGTGCACGGCACAGCCCAGCGCGTTGAGCTGCGCCCGGCAGGCCAGCAGCTCCTGCAGCAGATGCTCGGTCGGCTCGGCCCCGGGCTGCACCCACAGCAGCAGCGCCCCGGCGGGGCGGGCAGCCGTCAGCTGCAAGGGCAGCTGCGGCACGGCGCGGCCCAATGGGATAGCCTTCAGACGGTCGGCCGTCTGGTCGGGCGCAGGCTGCAGGCAGAGGCTTTGCGTTTCGGGCAGGGCAAAATGCCGCAGGCGCACGCTGGCCGTGCCGTCGATCTGTCTGGTCACGGTCACGGCGCGCCACAGCCCCGCAGGCAGGCGCAGCGTCCGTTTGCCGCACAGGGCCAGCGGGGCCAACGGCAGCGTCTGCCAGCCGCCGTCTTTCCAGCGTGCCAGCGAAAACTGACGGTCATATTCCAGCGGGCAGCCATCCGGGGCGGCCAGCGTCAGCGGGTACAGGGCGGGCGGGCAGCCGTCCTGCGGGCTGCGCCACTGCCCCGCCCCCCACCAGAGGGCATCGCCGGTAACGGCATCCCGCCGGGCGGGAATGCCAAAGCTGCGGCAGACGGCGACAAACAGCAGCGGCAGGCTGGCCGCAGGCACTTTTCCCGCCTCCAGGCAGGCAGCCGGGTCGGCCGTGCAGCCGGTGGGGGCATCGTCCGGGCAGACGGTCAGCCGGGCGCGCAGAGCCTGCCAAACGGTACAGCCGTCCGTCGGCTCCGGCCGGAGAGGGATGGGCGGCTGTACGCCGACGCATTCGGTCGCCGAACCGGGCGGTACATCGGCAGGGGCGCCGACAGCAAGGTATGCAGCGCGCAGCCGCTGCCGGTGGGGGCGCAGCGGCTCGTTTTCCACACGGGGGCACAGCACCGCGTCGCGCCACACGGCAAACGGCAGGCGCGGCCGGTAAGGCAGCGCGGCAAGAAGAAAATCGGCCAGAGCGTCGGCGGTCACATCGACCAGATCCTTTGGACGCAGGGCGGCCAGCAGCGCCGCCTTGCCCCACAGCGGAAACCGGCCGTCGGCCAGAAAGCGCTCCACCTCGGCCCGGTTGCCCCGCGCCAGCCGGCAAAACCCGCGCAGCTGCCCCGGCTGCACGGGCGGGGCATCCTCCGCCGCTGCGGGCAGGGGGACGGCGGCCCCGTCGGCAAGCGGCCGCCCGCTGTCAAACCCGTCCGCCGGGGCGGTCTCCCATGGGGCTGGGGTCTTTGGCAGGGCGGAAAAGGCTGCCTCTCTTTGCCGCACGGCGGCGGCGCAGGCGGCCAGCTTTTTGGCATGTGCCTGCGCGGGCAGGTCGTCCGCCGGGGCGGGCGGCAGACTGTGTTCCGGCGGCGAGGTCAGCTCAAAGCTCTGCTGTCGGCCGCTGCGGCACAGCGCCGCCGGGGTGTCCGCCGTCTCCATCGGCAGGGTCAGGGCCCGGCAGCGGCGCAGATCGACCGGCAGGCCCAGCTGCCGCCCATCCGCACAGCAGGCCCAGACATACAGGCTGCCCAGCCCGCAGGTAATGCGGGCCTGCCCTGCGGCATCGGTCGCCGTTGAAAACACCGGCAGCAGGCGGCCGGTATTGGCCAGCAAGAACTGCACGCCGACCCCCGGCAGGGGGTGGCCGTTCTCCTGCACCGTCACCGTCAGACAGGCACAGGGCGCATAGGCGGCGGTAACGTGCAGCAGCCGGGTGTGCGCGGTGCGCGCGGCGGTGATCTGCGGCCGGGCCGCTTCGGCTGCCGCACACGGGGGCTTTCCGGCGGCTTCGGCTGCCGCCCCCTGCCCTGCCTTGCCGCCAACATCTCCGGCAGCGTGCAGCACGGTCTCCGGCAGGGCGCAGAATGCACGGGTGTGCACCACCATCGCGCGGCGGGCAGCGGCGGTAAACCAGCCGCGATCCGGCGCGGGCTCCGGCTCACAGGCGCCCAGATAGTGCCAGCTTCCCTGCACCCATGCCTCAACCCATGCGTGGTTGTCGTCGCAGTGCGCCCACCAGGGGGCGTAGCACTGCCGCGCGGGAATGCCGACGGCACGCAGTGCGTTGACGGCAAACACGCTTTCCTCGCCGCAGCGGCCGTGCCCCGCCCGCCAGAAGCCGCCCGCCGAAAGCGTGCGGTCATCCGCAGGGATATATACGCCCTGCTCGGCGCACCAGTAATTGACCTCCAGCAGGGCGGCGCGCGGGGTCAGCCCGCGCACACGCGGCAGCAGGGCCTGCAGCAGCCGCGGGCGGCTGTCGTCCAGCTCTTCGTTGTTGACCCGCGCGCCCAGCACATAGGGCAGCGCCAGCGCCCATGGCACGTCCTGCAGCAGGGGCAGCGCCGCAGCGGCGGCCAGCGCCGCCTTTACATAGGCGTACCAGACCGGCGGGTCATAGCGCAGCAGGTCGGCCGCCGGGGCGCTGCCGTACAGGTACTGCAGCCCCAGCCGCTCCGCCGGGGAAAGCCCGCGGCAGAACGCTTCGGCCCGGGCAAGCTGCTGCGGAAAGCCGGTCAGATTCTGTCGGTACTGCGCGGCGACGGCCGCGGCAAGCGACGGTGGAATGTGCATGGCGGAGCCTCCCTTCTCTGTCCGTCATTATACACCAAACCCACGCGGCAGGCAATGCTTCTTCCCCTGCGCGGCGGCGGCTTTGCCTGCCAGGCGGCCGCACCGGCGGGGGGAAAAAATGTGCTTGCCAAACCGGGGCAGATACGCTACAATGACAGTGACCGGGGCCAAACCCCGGCGGGAAAGGATGAAAAGACATGACAGAAGCTGCAAAAGGGTGCGCGGCGGCCGGCCGCTACCGTCTAGCGATCCCCACTCTGCTGGACAATCCTCTGTTTGAAAAGTATTATCCCGAATGGGTGCGCCGGTGCAAAAATGCCGGTGCGGATATCGTTTTTTTGGCCGTCAGCCGCTGCACGGCGGCCGAGGAAGAAAAAGAGCGTCAGCTGGCGCTGCTGCGCAAATACATTCCGCTGCTGCGGGAGGAGGGGCTTGAGGTCGGCATCTGGCTCAGCTCGCTGGGGCACGGCGGCACCTGCGCAACCAATGATGTGGAGGCTGATGACGGCCTGACGCAGATGCTGAGCCTGGACGGCGAGCGTGCTCACGAGAGCAACTGCCCGCTGGATCCCGCCTTCCGCGAACTGTTCGCCGATTGGATCCGTCGGCTGGGCAGCACCGGCCCGACCATCATTCAGCTGGACGACGATTACCGCATGTCGTACCGCAACGGCGGCCGGTATTGCTGCTGCGAGCATCACCGCCCCCTGCTGGAGGAGGCGCTGGGCGAGCCGTTTGATGCCGCCCGCATGAAAAAAGCCCTGCTGGAGGGCAGCCCCAACCCGTGGCGTAACGCCTGGCTGAAAGTGCAGGGCGAGGGGCTCAACAGCCTGGCCGCCGCCCTGCGTGCCGCGCTGGATGAGGTCGACCCGACCATCCGCCTGAACCACTGCGCCGTGCTTTCCACCTGGGATGTGGACGGCGTGGATTCGCTGACGCTGGCACGCACGTTTGCGGGCGACACCAAACCGCTGCTGCGGCTGATCGGCGCACCGTACTGGCCTGCCGTGCACGGGTTCGACGAAATTCATCTGGCGACGGTGTGCGAATATGAGCGTCTGCAGCAGCACTGGGCAAAGGACAGCGGGGTCGAGCTGTTCTGCGAAGGCGACGTTTACCCCCGCCCGCGCTACACCACCCCGGCGGCCTATCTGGAGGGGCTGGATCAGGTGATGCGCGCCGCAGGCGGCAGCGACGGCATTTTGAAATATATGTTTGATTATTATGCCTCGCCCGCCTATGAGACCGGCTATTATGACCGTCACCTGCGCAACCTGTCGCTTTACCGCAGCATCCACCGCATGTTTGACGGCAAGCAGGCGGTGGGCGTGACGGTGTACGAGCCCATGCACACGCTGGCGCTGTCGCATGACCCCGGCTCGCTGGAGCAGCGCTGCATTCCGCCCGCGCTGCGCTTTGTCACCGACAACAGCCTGCCGGTGCGCTATGACGGCGGCGAGGATGCCACCGTTATTTTTGACGACGCCGCCGAGGCCGCCACGGCCGAGCAGCTGGCGCACGGCGCCATTCTGGATGCCGCAGCCGCCCGCATTCTGACCCGGCGCGGCTTTGACGTGGGCGTGGCGGCCTTTGGCGAGGAGCTGTACCCGGAGGCCGAGCGCTATTTTGCCGAGGATGAAACGGTGCACGTGCAGGGCGGACGTTACTGCAGGCTGCAGGCCGCCGCCGGGGCTCATGTGTTGAGCGCGCTGCAAATGCCCGCGCAGGAGGATCCCGCCCGCCGCAGCGCACCCGGGGCGTTCCGCTACGAAAACGCGCAGGGCCAGCGCTTTCTGGTGTATGCGTTTGAGGCGCGCCACTGCGTCCAGCAGGGCGCGCAGCACGGCATGATGCGCGGCTGGTGCCGCGCCTCCCAGCTGCGCCGCCAGCTGGAGTGGCTGTCCGGCCGTGCGCCGGATGCCATCTGCGATGCCGCGCCGGATCTGTATATGCTGGTCAAGCGCGACGCCCGCAGCATGAGTGTTGGCCTGTGGAACTTTGGGCTGGACACCGTTTTTTGCCCGCGGGTGCAGCTGGGGGCCGACTGGGCCGCTCTGCTGCCCGGGCAGGGCAAAAGCATGCTGAACGGCCGCACCGTAACGCTGGGCGAGCTGCCCGCGTTTGGCTTTACCAGCTTTACCGTGACGATGGACGCTCCGGCCCCCGCCCCACAGCCGGAGGAGGCCCCGGCAAAGGAGGAGCCGCTGTCCGGCCTGAAAAAGATGCTGGACAATGCGCTGGAGACCGGCAGAGGCCTGTTTGCGGATGAAAAGCAGAACGGATAAAATAAGGGAAAAGCATTGAATGGAAAAGCGGCGAATGTCGGCTACGGTCGGTCTCCGCCGCTTTTTCGCGCCTCCCGGGAACCGGTGACCGGACGCAAACCGACGGCCGGGGGGCTGATCGGTACCCAGTGGCAGACCGGCCGCGCCGACGGGCAGGCAGAGCGCTTGACCGCATGCATCCTCCGCCCGCCGCAAAAGGTCGCCCGCACACGTCTGTACTCCACAAAAACAGGCAGCCGTGCGAAAGCCATCCGCCAGGGCGGCCTGCTGCCGGCCCGCCGCACCGGGCAAGGCCGCCTTTTTCCAATGTTTCTTGGCAGTAAGAACGGTAGAGTGCCTAATTCCTATTGACTTGCTATGAATTATATGGTATAGTAAGGCTAGAAACCAAGGCTGTGCCGCCAAAGGCCCCTCAAATGGCCCGCGCGGCGCGCCGTCACCGGGCGGCAGCGGCCTTTTTTCAACATTATCAGTAAGGAGAACCATTGCTCATGTCACAGTATGTCTATGCAGACAATGCTGCCACCACTCGCCCCGGCGCTGCGGCCGTGCAGGCCATGCAGGCCTGTATGACACAAACCTGGGGCAACCCGTCCAGCCTGTACAGCATCGGCCAGCGCGCCAAGGAGGTGCTGGAGGACGCCCGCGCCCGCATGGCGGCGCAGCTGGGCGCAGCCCGACCGGAGGAGATCATTTTTACTTCCGGCGGCAGCGAAGCGGACAATCAGGCGCTGCGCACCGGGGCTGCGCTGGGTGCGCGCCGGGGCAAAAAGCATATTATTTCAACGGCCTTTGAACACCACGCCGTGCTGCACACGCTAAAAAAGCTGGAGCAGGAGGGCTTTGAGGTCACCCTGCTGGATGTGCACGAAAACGGCGTTGTCACACCGGAGGATGTGGCGGCCGCCCTGCGGCCGGATACGGCGCTGGTCAGCGTGATGGCCGTCAACAACGAGATCGGTACGGTACAGCCCATTGCCGAGATCGGCGCGCTGTGCCGCAAAAACGGCGTGCTGTTCCACACCGACGCCGTGCAGGCGGTGGGGCATATTCCGGTGGATGTGCAGGCGTGGAACGTGGACATGCTCAGCCTGTCGGCGCACAAATTCCACGGTCCGCGCGGCGCGGGCGTGCTGTATGCGCGCAAGGGCGTGCGGCCCGTTACCCTCATCGAGGGCGGCGCACAGGAGCGCGGACTGCGTGCAGGCACCGAAAACCTGCCCGCCATTGTCGGTATGGCCGCTGCGCTGGAGGAGGAAAACGCCCATCTGCCGCAAAGCTCCGCTCACCTGATCCATCTGCGCGACCGGCTGATCGACGGCCTGTCCCGCATTCCGCATAGCCGCCTGAACGGCGACCGCACCCGGCGCTGTCCCGGCACCGTCAATTTCTGCTTTGAGGGCATCGAGGGCGAAAGCCTGCTGTTGTGGCTGGATGCCAAAGGCGTAGCGGCCTCCTCCGGCAGCGCGTGCACCTCCGGCTCGCTGGATCCCAGCCATGTGCTGCTGGCACTGGGGCTGCCGCACGAGGTGGCGCACGGTTCTCTGCGCCTGTCGCTGGACGCCTCCAACACCGACGCGGATGTGGACCACATTCTGGAAACGGTGCCGCAGGTGGTAGAATACCTGCGCGGCATCTCCCCCGTGTGGGAGGCGCTGGAAAAAGGCGAACGCCCGCACCGCATTTGAACACACGGCGGCCAAACGGCCGCTTTCCCGAAAGCTGATCGACAAGTAAAGGAGCAGGTTTGTTATGCTGTATTCAGAAAAAGTAATGGATCACTTCCAGAATCCCCGCAATCTGGGCAAAATGGATGACGCCGACGGCATCGGCGAGGTCGGCAACGCCAAGTGCGGCGATATCATGAAGATGTATATCAAGGTCAGGGACGGCCGCATTGCCGATGTCAAGTTCAACACCTTCGGCTGCGGCAGCGCCATTGCCACCAGCTCGATGGCCACCGAGATGATCAAGGGCCAGACGCTGGACGACGCGCTGAAGCTTTCCAACAAGGCTGTTGTCGAGGCACTGGACGGGCTGCCCGCACACAAAATTCACTGCTCGGTGCTGGCGGAGGAAGCCGTCAAGGCCGCCATTAAAGATTATTACGACAAAAACGGCATTGCTTACGACGCCGAAAAGCTGTGTCCCGGCGACTGCACGGCCTGTCACATGCACGACCATGAGGCCGGGCACGACCACGAGGAATAAGCCCCCAAAAAATCAACGCCGCGCGGCAGTCTGCCAAAGACCGCCGCGCGGCGTTTTTGTTTGGAAGAATATGCGTTTGCGGCTTTGCCCAAGGGAGACTGCCGTCTCTACTGGATGGCTTTCTCCCTTTGAAAAAGTCGTCGGTGCTGTACGGCATGTACCGGTGCTTTTTGAAAAATCAAAAACACTGACAAACAGCCGTATTTTGCAAAATCGTCCAAAAGGCC
The DNA here is from genome assembly GCA_934527255.1 of uncultured Oscillospiraceae bacterium. GTDB lineage: Bacteria > Bacillota > Clostridia > Oscillospirales > Ruminococcaceae > UBA1762. The sequence goes on along the minus strand of CAKTAM010000033.1, from coordinate 4,822 downwards.
CATTGTGACGTATTCCCAAACTATCTTTTGCGCGGACAAATGGCCTGGAACCTTTCTTTCAGATCATGGCAGTTTTCTCTGCCATAACTGCTGTTTTTGCATAATTTGTTCCGGTTTGATTGTAATTTTGAAGGCTTTATGGCAGAATATATTTTATAAGAGTATCCGTATTTCCCGTGCAAAGCATCCGTACACCGAACCGTCAGCCGGTAATGCCACGGGCGGCCTACCAAAACCCAATTATAAGCTTCATTGAAGAAAGAACACGAAAAGCCGCAGAGGCGCCTGACATAGGAGGAGCATTTATGAACAGAACCATCACCATCAAAGGCATTGGCAAGCTGAGCCTGAAACCGGATCAGACGGTGGTCTCGCTGAGCCTCAAGACAACCGACAAAAGCTACGATACCGCCATGGAGCTTTCCGCTGCACATCTGGCGCAGCTTCGTGAGGCGCTTGCCGGTATCGGCTTTGCCAAAGACGATCTGAAAACTTCAAATTTTAATGTTGACACGGCATACGAAAGCGAACGGAATAAAAACGGCGATTACAAGCGGGTTTTCATCGGTTACTGCGTCACACATCAGCTGAAGCTGGAGTTTGATTTTGAATCGCAGCGCCTTGCCAGAACGCTTGGGGCCATCGCGGCCTGCATCGCCGAGCCGGAGCTGAATGTGCAGTTTACGGTAAAGGACAAACATGCCGTGAATGCGGCGCTTCTGGAGAGCGCCTGCATCAACGCAAAGGCAAATGCCGATATTCTTGCCAGGGCCTCCGGCGTAACGCTGGGCGAGCTGCTTTCCATTGATTACAACTGGGGCGAGCTGTGCCTGTACTCTCCGACCCGGTATAGCATGGAGGACACCTGCATGATGAAAAGCGCCGCCGCGCCTGTCGGCATTGAGGTCGAACCGGACGACATTGACGTCAGCGACAGTGTAACGTTCGTGTGGGAGATCAGGTAAGTTATTTCCTGTACGGGCGGCAATCCGGCCAAGGACGGTTGGTTGGCTTTTCCAGCATAAAGTCTATTTACGGAAGGGGCACATACTCGAATGGCGAGGTCTATTGTCTTTATCGACACAGAGGTTGGTATTGACGACCATCTGATCCATGATATTGGTGCAGTTCGGCAAGATCGAACCTGCTTTCATTCGGCATCTGTTCGAGACTTTGTGAAATTCGTGGCAGGGGCTGAGTACATTTGCGGGCACAACATTCTTCATCATGACTTGAAGTATATCCATGCTCTGCCAGGACAAAAGCTGCAGGCTATCGCGATCGATACCCTTTATCTTTCGCCGCTTCTGTTCCCCAAACGTCCGTATCATGCACTGCTGAAGGATGACAAGCTGCAGACAGAACAACTGAATGACCCCGTAAATGATTGCAAAAAAGCGGCCTCCCTTTTCTATGATGAGGTCAATGCATTTTCCGACCTGCCTCCAAAAAGAAAGCGGATCTTCTGCTGTCTGTTGTATGAGCGCCCCGAGTTCAACGGCTTTTTTCAATATATGGGCTTTCGACCATATCCGGCAAAGGTCGCTGAGCTGATCCACACAGAATACGAAGACCGTATCTGTGCAAATGCAGACCTTCAGCCATTGATCCGGCATTATCCGGTTGAATTGGCTTATGCGCTTGCACTGATCGGAGCTAATGACGAGTATTCTATTACACCGCCGTGGCTGCTGAAAAATTATCCGAAGATTGAAAATACCATCAAATATCTGCGTGGTACGCCATGTCCATCCTGATGTCCCTATTGCCGTAATGCTCTTGATATCCATAGAGAGCTGAAACGCATCTTCGGTTATGACAGCTTCCGAACATATAACGGAGAGCCCCTGCAGGAAAAGGCGGCCCAGGCTGCCGTAGACGGAAAATCTGTTTTGGCCGTATTCCCTACCGGCGGCGGAAAATCTATCACATTCCAGCTTCCGGCCTTGATGGCAGGCAAAGCTGTTCATGGACTGACCGTCGTGATCTCTCCGCTGCAATCGCTGATGAAGGATCAGGTAGATAATCTGAATGCCATCGGGATCAATGAAGCGGTAACCGTGAACGGTCTGCTTGACCCAATCGAACGTGCAAACGCCCTGGAACGAGTGTCAAACGGTTCGGCAGCGCTTCTCTACATTTCTCCAGAGCAGCTTCGTTCCAAAACGATCGAAAAGCTGCTGATATCTCGCAACGTGGCTCGGTTCGTTATCGATGAAGCGCACTGCTTCTCGGCCTGGGGACAGGATTTTCGTGTTGACTACCTGTATATTGGCGATTTTATCCGTGGGCTGCAAAAGCAGAAAACGGATAAAAAGCCGATTCCGGTCTCCTGTTTTACTGCAACGGCAAAGCAAAAAGTTATCAGCGATATCTGCGATTATTTCAAACGTAAGTTGGATTTAAATCTGGAGATATTCGCCTCTTCGGCAACGCGTGAAAACCTCCACTATACTGTGCTGTACAAAGAAACAGATGAGGAGAAATACACCGCACTTCGCGACCTGATTGCACAGAAAAATTGCCCAACGATCGTTTATGTATCCCGAACCAGGCGCACGCGTGAGCTTGCAGAAAAGTTGACAGGCGACGGCTTTCCAGCAAAACCGTTCAACGGAAAGATGGACTCCAATGACAAGATCGCCAATCAGGAGGCTTTCATTCGCAACGAGATCAAGGTGATCGTAGCGACCTCTGCATTCGGCATGGGCGTAGATAAAAAAGATGTCAGGCTTGTGATCCACTATGATATTTCCAGTTCTCTGGAGGATTATGTGCAGGAAGCCGGGCGCGCGGGACGTGACCCATCTATGCAGGCGGAATGCTATGTACTGTTCAACGACAACGATCTGGACAAGCATTTCCTTTTGCTCAACCAAACCAAATTGAGCATCAGTGAGATCCAACAGGTTTGGAAGGCGATCAAGGATCTGACCAAATCTCGTCCACGTATTTGCTGTTCTCCGTTGGAGATCGCACGTCAAGCAGGTTGGGATGATGCACCATGCTTTGCAGGCGTGGTGCATTTTTGCGGCCTTCGTCCTGATGCACCGGGACAATGAGGACAAGCGGAACAAAATGCGGAGTACTTCCCAGGAGTCTTCTTTTCGCCGCACCTTTTTCCGTCAGCCGGAGGCAGCCTTTCAGCAGATTCTATCCGGGATATCTCTTGAAAGTAAGCAAAAGAAACGCACAAAAAACGCACGCGTGTGTTTTTTAACGCACGCGTGCGTTTTTCTCATTTTGTCGTGCGATACCTGGCTCCTGCGCCTTTTCCCTCCAGTGACAGTTGCCCGGCATCTTTTAGCTTTTGCAGGATTCGATATGCCTGAGAAGGTGCCACATGCAGGAGTTCTACCACATCTGCGCGAGTAACTTCCCCCCTTCGTCTGCGCCAGTTGCATTACCAGTTCCTGATGCCGAAGCGCATCGATATCTCGATTTCGCACATATTCAACGGCATTGTTCGTTTTTTGGGAGTACCTCGAACTCATGATATAGTATCGTCCGTGGCCATTCCCCAAGCGTTCGACCAATCCCGACTCCACGAGGGTTTCAAAAACAACGCGTACCCGGCCCTCGTCGGTATGAATTCTTTCTGCGACATCCTGTACCGAGGCGCGATGTAATTGCTTTACCGCATCCAGTGCAAGCAGCAGATGGATCGGCAGCGACCGTCCAAGGCGCTGCTGTTCTTCGGAAACCATGCAAATAAATGCTTTATCAGTCGGCCCTTTGGGAATAAACAGTTTCACACTGGATTACGTAGAATCTATAAATAATTACTTTCTCTACCGGCTCAAAGGAAGAACTTACTTCCTATAGAAGAAGCGGCTGAATACAGCGCGATATTTCCTTTTGAGCCAGTATATAGGCTAGCCTTTCGCCTGCCTGAAAAATTAAAAATGAAGGAGGAAATCAAAATGAAAGACAGAATCACAAGCACGATCACAAGGCACATCGGAGTGATCTCCGAATCGTCACGAGGCTGGAGGCTGGAACTGAATATGGTTAGCTGGAACGGTGCAGAGCCGAAGCTCGACATTCACGACTGGTCTCCTGATTACAATAGGTGCACAAGTCGCGGCACCTTCACGAAAGACGAGGCACGCACACTGGTCAAGCTGCTGAAAAAGGAGGCGTAACCATGGAGAACAAGGTTTACACCCAAAACGAGCTTAAAGCCCAGAACATCATCACGATGGATTATGTACTGAACCTTGAACCGGGTGAATTTGTCGCCATTCTCGATCTGAAGGCGCAGGCACGCAACTGTCTGCGCGTCTTCTTCACCTTTGAGGACAGCCGGAAGATCATGGCGGCAGCCCAGTGGTGGCAGAGGTACTTAGGGTTCTATGAAATCCCGGTCGGTACCCGTTTGCTGCTCCACTACAGAGAAAATTCAAGAAAGGAAGTGTATCTCGATGAAGTGGAACGAATATAACGCGGCTGCCTCAGCAAGCAACGAATCTGCCCGGGCAGATTCACATCACAGGGCTGGCCCTGAACCCCCCGAGACAGAAAACAAGAAGCCGAACAGAACAAGGAACAACAAGATTACCGTTTATTTAAGTAATGCCGAACTTTCGCGGTTGAATGCGATGGTGGACAAGACCATTATGAACAGAGAGCAGTTTATCCGTAAAATGATTGAAGGAAAGACGATTACGGAAGCGCCGCCGGCACTGCTTCTCCAAACGGTACGGATGATGAAGGATGTGTTGAACGAGCTGATTGACCACATCGATGTGTACGAAACGCAGGGGACGGGCAAAAACAAAACCCAACGACTTGTCATCTACTACAAGTTCGTCGGGTATCT
>CAKTAM010000032.1 GCA_934527255.1 uncultured Oscillospiraceae bacterium | reverse complement strand
AGGGAACACTGATCTTTTTGTGTATCGTGCTGGCGCTGGCGCTGGTGATCGGCGGCGGCGTGCTGTATCTGCGCACCGGCTTTGCCAATGACGAAGCGGCCAGAAACCGGGGCGAATATGTCGAGACGGAGGTCACCATTGACAATTACGCCACGGCCCGCGAGATCGGCGCCAAGCTGAAGGAGGCCGGTATCATCCGCTTCAATCAGCATTTTTACGAATATGTCAAGCAAAAGGGCGTCGGCGGCCGGCTGCAAAGCGGGACTTTCCCGCTCAACAGCGCCATGACGTACGATGAGATCCTGGAGGTCATCACCACGCCGCAGGGCCGCAGGGCCGATCTGTGGGTGACGGTGCCGGAGGGCTCAACGGCCATCCGGACGGCACAGATCGTGGCGGAGCAGACCGGCCTGTGCACGGCGGAGGAGTTCCTCGAGGTCGCCAACAACGGCGATTTCAGCCAGTACTGGTGGTGGAACGAGATCCCGGCCGTCGAAAACCGCTTTATGAAGGCGGAGGGCTACCTGATGCCGGACACCTACAATTTCTACAACGATTCCACGGTGTATGAGCTGGTGGATCGCTTCTATGCGGCGTTTGACACCTATGTTTCGGAGAACGGCCTGCGCGACCGCCTGCAGGAGCTGGATATGACGCTGGATGACGCGGTCATTCTGGGCAGCATGATCCAGGAGGAGGCCGGGAACGAGCAGGATGCCATGGTCTCCAGCGTGTTCCACAACCGCCTGGCGAATGGCTGGCGGCTGGAAAGCAACGCCTCCAGCTACATCCGCAATGACGACGACAACAACTATGTCCACAACTGGATCGCGCCCTATTACGGCGGGTGGGAGAACATCCCCGCCGGTATGGCTGAAGCGTATGATACCTATGCGGTCGCTGGGCTGCCGGTCGGGCCCATCTCCTGCCCGGGGCGCGAGGCGCTGACGGCCGCGCTGTACCCGGCGCAAAGCGATTACTTCTTCTTTGTGACGGATCCACAGGGCAACTATTATTACGCAGCTACCGCCGACGAGCACTATGCCAACTGCGCCAAGGCGGGCCTGCCCGGCTATGGCGGCTGAAGAGGACGGACGAATGCTGGAAAAACCGGAACTGCTTTCACCCGCGGGGGATATGGAGGCGCTGCGCTATGCCGTCGTCTATGGGGCCGATGCCGTTTATCTGGGCGCAAAAGCGTTCGGCATGCGCGGTGGGGCCAAAAACTTTGGTGAGCAGCAGCTGCAGCAGGCGGCGGCGTTTGCCCACGGCTTTGGCCGTCGGATCTATCTGACCCTCAACACCGTCCCCACCAACGAGGAAATGGATGCGCTGCCCGCACTGGTGCGCAGCGCGGCGGCCGCCGGGGTCGATGCCTTCATCGTGGCGGATCTGGGTGTACTGCGCACCGTGCAGGCCGTTGCGCCCGGTGTGGCCGTGCATTTTTCCACGCAGGCGGGCATTGTCAACTACGCCGCCGCCACCGCCGCTTACGAGCTGGGGGCCAGCCGTGTGGTGCTGGCGCGGGAAATGACGCTGGAGGACATTGCGGCGCTGCGCGCCAAGACTCCGCCGGAGCTGGAGCTGGAGGCATTCGTCCATGGGGCGATGTGCGTCAGCTTTTCCGGCCGCTGCCTGCTCAGCCATTACCTTTCCGGGCGTGATTCCAACCGCGGGCAGTGCGCACAGCCCTGCCGCTGGCAGTGGGATATTCGCCCCACCGGCACGCAGAACGCCCCCTATACGCTGTGCGAGGGGGCAGACGGCGGCGGCGAGCCGCTCTCGGCCGAATGGGAGGACAGCGCTTATATCCTCAGCGCCGACGACCTGTGCATGGCTCCGTTTCTGGATGCCGTGCTGGCCGCCGGGGTGGACAGCCTGAAGATCGAGGGCCGCGCCAAAAGCTTTTACTATACGGCCAGCGTGACGGCGGCCTATCGCCGTGCGCTGGATGCCTGGCTTGCCGCACCGGATGCGTTTCTCTGCCCGGAGCAGACTCTGACCGAGCTGACCCGTACCAGCCACCGCCGGTATGGAACAGGGTTCTATTTTGGGCGTGATGCCGCCGCCGAAAACCGGCGGGCCGCCTCCTACCTGCGCGAATGGGATGTGATGGGCACGGTGGATGCCTGGGATGAGGGCATGGCTGTTTGCACCCAGCGCGGGAAGATTTTTGTCGGGGATGAGCTGGAGCTGCTGACCCCGGGCGGCGAGGTGCTGCCGCTGTCGGTGCCGTTTTTGCTGGATGAAAACGGCGAGCCGATCGACGCAACGCCGCGTTCGCTGATGACGTTTTCGCTGCCGGTACCGCAGGAGGTACCGCCCATGAGCATTCTGCGGCGGCGTACCGAGGGCGGCACCCCGGCCAGCCGCCCGCCCCGCAATGCAAATGAAACCGAAAGAAAGGGTGAATCAAAATGAGTCTTTTCCGTCCCAAAAAGTGTGTGCTTTGCACCGTCAGTGCGCCCATGCAGGCACAGGCCCGTCAGCTGCTGACGGCCAACGGCCTGCGCTACAGCATGCGCGTGCGGGATCGCAACGGCCGCACGCCCGGCGATGTATACGAATACAGCGTCTACGTGCCCGCCAAAAGCTATGCCGCAGCCGCAGCCGTGCTGAACGCCGCGCCGCAGGCCGGGCAGGCCCCGACCGAGGGACCGGCGGAGGCCCCGACTGCCGAGCCGATGGCCCAGCAGCCCGAAGAGCCTGCGCAGACCGAACAGCCCGGACCGAACTGCTGAAACGGCAGAACGGCAAAAAAACAACGCGACCGTTTGTGAAGCTCGCCTCAAAAATCAGACAGAATATACTGTTTGAAAAGTGGGGCGCGGTTCACTTGCGGCCGCGTCGTTTTTGTTTGTTGGGTACCACCCGGCGGATATTTTCTGCCGGGCGCTATTGGGCGGCGGATGACCGGCGGGGAAGCTTCTGCACCAGACCGATCAGCTGCCCGGAAAGTAAGACTGTCAACAGCGAATACGCCAGCCGCCGCGCGGGAATGTAGCTGAGCGAAAGCGCCAGTACGACAAGATCGCTGGAAAGATACAGCCAGCGGATATCCCAGTGCGTCAGCTTGGCAAGGCTCATGGCCAGCGCATCGTCGCCGCCGGGCGCGCCTCCGGCGCGTACACACAGGCCAACGCCAACGCCGACAAACAGCGCCCCCAGCACAGCGGCCAGCAGCGGCTGCTCGGCCAGCTGCGGCCACAGCGGCTCAAACTGCTCAAAAATGGCATAAAACAGCGAAAAGCTGCCCCCGGCAACGGCAGAATATAAAAGAAAGCTGCGGCCCAGCAGCCGCCAGCCCAGCCCGTAGCAGGCAATGTTCAGCACCAGCCCGGAAACGGCAGGCGACAGGTGCAGCCAGTGGTGCAGCAGCAGCGTAAGGCCCAGCACACCGCCCTCGGTGACCCCTGCAAACGAGTGCACCTGATACAGCCCAAAGGCAAGAATGGCACTGCCGATGACGTTCTCAACGCACTGCCGCGGACGAATCAGCGAAAACAAACGAACAACTCCTCTCAATGGCAAACGAGCAGTCCTTCTGCCGCAAAGCGCAGAAAGGCAAAAAGCGGCGGCCGCTTTTGCTGCACAGGCGGTATCGCCCCCGGCAAATGGCCGCACGGGACATCCCCTTGGCAAAAGCGCTGCCCAGTGCCGCACAGCGGCTGGCTGCAGCGGCGCAGTGGGCATGCTTCGGCTGCGGCACGGGCTCCGCTGCGGTAAGAAGATTTCTCCTGTACAAAACAGGCGCCTCCGGCACCGCGCGGCGGTGTCAGAGGCGCCTGTCCGTATTCGGACAAAAGCTTATAAATCAGTATAACAGAAACTGCCGGGAAAAGCAAGCCGACGGCGGCATACCGCCCCCGGGTGAGAAAAATCAGCCTTTTTTCTCGCGATCCAGCACGGCGTAAATATTGTTTGCGGTATCACCGGGCATGATGCACATGCCGCCGATGTTGCCGGTGATGGAATTGTGCGTGTCGGAATAGCAGTAATCAAACGCGCCCTGCTTGTACAGCTCATAGCTGGCGGGGATGTTGTGCGGCCGCCAGGTGTTGGTCTCGGCCAGCAGGCTCCAGTGGAACGACGCGCAGGTAATGCCCTTCTGGAAGGTGTGCCAATCCAGCTCGGGGTCAATGACGCTCCAGTTATAGCCCAGCTGGTTGGAAAGCGCAAAGCTCAGCTGCACCTCCCACTGCACATGGTCGCGCACCCAGTTGGCAAAGTACCAGTCGCTGGAGCACAGGCAGGGCTTGGTGGCGTACAGCGAGGGAATGTTGGCAGGCTCCCAGAAGTTGGTAAAGGGAATAAGGGCGCGCAGCCAGTAAATGGCCTTGCGGCGGTAATCCTCACGGCCGAACAGCTCATAGGCCAGATAGTAAACGTTCATGGCCAGGCCGGCGGCCAGCAGGTTGGGGGCGTGCAGCGGGGTCTCCCAATAGTCGCCTGCCTCCGGGCGGGTATAGGGCAGGGCAAAGTCCAGTGCGCGGCGGGCCGCCTCGGCATATTTTTCCTCGCCGGTCAGCCGGTAGAACAGCAGCAGGCGCAGCGCGGGCTCGGTGTTCATGTGCAGCGCGGTGTCGCCGTCCAGTCCCATCGGCTCGATAAAGCCGCGGGCCACACGGAAATCATCCTTGGTATAATGGCGGCCGTCCGGCTCAAACACAAAGCTGCCGTCCGCCTTCTGCCAGGTCAGAATCTTGTCCGCCTGCTGGCGCAGCGCGTCGATCTCCTCGGCGGAAACATCCTCCTTGGTATAAACGGTGCCAAGGCTGCCTCCGGCCAGCTTTTTGCTGCCGTGGGCGTCGCACCAGGCGATCTTTTCCGCCAACTCCTCAGCCAGCTTGGTGCCTGTGTTCTCGGCGACATACCGGCGCAGAAAATCGGGCACCTGGACGCTGGGCTTCGACTCCGGCTGCTGCAGGGCGCCCCAGCCCTCGCCTTCATGCCACAGGTGGGTGTTATAGGCGTTGGCAAAGCGATCCAGTGCATCCCGCAGTTCCCAACGGGGGGCGGGCTGCGGCATGCCGGTACGCTTGAGCCAATCCACCATGACGTCCAGGCTGTTGCCCTGCGTCAGGAAAATATCGGCATCCCAGTCGATGTGCTGGCCAATGTGCAGCTCCAGCGGAACATCGGCAAACGGCTTATTCTGCTCGCTTTCGGTTTTGGCATCGGGAATCATCAGGCCCAGCAGCGAGTTGTTCATGCGCTCGATGAAGTTCGGGGTGGCAAACACCGGCTGCGGCCATGCCTCGCCATAGTTGAACCAGCGGGTAATGGGGGTGTTGGCATCCCACGAAACGCCGATGCCCCAGCCCTCATGCGAAAGCGCCATGACCGGCGCGCTGACCATATTGCGGTGCGGCACGCAGCGCAGCGCCCAGGGATCCTTGAAAAAGTCCGACCCGCTGGACCATTCGCTGTCCAGGCACCAGTCGACGCCCGGCAGAATGGAATCGGTCTTCTGGGTGCCGTAGGTGCCCTCACCGGCCAGCAGCCAGACGCCGCGCAGATAGCGCGCATACAGATTGGCGCCGGAGATCAGGCTGGTGTGCATGTGTACGCGCGCCTCGCCGTCCTTCAGCGTAAAGACGACCTCGCCGTTCAGCGCGGTCTCCGTATAGGGGAAATGCACCCATTTTTCAAACGAGGTGCCCTTCAGCTTCTGGGTCGCCATGGTGGTGGCAACGGGAAAACGCAGGATCTGGGTGTCACCCTCGCGCGTCAGGGTATAGCTTTCGGCTTCAATGCGCATGGGAATTTCCTGGTCGCGGGTCAGCAGCTCGCCAAAATGGTCCAGCACGGCCATCATGCGGCCGTCCGGCGTCCAGATCTCGGCCCAGCCCCAGCCGCAGATGCGCTTGTAAAATTCCAGACGGATGCGGTCGTTTTGCAGCGTCAGGTTTTCGCCCGCGTCGCTGGCGCGGCGGTACAGCGGTTTTTGCATGGTCGTTCCTCCATGGTGTTCTTTTTCTCTTGTTTGTTTTCTCACCCGGCCAACGTGCCGGAATGCACGACAAGTATACCAGAGCGGCCGGGGTTTTCCTAGAGGCAAAACAGAAGTTTTTGCTCCGCTTTTTTAGTGGTTTTGCCCATAAAAATGGGGCAGGGGAGAGAACGGCCCTGCCGCCGCAAAAGAAAAAGCCCTGCCGGGGGCGGCAGGGCGGGGCAAGGCAAAAGCTTAACGATCATACTGGCGTGCGCCGAAAATAGCGGTGCCGATGCGCACCAGGTTGGCCCCCTCCAGAATGGCGTTTTCAAAGTCGCCGCTCATCCCCATGGAAAGCCAGCGCATTTCCGTCTGCGGCAGGCCGCAGGCGCGGCTTTGCTCAAACAGGCGGCGCATGGCGGCAAAATAGCCGCGGTTGGCGTCGTCGTCCGTGTCGGCGGGCGGCACCGCCATCAGCCCCAGCACCTGCACATGCGGGCAGGCAGCGGCGGCCTCCAGCAGGGCGGGCAGCTGCTGCGGCGCAATGCCGCTTTTGCTTCCCTCCCCGCCAATGTTGACCTCCAGCAGAATGTCCTGCACCAGTTCCAGCCGGGCAGCCTGCTTTTCAATGGCCTGCAGCAGATGCGCCGAATCGACCGATTCGATCAGCTGCACCGCGCCGACCACCTGCTTCACCTTGTTGGTCTGCAGATGCCCGATAAAGTGCAGCGGCTTTTGCAGGTAAGCGCCCGCTGCCCGTTTGGCAACCAGCTCCTGCACATGGTTTTCGCCGAAAATGTCAATGTCCAGCCCGGCGGCCAGCCGCACGGTATCGGCGTCGTGCAGCTTGCTTGCGGCGCACAAGGCGATTTCCTCTGTACGGCGGCCCGCACGGGCGGCAGCCTGTGCCATGCGTTGGCGGATGAGGGCGATGTTTTGGGCCAGCTGTTCCCGGCTGATAGCTTCCGGCATGGTTCTTCTCCTTTTCAACAGGCAAAACGTTCAGGCTTCGTCGGTGGTGTAAACGGCGCGCGGCCCGCCGATGTATTTGGGACGGGTGCGGGCACATACCAGGTTGGCCGCCCCAATATGCGTTACGCCAAGGCGTACCGGTACGGCCACGGGGCGCAGGTGCATCCCAATGAGGGTGTCGCCGATGTCCATTCCGGCGTGGGCGGCAATGGCCTCCACCGCTACGGGCCGGTGCAGGCGCTTCCATACCGTCGCGGCAAACGAGCCGCCCGCATGCGGCTGCGGTACAACGGTGACAGGCTCCCACCCATAGCGGGCGGCGGCCTCCGCCTCCAGCACCAGCGCCCGGTTCAGATGCTCGCAGCACTGCGCGGCCAGAAAAACGCCGCGGCGCTCGGCCTCCGGCAGCAGGGCGTCCACCACGGCGGCGGCAGCCTCCATGCTGCCGGCCTTTCCGATGCGCTGCCCCAGAATTTCGCTGGAGGAGCACCCCACCACCAGCACCTGCCCCGGCTGCAGGGCGGCAAGCTCCAGCAGCTCGCGCGCGGCGTCGGCCGTCTGGCGGGAAATCTCACAAAGAAAAGCGGCGGTATCCATAAGCATGACCTCTCTTGTAAAAAAGCGGAAAGCGGCGGGCAAAGGAGCCTGCGCTGTTGTTACCATTATAAAAAAGGACGGCGGCTTTGTCAACGGCAGGCTGCCGCGCCCCTGCAGAAAACGCCCGTCCGGCCGGACGGGCGTTGAAGCTGCCGTTTAGTGCGAGGCGTTGAAATAGGGCTTCAGGCGGCGCAGCTGCCAGAACAGCAGAATGGACAGCGCGATACCGGCCGCCCCCTGTACCACGTTGCCCAAAATGGCGGCGGCAGCGCCCATGCCGTAGCCGAGGATCAGCCCCTCATAGGCAAAGTAGCCCAGCACCATGACGGCCTCTCCGGCAACGGTGCCCACCAGCAGCGCGGGCAGCGGCTTCCAGTGCAGCCGGTTTTCCAGCGCCGACCACAGCAGCACCGCCACCACGGCGCACAGCCCCTTGATGATCAGCGTGCCCGGCGCATACTGCGGGTAGCCGGAAAGCAGATCCGCCAGCATGGAGCCCAGCCCCCCTGCGGCAAAGCCGTACCAGGGCCCCAGCATCAGTGCGCCCAGCAGAACAACCGCGTCCCCCAGGTTCAGATAGCCGCCGGTGGCCGGTACGGGAATATGCACCACCATGGTAGCCACACAGGTCAGCGCCGCAAACAGGGCTGCCTGCACCAGTTTCCACAGCTTTCTGTCTTTCATAAACATTCCCCTCCTGCACATTGTGTTGTCACCGGCGGCGTGCGCCGTTCCGGCAATGCTATCATCCTACACCAGAAGCCGCCAAAAAGCAAGCAAAGTTTGCCCGTTTCGCGGAAAACCGGCAAAACGCACAAAAACCCACGAGATAAGTTGGTTTTGCGGGAAGACCAGCGCATGGCAGACGACGCCGGGAGGCCCGGTGCGGCCGAAAAAAAGAAAATGCGTCCCATGCAAAGCAGATTGCGCCGTACCGGCGGTGGACAGCACGGCTGCTTTTATGGTATACTACCCAAAACGGCGGCTGGCGGCCGCCGAATGCTTGCCGAAGAGGAGAGGTGCTTTATGGTTCGTCCCATTGTTCATGACGCGCTGCTGCTGAGCAGGCCGTCCCAGCCCGCGGGCCCGGAGGATCTTGGCGTCGGGCAGGATCTGCTGGATACGCTGCAGGCGCATGCGGCGGAGTGCGTCGGCATGGCCGCCAATATGATCGGCGTCTGCAAGCGTATCATCGTTTATGATGCGGGCGACGGGCCGGTGCTGCTGTTCAACCCGAAGATTCTCCGGCGCAGCGGCCCGTATGAAACGCAGGAGAGCTGCCTTTCTCTGGCGGGCAGCCGCCCCGCCCGGCGCTGGCAGACCATTGTTCTCTTTGCGCAGGATGCGGCCTTTCGCCGCCGCACCATCACCCTGCAGGGCTTTGCGGCGCAGATCGTCCAGCACGAGCTGGATCATTGCGACGGCGTGCTGATCTGATGCGCTGCGCCCGCCCCGCGCACCGAAAAAACCGCAGAAAACCCCGTTTTGCGCATTGACATTTTGCGCATAAGCAGATATACTAAAGAGGTATCAGAGGAAATGGGCGATGACGGGGAGACGGACAGCCTGTGGCCTGCAGAGAATGGCTCCGCTTTGGTGAAAGGGGCCTGACCGCCGCTGTTTTGTGCCGCCCCCAAGCCTCCGGGTGAAGAATCCGGCGCAGGCACTGCGTTACGGTGCGCAAAAAGTGGCGTGCGTTCTGCGCGCAAGCTGGGTGGTACCACGGAAGCGCTTGCCTTCGTCCCAAGTGTTGGGAGGAAGGTTTATTTTTTTGCGGCGGCTTGTTCACCGCAAAAGCCTGCCGGTGTGCCCCGGGCCCGCAGCGGCCACCAAAGCCCGGCGAAAAAATACCGTGTAAAAAGCGGACGATGTGAGGAGAGAACAGGTTATGAAATGGACCGGTCTGAACGAACTGCGCGAGGCTTATCTGTCGTTTTTTGAAAGCAAGGGCCATCTGCGGCTGGGCAGCTTTCCGCTGATCCCCCCGGCGGATGACAAAAGCCTGCTGCTAATCAATTCCGGCATGGCCCCCATGAAAAAGTGGTTTCTGGGGCAGGCGGTGCCGCCCCGCAAGCGTGTGACCACCTGCCAGAAGTGCATCCGCACGCCGGATATTGAAAACGTGGGCATCACCGCCCGCCACGGCTGCTTCTTTGAGATGCTGGGCAACTTCTCGTTCGGCGATTATTTCAAAATCGAGGCGACCGCGTGGGCGTGGGAGTTCTTTACCAAAGTGCTGGAAATTCCGCCGGAGCTGCTGTATATCTCCGTTTATGTGGATGACGACGAGGCGTTTGACATCTGGACAAAGCGTCTGGGCGTCGACCCCAGTCATATGGTGCGCTTCGGCAAGGAGGATAACTTCTGGGAGCATGGCTCCGGCCCGTGCGGTCCCTGCAGCGAGATCTATTTTGACCGCGGCCCCAGCAAGGGCTGCGGCCGCCCGGACTGCAAGGTCGGCTGCGAGTGCGACCGTTATATCGAGGTCTGGAACCTGGTGTTCAGCCAGTTTGATTCGGACGGGCAGGGCACTTACACCCGGCTGGAGCATCCCAACATTGACACCGGCATGGGGCTGGAGCGTCTGGCCTGCGTGATGCAGGGGGTGGATAACCTCTTTGAGGTGGATACCGTGCGCAACATCCTCAACCATGTCTGCCGCATTGCGGGCGTCGAGTACGACAAGGTGCACAAGACGGATGTTTCGGTGCGCGTCATTACCGACCACATCCGCGCCACCACCTTCATGGTGGCGGACGGTGTGCTGCCCGGCAACGCCGGGCGCGGGTATGTGCTGCGCCGTCTGCTGCGCCGCGCGGCCCGTCACGGCCGCCTGCTTGGCATTGACCGTCCCTTCCTCACCGAGCTAATCGACACCGTTATCACCGAAAACGGCGGCGCTTACCCCGAGCTGGTCGAGCACGGCGACTATATCAAAAAGGTCATCGGCAACGAGGAGGCCAGCTTCTACGCCACCATCGACCAGGGCATGAATCTGCTGAATGCGCTGATGGAGCGTCTGGGCGCGGAGGGCGTGCGTCAGCTGCCCGGCAGCGAGGTGTTCAAGCTGCACGACACCTTCGGCTTCCCGCTTGACCTCACCCGCGAGATCGCCGCCGAAAACGGCTTCACCGTGGATGAGGAGGGCTTCCGCAAGGCGCTGCAGGTGCAGAAGGATACCGCCCGCGCCGACTATAACGCCAAGGCGGGCTCGTCGTGGAACGAGGATCTGTTTGCGGCGCTGGAGGCGCAGCCGACCGTATTTGAGGGCTATCAGACTCTGTGCACCGAGAGCCGCGTGCTGGCGGTGGCCAGCGACGGCCGTCTGGTGGAGGATTTGGCCAACGACGACGCGCCCCGCACAGATGTGCTGGTTGTGCTGGACCGCACCGCGTTCTATGCGGAAAGCGGCGGTCAGGTGGCCGATACCGGCACGCTGACGGGCGACGGCGTATGCCTGCGTGTGACCGATTGCAAAAAGAACGCCAAGGGGCTGTATGTGCATACCTGCACGCTGGAAAGCGGCGTGCTGCACACCGGTATGACGCTGACGGCGCAGGTGGATACGGCCGCCCGCATGGCGACGGCCCGCAACCACACGGCTGCTCATCTGCTGCAGGCGGCGCTGCGCCGCGTGCTGGGCGACCATGTGCATCAGGCCGGGCAGTTGGTAAGCCCGCGTGAGGTGCGCTTTGACTTCACGCATTTTGCCGCCGTCACGCCGGAAGAACTGGCGCAGGTCGAGCGGCTGGTCAACGAAGAAATTTTTGCCGCGGCGCAGGTCACCACCCGCGAAATGCCCATTGCCGAGGCAAAGGCGCTGGGCGCAATGGCCCTGTTTGGCGAAAAGTACGGCGAAGTGGTGCGTGTGGTGGATGTGCCCGATTTCTCGCGTGAGTTCTGCGGCGGCACCCATGTGCCCAACACCGCGCAGATCGGCTGCCTGCGCATTGTCAGCGAGTCCAGCGTGGCGGCGGGCGTGCGGCGCATCGAGGCCGTGACGGGAACCGGCGTGCTGGCCCTGCTGGATAAGAAGGACGAGCTGCTGAAGTCGGCGGCGGAGGCCCTCAAGGCCAACAGCACCGGCGAGGTGGCCGTGCGCGCGGCAAGCGTGATGGAGGAGTACCGTGCCGTCAACGCCGAGCTGACGGCCCTGAAGACCAAGGTGGCGGCGGCCAAGGCTGCCAGCCTGTTTGACGATGCGGTGGAGGTTTCCGGCGTGAAGGTCAGCGCCGCCTTTGTGGAGGATGCCACGGCGGACGATGTGCGCAGCATGGTGGAAAAGGCGCGCGATACCCACGCGGACAGCGTGCTGGTACTGTGCGGCGAAAGCGGCGGCAAGCTGTCGCTGACCGTCGGCGTCGGCGCAAATGCCATGAAGAAGGGGCTTGCCGCGGGCAAGCTGGTGCGCGAAATTGCCGCCGTGGCAGGCGGTAAGGGCGGCGGCCGCCCGGATGTGGCTATGGCCGGCATTCGGGATGCCGCCAAGGTGCAGGAGGCGCTGGCAGCGGCCCCGGGCATTGTGGCCGCCATGCTGGGCTAAAGCCAAGCTAAAAGCCCGGCAGAAAACACCCGGTCGAAACAGAAAACAGCCTGCCGTGCCCGGCCAGAGGGCGCGGCGCGCGGCAGGCTTCAAAGAAAGCGGAGGATGGTATGGAAGATTGCCTTTTCTGTAAAATGGCAGCCGGACAGATTCCCACAAACAAGCTGTATGAGGATGAGCAGGTGCTGGCCTTTTATGATATTGACCCGCAGGCGCCGGTGCATTTTCTGGTCATTCCCAAGCGGCACATCGCGTCGCCGTCGGCCTTAACGCAGGAGGATGCTGCGCTGGTCGGCCATATTTTCGCGGTGATCGCCGAGCTTGCCCGTCAGCTGGGGCTGGAAAACGGCTACCGTGTTGTGACCAACAGCGGGGAGGATGCCGGACAAAGCGTGCCGCACCTGCATTTTCATGTGCTGGCAAAGCGCAGCCTGGCATGGCCTCCGGGCTGATGCCGCCTCTTACATTATAAGGAAAAAAGAACGCCGGAAGGAGAACACACCATGGAAGAAAAAACCTATCGCATGACCGTTGCGGGCCTCACCCGCGACCTGCCGCTGTGTCCCATCAACGATAAGCTGGATATTGCGGCCTTTATCATGTTCGGTGATGTCGAAATGACCATTGCCTGCGCGGCCGAGCTGCTGAAGCGCGTGCCCGAGTTTGACGTGATCCTGACTGCCGAGGCCAAGGGTATCCCGCTGGCCTACGAGATGAGCCGTCAGAGCGGCAAAAAGTATTATCCCGCCCGCAAAAAGGCCAAGCTGTATATGAAGCAGCCGGTGGAGATCGCCGTCAAAACCATTACCACGGCGGAGGAGCAGCGCCTGTGCATCGACCAGACCGAGCTGGATGAGATGGACGGCAAGCGCATCCTGATCGTGGATGATGTGATCAGCACCGGCGGCGCGCTGCTGGCGCTGGAGGCCATTGCACACCGCAGCAACGGCACCATTGTCGGCAAGGCGGCTGTGCTGGCCGAGGGTGACGCGGCCGACCGCAAGGATATCATCTACCTCGAAAAGCTTCCTCTGTTCTTCAAGCAGGCATGACCCGGCCTTTGGCATTGGCGGGCCTGGGGGCGCTGGGCATCCTGTTGCTGTATCTTTGTGCATTACCGTCAGCGGCGCTTGTGCCGCTGACGGTACTTTTGCTTATGGCGGCAGCGGGCGCGGCGCTGGGCCGGTATGCCCGCAGGGCCAGGGGGTGCGGCGGGGCCCGCGCGCCGGTATGGGCTGTGCTGCTGGCCATGGGGCTGGCGCTGCTGCGGCTGGCGGCACAGCAGCCGACGGTGGCGCGGGTGCAGGCGCTGGCTGACGGTCGCCCCCACACGCTGGAGGGCGCGGTGCTGGAGACCGGCAGCGGCCTGTACGAGGGTGTGTACCGTGCCAGCCTGCGCGTGACGGCGGTGGATGGGCAGCCCTGCGCGCCGTTTATGACGGTGTGCAGCAATCTGGAAACGGTGCAGGCGGGCAGACAACTGCGCCTGACGGCGGAGCTGGAGCCGGTGGGGGCCTCTTACCGCCTGCAGCAGTATGCCAATGGCGTTTATGTGCAGGCCCTGCAGACGCAGGCCGGGGCCGAACAGGATATTGGCCCCGGCAAGGGACTGCTGTCGGCTATGGCGCGCCTGCGCGGCGCATGGGGACGCCGCTTTTTGCTGCTGGGGCGCACCTCGGGCGGGCTGGCGGCCGCAATGGCGGTGGGCGACCGTTCCGGGCTGGATGCCGGGCTGCAGGCCCGCTTCCGGCAGGCGGGCGTTTCGCATTTGCTGGTGGTTTCGGGCCTGCACCTGTCGCTGCTGTGCGCGGTGTGGGGCGCGCTGCTGCGCCGCCTGCTGCGTCGGCCGTGGGCCGTCGCCCTGCTGACGGGGCTGGGCGTGCTGGCCTATATGCTGCTGGCCGGGCTGACGGTCAGTATCTTTCGCGCCGGAGTGCTGGCATTGATGGCGCTGATCGCACCGCTGATCGGCCGTTCGGCCTACGCCCCGGCCTCGCTGGGGCTGGCGCTGCTGGTACTGCTGGCTGTCAACCCCTACGCAGCCTGCGATGTGGGGCTGCTGCTGTCGTTTGCCGCCACGGGCGGCGTGCTTTGCTTTGGCGCGCTGGATGCCCGGCATTTTCGCCTGCGCCGGTTCGGGCTGTGGGGCAGGGGACTGCAGGCGCTTGGCACGGCGGCCTTTGCCGCGGTGTTCACCCTGCCGGTGCTGGCGGTGCGGGGCACGACCCTCTCGCTGGGCACGCTGGTGTGCAACGTGCTGTGCGTGCCGCTGATGCTGCCCATCATGCTGCTGGCGTGGCTGTTTTTGGCGGGGCATCTGGTGACGGGCAGCGCCCATCTGCTGCTGACAGGGCATGTGCTGAAGGCGCTGCTGCGCCTGCTGGAGGGCATCGTCTTGACGGCGCAGCGGGTGTTTTCGCTGCGTGTGGGGGTCAGCGGCGGCATGGCGGCGGCCATATTGTGCACGGCTGCGGCGGCCGCGTGGCTGGTCTATCACAGCCGCCTGCGCCGCTGGTGCGGGGTGGTCTGGGCGGCAAGCCTGCTGCTGTTGGGCGGCTTTTCGGCCCTGCTGCAGCGGGATGCCGTACAGGTGGCGCTGGTGGGCGGCGCGGCGGATCCGGCCGTGGTCATCAGTCAGAACGGTGCGTGCGCCGTGGTGTTTCGCGGCCGCCGCAGCGATCTGCCGGAAATCGCCGATTATCTGGCGGTGCACAATCTGCAGGCCCCGCAGCTGGTGGTCAGCCTGGCCGACAGCGGCACGGATGCCGCCGCCGGGCAGGCGCTGGGGCGGCTGGATGTCAGCCTGCGGCAGGCGGGGCCATATGTGGAGCAGTGGCAGTGTCTGGATGGCGTGACCCTGACGCTGGTACGGCAGAAAGGCGGCAGCCTGTGCGTCATTGGCGTGCAGGGCTGCAGCCTGGGGGTCATTTCCGGCCCGGTCGAGCTTGCCGACTACCCGGCCTGCAGCGTGTTTCTGGCGGGCCGCTCATGCCCGCAGGGGCTGCGCGCCGGGGCTGTTGTCAGCACGCTGACCCTGCCGGATTGGCTGAACGACGAAGCGTCGGCGGCGGTTTACGCCGGCCGTCAGCCGGTGGTGTGGCTTCGCCCCGGGCGCGGGTGGCGCGTTCGGGGCGCGCAGGCCGTGACCGTCGACGCACAAAGCGCCGCAACATAAAGCACATCTGCGGCCGCCGGGTAACGCTGCGGATGCGGCAGAAAAAAGGAGGAAGACATGATGGGTGAGGAGCGCGCCTGGCAGGCGCTGGAGCAAAGCGCCCTGCAGGCTGCGGCCGTGTGCTTTGCCTCGACGGATGAATATCTGCTGGAGACGGCCGCCAACCGACTGAGCGCCTTTTTGCAGCAGCAGTGGGACGACACCGAGCTGACCAGTATCGCGGGCGAGGAGTTCACGCTGGAGGAGGCCGTGCTGGCGGCGGGCACCATCTCGTTTTTTTCCACACGCCGCATCATCCGCATCAACCGGCTGCAGCTTTCGGCGCTTTCCGATAAGGAGCTTACCGAGTTCTGCGCCCTGCTGCAGGATACGGAGAACGCCGTCTTTCTGCTGACGCTGTTGTACAAAAGCCCCAAGGACCGCAAAAGCAAAAAAATGGCACAGCTGGAGGCGGCCGTGCGGCAAAGCGGCTGCTGGATGGATCTGGCGGCCCCGCAGGGCAGTGGACTAAAGGCCATGGCGCGCCAGCTGGCGGCCGAGCAGGGCGCGCAGATGACCGATGCCGCCGCGGCCGAGTTGGTTGAGCGCACCGGCAGCGACCTGCACCTGTTGGCAAACGAGGTGGCCAAGCTGGCCGCCGGTGCGGGGTATGGGACCATTACCCCGCAAACGGTGGCGGCGCTGGGGGCGCGCACCGTCGAGGCCGATGTTTTCAAAATGGTGGATGCCGTGACCGGTGGCCGCCCGGCGCAGGCGTTCGCCCTGCTGGATCGCCTGCTGTACCTGCGCAGCGAGCCCATCACCATCGCGGGCGCGCTGGCCTCCAGCTTTGTGGATATGGCGCGGGTGCAGGCGGGCGCGCACCGCCATGTGGGCTATGCCGCCGTGTGGAAGGACCTGCGCTATACCGGCAGCGATTACCGGCTGAAAAGGGCTGCGCAGACGGCGGCGCGGTATACGCCGCAGCAGCTGCGCGCGGCGCTGGAAATTCTGGTCGGGCTGGATACGGCCCTCAAATCCTCCCCGGTGGACAGAACCGTTCTGCTGCAAACCGCCCTCAGCGAGCTGTGCGGCCTGCAGCGCGGCAGAGAATGACCCCAATAAGGAGCCTGTATGGAAAAAATTCGTTTGAACCAGGTCTTGATCGTAGAAGGAAAATACGACGCCGCCAAGCTGAGCGAGCTGGTGGACGGCCTGATTTTGACCACAAACGGTTTTTCGGTGTTTACCGATGCCGAAAAACAGCAGCTGATCGTCGAGCTGGGCCGCCGCCGCGGCCTGCTGATCCTGACGGACAGCGACGCCGCGGGCTTTCGCATTCGCCGTTTTCTCAACGACATTGCGCAGGGGCTGCCGGTCAAAAATCTGTACATTCCCAGCGTGCCCGGCAAGGAAAGCCGCAAGCCTCATCCGGGCAAGGAGGGCTTGCTGGGGGTGGAAGGCATGGATGCCGCCCTGCTGCGCCGCCTGCTGGCGGCCGTGGGCGAGGCCGAGGCTGCCCCGCGCAGCGGCAGCCCCATCACCTATGCCGATCTGTACGAGCTGGGCATTTCCGGCACGCAGGGGGCGGCAGAACGCCGCCGCGGGCTGCTGCACAGCACCGGTCTTCCGCTGCGCTTGAGCAAACGGGCGCTGCTGCAGGTGCTGAACAGTCTGTACACCCGTGAAGAGTTGGAAGCCCTTTGCCGGCAGCTGCCGCCCCCGACGCAGCAGCCGTAAAGAGCCGCCCGCCGCCCCGAATGCGGCAGCGGATGCAGGGGGCGGCACAGGGTCAGCCCTTGACAAAACGGCCAAAATCCGGTATCATTACCTGGTGGTGCGTTCCTGCCGCTGTGGTGGAATTGGCAGACACAAGGGACTTAAAATCCCTCGGTAGAAATATCGTACCGGTTCAAGCCCGGTCAGCGGCACCATAAGTCCACCGTGATTTTGATAGAATTACGGTGGACTTTTTCTATGCCCGAAAACCACTTGAAATCAGGCTTTTCGGCTGTTTTGGCATATATACATGAACCCCGCTGCAGAACTGTTCTGCAGCGGGGTCTTGTGTGTTTTACGGTTTTGAGGACTTCAAGTATCGTCGCAATCGTTATATAGCCGAGAAAACGTTGAATTACCGAGGATAATGATTAAGAATTATCCTCGCTTAAAGTTGCTCGCTGGCGATTCCTTTCACTGTGTGGTGTTTCCAGAAAAATTCTGGTTCAAATTAAGCATCTTTACACCGATTTGGCTGCCGCTCACATCTGATAGACGTTGTCCGGCAAAATTGCCTCGTCTGTTGTGACATGCAGAATCATCCCGGACGCCCAACTATACCAAGAACAGATGCTTGCCACTTATATTCTATATTATAC
>CAKTAM010000031.1 GCA_934527255.1 uncultured Oscillospiraceae bacterium | reverse complement strand
CCTGCTGAGCGAGGAGACCTGCCGCCGCATGGCGGAGGAGATTCGGCGGCAGGATGCGGCCGAACGGCAGGCGCAGCCGGAAGCCTGACGCGAAGAACGGGAGGAAACGGACATGGAAAAAAGATGTGCCGCCTGCGGCCGCGTGTTTGAGCCGCACAGCAACGCGCAGCGGTTCTGCAGCAGGGGCTGCCGGGTGCACGGTGCGGGTTGGCAGCCGCCGGCGCCGCAAAGCGGCATCTGCGCCCAGTGCGGCCGTGCGTTTGAGCCACGCACCTCGGCGCAGCGGTTTTGCAGCCGCACCTGCGCGGCCCAGGCGCGGAAGGGCCGAAGAAACGCCCGGGCGGCCGAGACCGCCCGCGGGCCGCGGCCGCGCTGCCGTCTGGAGCAAACCGCCCTGCTGGCGCAGCAGGCGGGCATGAGCTATGGCCGGTATTCGGTGTACCGCTTTCTGGGCTGGCTGCCGCCGCCCGCCGGAGCTGCCGTGCCGCTGAAACGGCGGCGCTGACGGTGCAGCCCCTGCCGGATGTGCGGGCCTTGCCTGCAGAGCGGCTGCCCGCTGCCGTCGGTATAAGAGCTGCCGCCGCTGCCTTTTCGGGGCGGCGGTCATTCTTTAGCAGCAGCCGCCCGGGCGGCCATCAGAGGGTGGGCACACGGCGCGCGTCCAGACTGCAGGAGCAGCTGCCAGCCGCTACCGGCTGCCGTCTATTTTCAGAGCAGCGCTGCCAGCGTGGGCGCACACGGCATCAAACCTGTGGAGCCTGCAGGCGGCGCAGCCGTCAGACGGCTACCGCAAGAGCTGCGCGCCAAAACCGCAACCGGGCACAACGCCGGGCGGTGCGGGCACGGCGGAAAAAGCGCGGCCCGACTGTCCCGGCAGCGGCGCAGCGGCCGCAGCCCGCGGCGGTTTGCGCCGGATCTCGGCGGCAGGCCGGGCACAGCAAGAATCGCCAAGAACACAAATGCATATTTTTTGACAATATTTTGGACGTTGACGCCTCTATTTGAAGTTGGTATGCTGAAAAAGAGAAAGGCGTCAGCGTCCTTTCCGGCGGGGGGATGTTTCCCCGCCTTTGGGCTTGTATGGGGTATTATCTTAACGCCCGAAAAACAATCAGGCGTTAAGATAATACCCCCGGCAGGGGGAGGCAGAGAGGATGCGGCAAACCTATACCCGGGAGCAGCGGCACATCTGCGGCAGCTGCTATCAGGAGGTGGACATTTACACCGTCACACAGGCAGAGCACCGGGCCAGCCTGCGGGCCAAAAAGCGTGCGGCCAGTAAGCTGGTGCAGCAGAACGCCAACGCCGCGCGGGCCGAGCGGTATCTGGTGCAGCTGGTCAACACCAATTTTGACGCAGCAGGCGTGCACATGACGCTGACCTACCGGGAGGAGCAGCTGCCCGACAGCCCGCAGGCGGCCGAGCATCTGCTGGAGCTGTTTCTGCGCCGGGTGCGGGCGCGCTGCGCACAGCAGGGCGCTGCCGCGCCGAAATATATCGCCGTCACCGAGTACCGGCAGGAGGAGGAGAGCGGCGCGCTGGCCGTGCGGTATCACCACCACGTCATCCTCAGCTGCGCGCTGGGCCGGGACGAGCTGGAGGATCTCTGGCGCGCGCCGGGCAAGGGCGGCGAACGGCTGGGCACCGTCAATGCGGACAGGCTGCAGCCGGAGCGCGGCAGTCTGGAGCGGCTGTGCCGGTATCTCATCAAGTACCCCAACCGCAAGCGGCGGTGGAAGCAGTCACGCGGGCTGAAAAAGCCCGACCGGCCCCGGCCGAACGATACCCGCTACAGCAGACGCCAGACGGAGAAGATCGTGCGCACCTGCCTGTACGACCGCAGCTTTTGGGAAAAGCAGTACCCCGGCTGGAATTTCAGCGAGGTGAGCAGCAGCTGGAACGAGTGGACGGGCCACCACATTACGCTGAAGCTCTGGCGGCCGCCGCAGCCGCCAAAAGCAGCGCGCGAAAGGCGGCGGGCATGAGGCCGTTTGCCGAAAGCTTTTATAAAAGCACCGCCTGGCAGCAGTGCCGGGCCGCATATGCCGCCAGCGTGGGCGGCCTGTGCGAGGACTGCCTGGCAAAGGGGCTTTGCACGCCGGGGGCCACGGTGCACCACCTGCAGCCGCTGACGCCGGAAAACATCACCGACCCGGCCGTGACGCTGGCGTTTGCCAACCTGCGGCTGCTGTGCAGCGACTGCCACGCGGCGCGCCACAAGCGGCAGCGGCGTTACCGGGTAGAGCCGAACGGCCACGCCGTCGCACGGTGAGGCGCGGCAGGTGGGCAGAAAAAAGCTGCCCAGGCAGGAAGGGCTGCCCGGGCAGAAAGAGCTGCCGCAGGCATGGGGCCGGGGCAAAAGCGCGGACGGCTGCTGCCAGGCAAACCGGCCGCGGCACGGATGCCGCCCAAAAAGAAATGCCGCAGCACTGCTGCCTGCCCGGCAAAGGCCCGATCGGCAGGGGTCGGCGGCTGCACTGCTTTGGTGCATCCGGCCGCACTTTTCGGTCGGGCCGACCGCCGCCGGGCCGCCCTGCCCTCCCCCCTTTCCGAACCCGGGGGGGGCTGCCCGGTAGACCGGTGGGTGGAGGTGTTTTTTCCTCTCCGGGGGCGCAGACCTCCCCCTTTTGGGGTGCGCGGGGCGGCCGCTCATTGGAAGCCTTTTTCTTGCGCGCGCCCGGGACCTGTCCGGGGCAAAACGATGCGTCCAAAGGCGGAAAAGCAGGGAGAATCGCAAAGAACCGCAAAGGATCGCGGAGAACCGGCTGCCGGCCGGAAGAAGAACAGAGAAAGGACGGCGCGCGCCCAAAACGGGGTGCATCGCCGCTTTGGCGCACACGGGCGGCAGCGGATGCCTGCCTCGGGCGGCGGATGCCTGAACCCGGAGGCTGTCGCCTGCTCTGGCAGCGGCTGTCCCGGCAGCCATTCCGGGCAGGATGGCCCGCTGCAGGGGCTCCTTCGGGCGGCGGCCGCCTTGTGCGGCGTCCCTCGGCGGAAGTCTGCGCCGACGGCCCGGCCCGGCGGCCGGACGCTGCGCTGCTGCCGGATGGCGGCAGCCGGTGCAATGGCCGGGGCGGGTATGCGCAGCTGCTGCCGCGGGCAGTGCTGCTATGACAAAACAGGGAGGTCAGAGAATGAGGCAAAACCGAAAAGGGCGGCGGCTTCTGGCGGCGCTGCCGGTCTGTACGGCGGGGCTTTCCGTGCTGGCGGCCGTCTGCGGCGGCAGCGTGGGGCTGCTGCGTGCCGCCGCGGCGTGGGGGCTGCCGCGCCCTGCGGCGCTTGCCCTGCTGGCAGTGGTGCTGACGGCGCTTTTTGCGGCGCTGGCGTGGGCGCTGGGCAGCGGAGGAAACGACCGTGCGCATTGAGGAAAAGCAGGCGTGGCTGCAGCGCTGCCGCAGTGCCGTGTTTGAACAGCGGGAGCTGGAGGAAGAGCTGCGCGCCCTGACGGCCGAAAGGCAGCGTCTGGCGCCGCGGCTGCGCGGCGCGCCGGAGACCCGCCAGCGCCAGCGGGCGGCCTGCGACCGTCTGGCAGAGCAGGTGCGCCGCTGCGCGGCCCTGCGGGAGCAGACCGCCGCCGTCGTCGACGCCCTGCCGGATGCGCGGCTGCGGCGGGTGCTGCACCGGCGCTATCTGCTGGGGCAAAGCTGGCCGACCATCGCGCAGGAGCTGCACACCGACGAGCGGTGGATCTATCGCCTGCACCGCCGGGCGCTGAACCAGCTGCGCCTGCCGCCGGAAGAGCTGCCGCCGGAATGCGCGCACAGCACAGAAAAGGAGCATGTGGATGCCGAAACGGATAACCGAGAAAAGTGAGATCGCCCGGCTGAGCGAAATTTACAGCGGCCTGTCGGAGAACCAGTTCGCCGTGGTGCAGGGGCTGATCGCGCAGGCGGCCCGGCTGCGGGTGCAGCTGGATGCGCTGAACCGCGACCTGCGCGAAAACGGCCTGCTGGAGATGTTCAGCCAGTCGGACAAGGTGGAGCCGTACCAGCGCACGCGCCCGGCGGCGGATCTGTTTGTCAAGCTGGACAAGAACTATCAGGCTATCATCCGCCAGCTGAACGAGCTGACGCCGCCGGAGAAGAACGGCGGACGGCTGGCGCAGCTGCTGCAGGGCAGCCCGGCGGATGAATGATTACATCCGCGAATACCGCCGCGCCATGGAGGAAGGGCGCGTCACCGTCGGGCGGTGGGTGCGGCTGCTGTATGAGCGCATCGAAGCCGGGCGCGCGGCGGGCGAATACCGGCTGGATGCGGAAAAGGCCGACCGCGTCATCCGCTTTGTCGAGGGCTTCTGCCACCATTCGCGCGGGCGCAGCGACCTGCTGAAGCTGGAGCTGTGGCAGAAGGCCGCGCTGTCGCTGATCTTCGGGCTGGTGGAAGCGGACGGCAGACGCTATTTCCGCGAGGTGGTGCTGGTGGTGGGGCGCAAGAACGGCAAAACGCTGCTGGCCTCCGCCGTCATGGCCTGCTGCCTGTATCTGGACGGCGAGTACGGCGCGGAGATCTATTGCGTGGCCCCGAAGCTGGATCAGGCGGACATCGTGTACAGCTGCTTTGGGCAGACGGTGCTGGCCGAGCCGGAGCTGGCCGCCCTGACCCGGCGGCGCAAAAGCGATTATTACGTGGCGCAGACCAACAGCACGGTGAAGAAGATCGCGTTCAGCGCCAAAAAGAGCGATGGGTATAACCCGCACCTGGCCATCTGCGACGAGATCGCCAGCTGGCCGGGCGAGGCGGGCCTGCGGCAGTACGACGTGCTGAAAAGCGGCCGCGGCAGCCGACGGCAGCCGCTGCTGCTGTCGCTGAGCACCAGCGGCTACACCAGCGACGGCGTGTATGACGAGCTGCTGCGCCGCAGCACCCGCCTGCTGTTGGGCGACAGCCGCGAAAAGCGTCTGCTGCCGCTGCTGTATCAGATCGACGATGTGGAAAAGTGGGACGACCGGGCCGAGCTGGCCAAGGCAAACCCCAATCTGGGGGTCTCCGTGCCGTGGGCCTATCTGGAGGAGGAGCTGGCCATCGCCCGCGAGAGCCTGCCCGCCAAAGCGGAGTTTCTGGCCAAATACTGCAACGTCCGCCAGAACAGCAGCCAGGCGTGGGTCAGCGCGCAGGCGGTGGAAAAGGCCTGCGGCCCGCCCATCCGGCTGGAAGAGCTGCGCGGCTGCTATTGCGTGGGCGGCATTGACCTGTCGCGCACCACGGATCTGACGGCCTGCTGCGTGGTGGTGGAAAAGGGCGGACGGCTGCATGTGCTGGCGCGGTTCTTTCTGCCCGCGGCGCGGCTGGCCGACGCCCAGGCGCGGGATAACCTGCCGTATGACGTGTATGTGCGGCGGGGGCTGCTGCAGCCCTCGGGGGAAAGCTTTGTCGATTATCACGACTGCTTTGCCTGGTTCTGCCAGCTGGTGGAGCGCTGGCAGCTTTACCCGCTGCAGGTGGGGTACGACCGCTACACCGCGCAGTATCTGGTGCAGCAGATGCAGCAGTACGGCTTTCACATGGATGACGTGTACCAGGGCACCAACCTGACGCCGGTTTTGCGGGAGGTGGAGGGCCTGCTGAACGACGGCAGGCTGAACATCGGCGACAACGACCTGCTGAAAATGCACCTGCTGGATACCGCCGTGCGCATCGATGCGGACAGCGGCCGCCTGCGGCCGGTCAAGCTGCAGGCAAACGCCCATATCGATGGCGCGGCGGCCCTGCTGGACGCCATGGCTGTGCGGCAGAAGTGGTTTGCCGAGATCGGCGGCCAGCTGCGGAACAGCCCAAAGCAGGGCGGCAGCTGACAGCTCCGTCCCGCCGCGCGGCGGCCGGGCGAAGCCGCCATGGAAAGCCAGCCGCGGGCTGTGGTACTCTAAGCAGAGAAAGGGGGCGCGCCATGGGGCTATTTGATAAAATTTTCGGGCGGCCCAAGCGGCTGCCCGCCGCCGAGGCGTGGCAGACGCTGACGGCATACCGCCCGGCCTTCACCAGCTGGGGCGGCGAGCTGTACGAAAGCCAGCTGGTGCGCGCGGCGGTGCACGCGCGGGCAAACCACATCAGCAAGCTGACGGTGCAGGTGCTGGGCACGGCGCAGCCGACGCTGGCGCGGCAGCTGCGCCGCGCGCCTAACGACTGGCAGACCTGGGGGCAGTTCCTCTATCGGCTGTCCACCATTCTGGATATTCAGAACACGGCCTTTGTGGTGCCGGTGCTGGATCTGTTCGGGCGCACTGTGGGGATGTTTCCGGTGCTGCCGTCGCGCTGCACCGTGGTGGAGTACGCCGGGCAGCCGTACCTGCGGTATGAGTTTTCGGACGGCCAGTGCGCCGCCGTGGAAATGCAGCGCTGTGCCGTGCTCACCCGGTTTCAGTATGCCGACGACTATTTCGGCAGCAGCAACCTTGCGCTGACCCCGACCATGGAGCTGGCCTCCCTGCAGGATCAGGGCATCGCCGAGGCCGTCCGCAGCGCGGCGACCTTCCGCTTTATGGCGCGGGTCAACAATTTCGCCAGCCCGGCGGATCTGGCCAACGAGCGCCGCCGCTTCAACCGTGAAAACCTGCAGGGCGAGGGCGGCGTGCTGCTGTTTCCCAACACCTACGCCGACATCCGGCAGATCGAAAGCAAGCCGTATGTGGTGGACGCCGCCCAGATGGAGGCCATCAACCGCAACGTGTACAACTATTTCGGCGTCAACGAGGCGGTGCTGCAGAACAAGGCGTTCGGCGACGCCTGGAGCGCCTTTTATGAGGGCGCGGTCGAGCCGTTCGCCATTCAGTTTTCCGAGTGCGTGACCAATATGCTGTTCTCGCCGCGCGAGCAGGCGGCCGGGGCGCGCATCATGGCGACGGCCAACCGGCTGCAGTATATGAGCAACAGCGAAAAGCTGGCGGTCTCGGCCCAGATGGCCGACCGCGGCATCATGTGCAGGGATGAGATACGCGAGATATGGAACCTGCCGCCGCTGCCGGACGGGCAGGGGCGGGCCTATACCATCCGCGGCGAATACGCCCTGCTGGGGGAGGAGAAAAACGCAGATGCAGACAACGCAGAGCACAAGGACCTTTGAAATGCGGGCCGCCGGCGCCGAGGGCATGCGGGTGGAGGGCTGCGCCGCCGTGCTGGAGCAGCCGACCGTGCTGTGCACCGACGGCGGGGCCGAATACCGCGAGGTGATCGCGGCCGGGGCCTTTGACGGCGCGGATATGAGCGACGTCATGATGTACTACAACCACACCGGCAAGCCGGTGGCGCGCACGCGCAACGGCACGCTGACGCTGAGCCTGCGGCCGGACGGCCTGTGGATACAGGCCGAGCTTTCCGGCACCGAGGCCGGGCGGCGGCTGTATGAGGAGATCCGCGGCGGCTACATCGACAAAATGAGCTTTGCCTTTGCCGTGGCCGACAGCACCTATGATACGGCTGCCCGCACACGGCGCATTACCCGCATTCAGCGGCTGTACGATGTGGCAGCCGTTGACCGGCCCGCCTACCCGACGACGCAGATCGCCGCGCGGGCGGCCTTACAGACCGGGGAGACCCGACACAACGCAATAGCAGAGGAGGACACCATGGAGGAAGAAAGAATGCAGACCGTACACACCGAACAGGCCGCAGCGCCCGGCTGCGAGCAGGCGGACAGCCCGCAGACGGCCGAAGAGCTGCGCCGCGCCCAGCTGCGCGGGCAGGTGGCCGCCGGGGCCGGGCGCGAGGTGCGCAGCTTTGCCGCCCCCACCGCCGAAAAGCCCTTTGGCCCCGCCAGCGCCGAGTACCGCACGGCCTTTCTCAAGCGGCTGAACGGGATGGAGGACCAGTGGACCAGGGAGGAGCGCGCCGCCTATGTGCACACCACGACCGACGGCGACGCAGTGCTGCCGACGGCCATGGCGGATAAGATCTGGGATGCCGTCAGCGGCGAGCACAGCATCCTGCAGGGCGCTACCATCTACCGCACCGGCACGGTGCTGGAGGTGGCCGTCCACGACATCATCTATCAGGGCAAGGCCAAAAAGGTGACCGAGGGCACAGCCAACGACGACGAAAAGAACAATTTTTCCAAGGTCACCCTCTCCGGCAAGGATTTTTCCAAGCATGTGGATGTCAGCTATGCGCTGGGCAAAATGAGCCTGGGCGCGCTGGAGCAGTACCTGACGGCGGAGATCGCGCGCGAGCTGGGCCGTGCCATGGCCGAGGATGCCGTGGCCGAAATTCAGGCCAGCCTGCCCACCGCCAGCAAGCTGACCACGGCGACCGTGGGCAAGGTCACCTATGCCGAGCTGGCCAAAACGTTTGCCTGCCTCAAACGGGTGAGCAATGTCAGCGTGTACGCCACCCGCGCGACGGTGTATAACCACCTGGCCGGTATGGTCGATACCACGGGCAGGCCCATCTTCCAGCCGTCGGCCCAGCCGGGCGGCGTCGGCACGCTGTTCGGCGCGCCCATCCGGATCGAGGACGCCGTGGCGGAGGATGTGCTGCTGGTGGGCGATGCCGGAAAGTTCGTCTACAATCTGGTGCAGGATGTCATGATCGAAAGCGACCGCGACATCAAAAAGCACGTCACCACCTACAGCGGCTATGTTCGCGGGCAGGGCTGCCTGATCGACGGCGAGGCCTTTGCCCAGCTGACCGTCAAGGCGGCCAGCAGCACGCCCGCCAGCGGCACCTGAGGGGCGCGCCATGCTGGAAAAGCTGCGGCTGTCGCTGCGCATTCGCACCAACGCCTTTGATACCGAGCTGCAGGATCTGATCGCGGCCGCGCTGGCCGACCTCGGCCTTGCCGGGGTGACGCCGCCGCAGGCGGACGACCCGTTGGTGCTGCGCGCCGTGCTGACCTATGCGCGGCTGCACTTCGGCGAGCCGGAGGACCCGGCCCGCCTGAAAGCCGCCTATGACGAGCAGAAAGCACAGCTGCAGATGGCCACCGGCTATACCGATTGGGGGGACGGCCTTGCAGAGGGATAACGTGCTGCGGCTGCTCAGCCGCACCGGCACGCAGACGGCGGACGGCCGCTGCCTGCCGCAGGAGACGGCGCGCCAGGTGTTCTGCAGCGTGGAGAGCGTCAGCCGCGCCGAATGGGCGGCCGCGGGGCAGCTGGGGCTGGCCCCGCAGTGGCGCGTCACGCTGTTTGCGCCGGATTACAACGGCGAGGATGCCGCCGAGCTGGACGGCGTGCGCTACGGCGTATACCGCACCTACCATGCAAAGGACGACCGGCTGGAGCTGTATCTGGAACGCCGGGTGGGGCTGTGAGCGCGGTGGAGCCGCGGCAGCTGGCGGCTGCCGTGCAGCAGGAGCTTGCCGCCGCCGCGCAGGGTGCGGCGCAGCGGATGAAAAGCGCCGTCACGGCCGCCGGGGCCGAGGGCGCGCGCACGGTGCAGACGCTTTCGCCGCGCCGCACCGGGGCGTATGCCCGCGGCTGGAAAAGCCGGACGGCCTATGAAAGCGCCGAGAGCATCCGGGTAGAGATCTATAACGGCAGGCGGCCGCAGCTGGCCCACCTGCTGGAGTACGGCCACGCCGTGCGCGGCACAAACGGCCGCCGCCGGGTGGCCGCCCGCCCGCATCTGGTGCGGGCACAGGAGGAGATCGCCGAACGACTGAACGCGAAAGTGCGGGTGATGATACGATGACCTTGCAGCAGCTGCATGCGCGGCTGACGGCGGCCGGGCTGCCCTCCGCCTGCCCGGCGTGGCCGTCGGCGCAGGCCCCGCCGCTGCCCTATGCGGTGTACCGGGTGGTGCGCGCCAACAATTTTGCCGCCGACGGCGAGGTGTATTACAGCGCGCCGGTCATTTCGCTGGAGCTGTATACCCGCGGGCCGGATCCCGCCGCGCAGGCGGCGGCAGAGCAGGCGCTGGCCGGTACGGTGTGGCAGCGGCAGGAGGAGCTGCTGCCAGAGGAGGAATGCTGCCTGTCGGTGTATACGGCGCAGCTGTAACGGGGCCGCGGCCGGTCTGATCGGGCCGCGCCTCTCTCATTTTTCCGGCCGTCGGCCGGGTGATACGGAAAGGAAAAAGCCAGATGGCAAACGAAAACCGTGTGCAGTTCAATTTGAAAAACGTCCATTACGCGGTGCTGAGCAGCGCGGGCACGTCGCCCGCGTGGGCCGCGCCGGTACATGTGCCCGGCGCGGTGACGCTGACGCTGGATCCGCAGGGCGAGGTGACGCCGTTTTATGCCGACGGCGTGGTGTACTATCAGACCGTGTCGAACAACGGCTATTCCGGCAGTCTCGAGCTGGCCCGCGTGCCCGACAAAATGCTGCAGGATATCTGGGGCTATACGCTGGGCGAGACCAGTAAGGTGCTGACCGAGCACGCCGACGTGCAGCCCGCCGCCTTTGCGCTGCTGTATCAGATCGACGGCGACGCCGACAATGAGCTGTACGTCATGTACAACTGCTCGGCCAGCCGCCCGGGCGCGGGCGCGGCGACCAGCACCGAAACCAGAGAGCCGCAGACCCGCAGCTTTGATCTGAGCGCGGCCCCGCTGCCGCTGGACGGCGTGACCCATGCCCGCACCACGGCGCAGACCCCGGCGAGCACCCGCAGCGGCTGGTTTGACGCGGTGTATAAGGAGGGCGCGGCGGGCTGACGCCCCGCGAAGACAGTATGGAGCAGACAGTGACGATCGGCGGCCGGGCCATGCGGATGAAGGCCTCCGCGCTGATCCCGCGGCTGTACCGCAGCCGCTTCGGGCGCGACCTCATCCGCGATATGACCCGGCTTTCCCAGGCGTGCCGCAAGGCTGCCGACCTGCCGCAGGATGCCACGGAGGAGCAGCGGCAGGCCGCGCAGCTTTCGGCGCTGGACCTGACCATTTTTGAAAACGTGGCCTGGCTGATGCTGCGCCACGCCGGAGAGCCCGTGCCGGATTCGCCGGAGGAATGGCTGGATTCCATCCCTGGCGTGCTGGATGTGTACGAGGCGCTGCCCGCCGTGCTGGCGTTGTGGGGCGGCGCGCAGGCGACCACGGCAACGCCAAAAAAAAAATAAGGCCCACCACCCGCGAGGCGACCGGCGCGGCGTTCATGCTGCGCTGTGCCGAGCTGGGGCTTTCGGATGAGGCGCTGGCAGGTATGAGCCCGGGCATGGTGTACGACATGCTCATCGAGCGCGGCAACGACAGGGAAAGCTACCCCTGCCGCGCCACGCAGGAGGATATTTACGCATTTTTCGGCAGGGGGTGACACGGCTTGGCAGACCGGGTAAAGGGCATTACCATTCAGATCGGCGGCGATACCGCCGGGCTTTCCAAGGCGCTTTCCGGCGTCAACCGCGATCTGCGCGCGACCCAAAGCCAGTTGAAGGATGTCGAGCGCCTGCTGAAGCTGGACCCGACCAACACCGAGCTGTTGGCCCAAAAGCAGCGGCTGTTGGGCCAGAGCGTGCAGCAGACAAAGGAAAAGCTGGCGGCCCTGCGGGAGGCCGACCGTCAGGCGCAGGAGCAGCTGCGCAGCGGCAAGCTGGGCAGCGAGCAGTACGACGCGCTGCGGCGCGAGGTGGTCGCCACCACGGCCGAGCTGAACCGTCAGGAATCGCAGCTGAAAAGCAGCCACACGGCGCTGCAGCAGCTGGGCGCCGCCTGCGAGAGCATCGGCGGCAAGGCCCGGCAGATGGCCCGCGCCACTGCGGCGGTCTCGGCCGCCTCGGCGGGGCTGCTGACGGCTGCCGTCACCTCGGCCGCCGGGTTTGAGGATTCGTTCGCCAAGCTTTCCACCCTGCTGGATGAAAGCGTCACGGATGTGGACGATTACCGTCAGCGGCTGCTGGCGGCCAGCGATGAGACCGGCGTGGCGGCCGCCGATATGGCCGAGGGCGTCTACAGCGCCATTTCGGCCAGCGTGGACAGCGCCGACGCCATCGCCTTTACCGTCGATGCCATCCGTCTGGCAAAGGGCGGCTTTACCGATACCGCCAAGGCGGTGGATGTGCTGACCACGGCGATCAACGGCTACGGCCTGAGCGCCTCCGAGGCCGGGGCCATCGGCGACCTGCTCATCACCACCCAGAATCTGGGCAAGACCACGGTGGACGAGCTGGCGGCCAGCATGGGCAAGGTGATCCCCGTGGCCTCGGCTGCGGGGTTCGGGCTGGAGGAGCTGAGCACCGGCTATGCCGTGCTGACCAAAAACGGCATTGCCACCGCCGAGGCGGGCACCTACCTCAAGGCCATGCTCAACGAGCTGACCAAGGCGGGCGGCGTGACCGACAAGACCCTGCGCGAGCTGACCGGTCAGGGCTTCGCCGCCCTGAAAGCGGAGGGGCGTTCGACGACCGAGATCCTCGGCCTGCTCAGCGAGAGCGCGCAGGCCGACGGCAAAACCCTCAAGGATCTGTTCGGCTCGGTGGAGGGAGGCAGCGCCGCCATGGTGCTGGCCCGCGGCGCGGGTGAGGAATACGACGCCGTGCTGCAGCAGATGACCGCCAGCGCCGGGGCGACGGACAAGGCTTTCGGCAAGGTGACGGGCACCGCCTCACAAAAGCTGAAAAAGGGCCTCAACGAGCTGAAAAATGCCGGCATCGAGCTTGGCGCGCAGCTGCTGCCGCTGGTGGAAAAGGCGGCGGCAGCCGTGCAGCAGCTGGCCGGTTGGCTGTCCGGGCTGGACGGCACCGGTCAGACCGTGCTGGTGGGGCTGGCGGCGTTCATTGCCGTGCTGGCGCCCGCGGCGCAGGCCGTCGGCGTGCTGACGCAGGCCGCCGGTGTGCTCAATGCGGTACTGATGGCCAACCCCATCGGGCTCATCATCGGGCTGCTGGCCGCGCTGGGGGCGGCGCTGCTGCTGTGCAGCGACGACAACGAAAGCTTTCTGGCCGATCTGCGGCAGATCTGGTCGGGCGTGCAGCAGGTGCTGGGCGGTGTGCTGACCTTTCTGCAGGGGGTGTTCACCGGCGACTGGCAGGCCGTCTGGGACGGCCTGGCGGAGATCGTCAAGGGTGCGGTAACGGCGGTCACCGGGCTGCTGCGCACGCTGGGCGAAAGCCTGCAGGCGGGCATCAACAAGCTGCTGGAGTGGCTGGGCCTGGCCGATAAGGTCAGCGTGGGCCCCTCGGAGTATGCCGCCGCCATGCAGGCGCGCGCCGCACAGGCCAGAGGGCAGGCCCATACGGGCGGCAAGGCCCCGGTGACGCAGCTGCCCATGATGGCAAAGGGCGGCACGCTGCTGCGCGGCAGCGCCATTGTCGGCGAGGCCGGGCCGGAGCTGCTGACCGTCAACGCCGGGTATACCACCGTTACGCCGCTTTCGGGCGACCGGCCGCAGCCGGGCACCACCGTGCAGCTGCAGGCCAGCTTTTACGGGTATACCCACGCGCAGGGGGCGGCCGTGGTGCGCGACCTCAACCGCCAGCTGGGGAGGCTGTACGGCGTATGAGAAAATTCAGCCTGACCAACGCGAACG
The DNA here is from genome assembly GCA_934527255.1 of uncultured Oscillospiraceae bacterium. Classification (GTDB taxonomy): domain Bacteria; phylum Bacillota; class Clostridia; order Oscillospirales; family Ruminococcaceae; genus UBA1762. Next base: position 4,608 of record CAKTAM010000031.1, on the reverse strand, counting down.
GCGAGACGTTCGACCTCATGCAGCCGGAGGCGTTCCTGCACGACCCCGCCGGGCTGGGCTTCGGCACGCAGGCCGACTGGCAGCGTGCGGGGGATGCCTGGGCCGCCGTTGACCAAAGCGAGCAGCAGCCCGCCGTCACCGGCGAGCTGGTGTTTGCCGACTATGCCGCATACGAGCGGTTTTTGCGCTTTGCCCGCGTGGGCGGGCTGACGCTGGGCTATTGCCCGCTGCAGGTCTGGCAGTATCTGGACGGCCTGCTGACGGTGGAAAAGGGCGAGATCGACGCGGCCAGCCGCCGCCTGATCTGCCCCATGAGCTTTGCGGGCGCGTCGCCGTGGTACATCCGGCGGCAGGAATACCGCACCAGCGCGGCCGAGGGCGGCAAGCGCTATGCCTACGGCTGGCCGTACGCCTACCGGGCGGCGCAGGCGGGCAGCATCCTGCTGCGCAACGGCAGCCTGCCCGGCAGCTGCCGCATCCACATTTTCGGCCCGGTGCGCAATCCGGTGTGGACGCTGTACACCGGCAGCGGCCGTCACAGCAGCGGCCGCCTGAACGGCAGCGTGCTGGCCGGGCGGCAGCTGATCGTGGACGGCGACCCGCTGTACATGGAGCTGGCCGAGTACACCGCCGACGGCGTGCTTGCGGCCGACCGCTATCAGGACAGCGACTTTTCCACCGAGCGCTTTCTCACCCTGCCGCCCGGCGAAAGCCGCCTGGTGCTGTCGCACGACGGCCTCAGCGTGCCGCAGGGCTTTGTGGAGGTGACGGTGCGTGTATAAGATCGAGCTGTTTGACACGGCGCTGGGCTTTGCGGCGGCCGCGCCGCTGCGCGGAGAAATCAGCCTGCGGCAGGATTATCTGACGCTGGAGCCCACCGAGCTGACCTGCGCCGCCCTGCCCGCCGAGCAGGGCCAGCTGGCCCGCGTGACCAACGGCGCACAGGTGGTGCTGGAGGGCGTGGTGGCGGATGTGCAGCCCGGCGCCGGTATGACGACGCTTTCGGTGCGCCCGCTGCAGGCCCTGTTTGACCGTCCGGTCTGGTGCCCGGCCGACGGCATTGCCGACTGCGCCGCCTGGCTGGAGGAAACGCTGCGCGCGTATTTCGTCAGCCCGGAGGACACGCTGCAGGCGCTGCCCATCCGGCTTTCGCGCACCGCCTCCGGCGGCTATCTCTCCACCGACGGCGCCTCCAGCACGGCGCTGGCGGATGTGCTTTCCGCGGCGCTGCTCACCTACCGCATTGCGGTGGACTGCCGGTTGGATCTGACGGCCCGCGTGCTGCAGGTCGACATCCGCACGGTGACGCAGCAGCTGACGCTGGAGGCCGACCGCCCCAACATCCTGCAGCGCGAGATCACGCTGGGCGATGCCGGAGGGCAGGCAAACAAGGCGTTTGTGCGCGACCCGCAGACCGGCGCGCAGACGGTGTGGTACCTGCACCCGGATGGCAGCGTCACCCAGACGGACGCCGACCGCATCACGCCGGTGCGTTGGGTGCTGCTGGAGGAGGCGAACGCGGCGCAGGCCGCGGCACAGGCGCTTTCGCAGCAGCAGGCCGACAACGAGATCACCCTGCTGGTGCGGCGGGATGACCGCCTGATCGACCCGCTGCACTGCGAGCTGGGCGCGCAGGTCACGGTGCTTTCCGGCGGCCGGGCCTACCGCAGCATTCTTACCGGGCGCGAGCTGCAGCCCGACACGGTGCGCCTGCTGTTTGGGGCGGTGCGTGTTGAGCTGACGGCCCAGCTGCTGGTGCAGAAAAGGAGGAAGCAATGAGCGTAACGTTAAAACAGGCCGACGGCAGCCTGGTCACGCCGCTGGATGATGCGCGCCTGTACGCGCTGCTTTCGGGCAGCGCCTCGGGTGTGGTCACCGGCTGCACGGTCACGGCGCTGGGCGGCCTGCAGCTGCGCGTGGCCGAGGGCTGGGGGCTGGTGCAGGGCCGCGTTTTTGTGGTGGAGGAGGAGACCCTGACCGTGCAGGCCTCGGCGGGCGGCAGCGTGCCGGGACGGCTGCTGCTGCATCTGGACACCCAAAGCGAGACCCCGGCCGCCTTCCTCAGCCAGGCGGGAAGCCCGCTTCCCGCCCTCACGCAGGAGGAGATCAACGCCGCGGGCAGCGTGTACGAGCTGCCGCTGGCCACCTATACCGTCAGCGAGCTGAGCGTTTCGGACCTGCAGGCGGCCGCACCGGCCGCCGTGGTCAAAGCGCCGGGGGCGCTTACGGCCGATACCGCCGCCGTCGCCGCCAAGGCCGCAGCAGCCGATACCGCCGCCAGCGCCACCACCGCAGCCACCGCAACCAAGGCATCCGATGCCGATAAGATCAACGGCAAGGCGCTGAAGCTGACGTGGACGGCCTCGACCGCCACGCTGGCCATTACATGGTGACGCCATGCAGCTGACGGTACAGGGCACAAAGCCCAAAAAGCTGACGGTCAACGGCGCGGCCGTCAAGCGGGTGACGGCACAGGGGGTGCTGGTGTGGCAAAGCGAAACGCTGCTGTTCAACGGTACGGCCGCCTGCGATTATACCGGCGGCTGGAACAGCGCCGTTGTTGCGGGCGCGAGCGCAGGCTTCACCCTCTCCGGCAGCGCGCTGAAAATTCAGCAGACAAACTATGTGGCCACCACCTCGGCAAAGATCATCAGCAAGGCAAAGATCGCCGTCTCCGGGGCCGCGACGCTGAAATTCACCTACACCGCGACAAAGGGCGGCAACGGTACGTTTACCTTCGGTCTCAGCCCGGTGACGACGGATTGGGATGTCTACGACACCGCAACCAACCTGACGCGCTATGCGCGCCTTTCCACCGGCGGCAGCGGTACGGCCAGCGTCAATGTCAGCGGCCTTTCCGGCAGCTATTATGTGCGCTTTTCGGTGTTCGGCTCCACCGGCAACAATACGCTGAGCGTCTCGAAGATCTGGCTGGAATAAGGAGGAATGACCCATGCAGAAGGCTTATTTTCCCATGCAGGTGCTGCGGGTGACGCAGGGCCGCGGCACGGGCAGCCACCGCGGCACCCTTGCCATGGATTTCGGCGGCCGCGACGGCGGCTGCGACCCGGTGTTTGCCCCGTGCGATATGACGATTGTACGTGTGCGCACCGATGCCGCCAGCAACGGCGAGGTGTACGCCCAAAGCACCGCCCCGGTGCTGCTGCCGGACGGCAGCGCCAGCGTGTTGCACTTCACCTTTATTCACGACGACGCCTTCAACCCAAACGTGCGCGTGGGCGCGCAGCTGCGGCAGGGCGAGTATTTTTATGACGAGGGCGGCCGCAAGGGCGGCCGTGCCGGGGTGTACGGGGCGCACCTGCATCTGGAGGTGGGGCGCGGGGTCAGCCCGGCCCGGCAGGTGAAAAACGCCTATGGCTGCTGGGGCACGCCCAAAGCCGGCAATCTGGAAGAGCTGTTGTGGCTGCGCGCCGACACCGTGGTAAGCGGCGACGGCGGCTACCACTGGAAGCGGGAACCGCAGGAGGAAACAAACATGCGCTTTTTGGAAGTGTTCGGCGACAAGCATTGTCAGTGCTTCACCGCGCCGGATGTCGCCCGGGTGGATACGGCCTTTCACGGCGGCGTGCTGCCGACCGGCACGGCCTATCCCCTCATGGCGGATGTCGGCACGGGGGCGGACGGCTACCACTGGGTGCGCATCTACGCCGGGGGCGCGGTGCGGTATGCCGTGGTGCTGGCCGACCGCAGCCGCCTGACCGAGCTTTCGGCCGGGGATGCCGTACCGGCGGTGCTGGCGCAGGGCGCGGCCGATGCCGAAAAGCTGGCCGCCCTGCAGCAAAGCCTTGCCGATGCGCAGGCCCATGCGCAGGCCGCCGAAAAAACGGCCGCGCAGTACCGCCAGCGGGTAGAGGCTGCCCGCGCCGCGCTGGAGGGCTAAGCCGTGCCGGAATGGATCGTCCGCTATTGGGGGCAGTGGCTGTTCGGCGTGGCCGCAGCGGTGCTGGCCGCCGTTTACCGGCGGCTGGCCGCCAAGCTCAAAAAGCACATCGCGCAGGAGGATGCCCTGCGTCAGGGCCTGCTGGCCATTCTGCACGACCGCCTGTACGGCCGCTGCAGCGAGTATCTGGCCGCGGGCGCGATCGGCGCGCAGGCACTGCAGAACCTCGACTGCGTTTACAGCGCTTACCACGCGCTGGGCGGCAACGGCACCGGCACGCAGCTGTACCGCCGGGTGCAGGCCCTGCCCATCCGCACCGAAAAGGAGTGACCCGCCCGCAGGGAGCCCCGCAGCTGCGGGATCCGTGCGCGGAAGATCTTTCACAGAGGATCTCTTGAAAAAAGCGTAGGAACAAGGAGGAGCGCACACATGCAGGAATTTTCCGTTCTGGGGCTGGCCAGTGTCAGCGGCATTACCGTCATCTGCTATCTGGCGGCCGAAATTGTCAAGCAGACCCCGCTGCCCAACAAATGGCTGCCCAGCATCTGCGGCCTGTTGGGCGGGCTGCTGGGCATTGCAGGCCTGTACCTGGTGGCCGATTACCCCGCTGCCGACGGCCTGACGGCCGTCGCCGTGGGCATTGTCAGCGGCCTGGCCGCCACCGGCGCCAACCAGCTGGGCCGCCAGCTGAAAAACTGAACCCCAAA
>CAKTAM010000030.1 GCA_934527255.1 uncultured Oscillospiraceae bacterium | reverse complement strand
TGCGGCGGATGGGCACGCGATAGGCCTGCCGGTAAAAAAACGGCTCAAACCCGCGCGCGGCATAATAGGCCGCCAGCTCGGCCCCGGCCGGGATCAGGCACAGAAAAGCCCACCCGCAATCGCGGCCCACCTGCTTGAGGTGCTCGATCAGGGCGGTCATATGGCCCTGCCCGCGGCGCTCCTTCGCCGTGGCCAGCGCATACAGATATGCGCCGTTTACCCCGCCCAGCGTTACCGGCACCGTCAGCGCCATGGAAACAGGGCGGCCGTCCTGCTCCTCCAGCCAGACGTTCTCCCAACCGGCAAAGGTCTCCAGCAGCAGCCGACAAAGCGGCTCGTCATCGCCGAAGGCCTCGTTTTCCAGCCGCGCCAACGCGGGCAGATCCTGCGCCGCCGCTTTTCGTATCATGGCACATCGCCTCCTTTTTGGCCCGCTGCTTCTGCGGGCCGACATTTTTGCCAGGGCCGGGCCTTTACAGCAGCGCCTGCACCTGCCCCAGCAGCTGCGCGTGGATATCCTCCACCGGGAAAGGCGTGCTGCCGTCGTCGCAGCGCACCTGCCGCCAGCCCAGCCGCTGCACACAGTACAGCGCCGCCTGACGGCTGCGCGCCAGATAGGCAACGTCCTTTTCGTGAATATCCTTTTTGGCCTCGCAGCCCTGATAGCGGCCGGTCATCAGCCGCTGGCTGACCTGCAGCGACATATCCAGAAAGAACACGGCATCCGGCGCGGGCAGGCCCAGCTTGGTATATTCAAAATCCGAAAGCCAGGTGAGAAAGGCATCCCATTCCTCCTGCGGCAGCTTGGAGCACTGATGCACCGCATTGGCCGTGGTGTAGCGGTCGGCCAAAACAATGCCGCCCTGCGCATAAAACGACTGCCAGTCCTGCCGGTAGGAGGCGAACCGATCCACCGCAAAAAAAGCGGATGCGGCATAGGCGTTGACATCCCCCGGCTTTTCGCCGAAAGCGCCGGAAAGATACATGCGCACCAACGCGCTGGAATCGCTTTCATACCGCGGAAAGGAGACCTTGCGCACCGGCAGCCCCCGCGCCGAAAGCGCCTCGAACAGCAGGCGGGTCTGCGTGCCCTTGCCGGAGCCGTCCAGCCCCTCGATGGTGATCAGTTTTCCCTGCATAACGCTCCTCTTTTCTGCCGCTGTCCAGGCACCGCAGCCCCGGCCAACGGCCTCCGCGCCAAAATGGCCCGGCTTACTCCGCCTTTGTCAGCGGGGCATAGTTTGCCATCATTTTTTTGATGCCTTTTTCAAACTGCACCTCTACCAGCATATCACCGGCCACCGGCGTCACCGAAACCACGGTACCCACGCCGAACACCTTATGCTGCACACGGTCGCCCGCGGCAAACTTGCCGCCTGCCGTGCTTTTGGCCGCCCCGGCCGAAGCCTTTGCCGCCCCGGCTGCCGCGGCCGCCTCGCTTACCAGCGACGAACGGCTGACAAAGCTGTCGGCCGGGGTAAATGCCCCGGAGCGGCGGCTGCCGCGCTCGTAAGCGCTGCGGATGGAAAATTCACCCTGCTCCGAACGGCCCGCCGAAGCGGAAGCGGAGGCGCTGCCGCCCCCGAACGAACGATTGCTTTCATTGGCTGCCATACGCAGTCCACCTCCTGTATATCCATAGCCGGATGCACCGGCGTTCTGTGCGCCCCAGTCGCCCCAATCGCTGCGGGCCTGCCGCATCTGGGCGCGGGTATCGCTTTCCTGTTCTTCCATGCAGCGGGCGTCGATCTCGCCCAAAAAGCGGGAGGGCCGGTTGCGTCTGGTCTGCCCGAAGATCATGCGGGAGGCCGCGCTGCACAGCTGCAGCTCTTTTTTGGCGCGGGTGATGCCCACATAGCACAGACGGCGCTCCTCCTCCAGATCCTCTTTGGAAAAGCTGCTCATATCGCTGGGGAAAATGCCCTCCTCCATGCCGATGATGTACACATACGGAAATTCCAGCCCTTTGGCGGCGTGCAGCGTCATCAGCACAACAAGGTCAGCGTTTTCATCATAGGTGTCCAGATCGGTGATGAGGGCGGTCTCTTCCAGAAAGCCCGCCAGCGTGGCCTGTTCGGCCTGTGCGTCCGCATAAGTCTTCATAGAGGTCATCAGCTGGCCGATGTTTTCCAGACGGGTCTGCCCCTCCTCGCCCTGCGCCTCCAGCATGGCACGATAGCCGGAGACCTCCAGCACCTCGCCCAGCAGCTGCTCCAGCGGAAGCTGCTCGGCGGCCTCGCGCAGGCGGGCATAAATCTCCCAGAAGCCTGCCAGCGCCCGGCTGGCGCGCGACAGCTCGGGATAGCTGCCCGCGCGGGAGACGATCTCCAGCTGGCAGACGTTTTCCTTTTGGGCCAGCTGCGCCAGCGTATCCAGCGTGGCCGCGCCGATCTTCCGGCCGGGCTCGTTGATGATGCGCGCCAGCCGCAGATCATCCTGCGGGTTGGCCAGAATGCTCAGGTAGGCCAACATATCCTTGACTTCTTTTCGGTCATAGAACTTGTGGCCGCCGATGATCTTGTAGGGCAGCCCGGCGCGGGCAAAATAGGTTTCGATGGGGCCGGACTGTGCGTTCATGCGGTAAAGCACCGCGCAGTCGCGCAGATGGCCGCCCGCCGCCACATGGTCGGCAATGCTGCGCGCCACATGCTGGGCCTCATCCGTCTCGTTTTCGGCCTCAAAATGAATGACCTTTGCGCCGTCGCCGTTGCTGGTCCACAGGGTCTTGCCTTTGCGGCCGGTGTTGTTGGCGATCACGCTGTTGGCCGCCCCCAGAATGTTGGAGGTGGAGCGATAGTTCTGCTCCAGCCGGATGACCTTCGCCCCGGGAAACTGGGTCTCGAAATTGAGGATGTTTTCAATGGTAGCCCCACGGAAGCGGTAGATGCTCTGGTCATCGTCGCCCACAACGCAGACGTTGCGGTGCGCACAGGCCAGCAGCTCGACCAGGCGGAACTGGGCATGACTGGTATCCTGATATTCGTCCACCAACACATAACGAAACTTGCGCTGATAGGTCGCCAGCTCCTCCGGGAACTGCTCGAACAGGCGCACCGTCTGATAAATCAGGTCGTCAAAATCCATCGCGCCGACACTTTTCAGCCGCTGCTGATAGGCGGCGTACACCTGCCCCACCAGCCGGGTACGCGGGTCGCTGCCCTGCTGCTCGGCTGCCTGCTGGGGCGAGACCATCTGATCCTTCAGACGGCCGATGGCGTTGAGCGCCGATTTGACCGGCAAAAATTTATCGTCGATGTGCAGCGTCTTGTAGACCTCTTTCATGGCGCGCTGTGCATCGTCGGTATCATAGATGGTGAAGCTTTTGGGGTAGCCCAGAAGCTCGCCGCTGCGGCGCAGAATGCGCACGCAGGCCGAGTGGAACGTGGAGGCCTGCACATCCTGCCCGGCCTCGCCCAGCATGGCGGCCAGACGGCTTTTCAGCTCGCCCGCCGCCTTATTGGTAAACGTGATGGCCAGAATGTGGTAAGGCTGCACGCCGCCCACCCGCAGCAGCTGCTGCATGCGCGGCGAGGGCGAACGGTCAGGGTAGGTCAGCAGGGCCTGCAGCTCGGCAATATCCTGCGCGGTAACGTCGCCGCTGACGGCATCGCTGACATAGGCGTCACCATACAACACCAGATTGGCAATACGGTTGACCAGCACCGTCGTTTTGCCGCTGCCCGCACCGGCCAGCAGCAGCAGCGGCCCCGCGCCAAAAAAGACCGCCTCCTTCTGACGGTCGTTCAGGCGGCCGAAGCGGCTTTCAATATAAGCCCGCCGCAGCGCCGGAAATGTGGAAAGCAACGAATCGTTCATGAAACACCTCACCTGTATTGCAGGGCCGCCGGGCGGCCACGGGCAGCACAAAAGCCGCGCTGCGGCCCTGCAAAGCGCCCTGCCGCCGGGTCAGCGGCCCGGCCCGCACTGCGCCTGTGCCCGTTTCTATACGCAAAAAAACTGCGCGGCCGAATATACGCCAGCCGCACAGCGGGCCTTTGCAGTGAATAGAAATATTATAGCACGGCCGCGCAAAAAAAGAAAGCCGTTTTGCACATTTTTAACCGCCGCCCGCTTTTGGGCCGATGCCCCTTGCGCGCCCGCAGCAAAAACGCCCGGCTGCCTTTTTACGGCGGCCCGGCGCTTTTTTTCAGTGACCGAACGAGAACAGCCCTTTTTTGACGTACGGCTCACGGGTGATGGCCCCCGGTTCATATCCCGTCTGCACGATGGCCTCGCGCAGGGCTTCATCCGGAATATCCTCCTGTGTTACAAGGACCGTCTGCCCTTTCGTGTGGGAGGACGTTACCTTTTTGACGGAAAAGGTGCGCCGGATGGTATCGTTGATATGGCTTTCACACATGCCGCACATCATACCGCTGACCTGAATGGTAATTTTCCACATGGTATCTGCTCCTTTCCCGGCTGCCGCCGGATGCTCTTTGCGGTTAGTTTTGGCTAACCTCTGCCGAAAAGAAGCCGCCCCGCAGGGGCGGCTTCTTTGGTTTCGGCTACAGTATAGCAAAGTTTTTTCGCCGCGTCAAGCCCGTAAGGGCGGTACCTTTCCGCTTTTTGGGGAGGCCGCCTTGTCCCCTGCCTTACGGGCGCGCCAACTGCCTGCAGCGCGGCGCACGCGCCGCAGCGCAAGGCGGCCGCCCTTTGCATTGTACCGCCCGGTTGAAAGCATCGGCCGCAGGCGCTGCCCCCAGATCATTCCGCGGCCGCCGGAGCGCCGCAGGTGCGGCAAACACCGCGCGGCATACAGGAAAAGCGCCGCAAAAGCCCGAAGGCCTCTGCGGCGCCCCATTGTTGATTGGACACTGACGCCCTGTGCCGGGCAGCCAACGGATACACCGTATCCGGGCATACCTGCCCGGCCCGGTTCTCCCGCCCCTTTCAGGCAGGAGCCCCTGCACAGCTGATCAGCCCAGAATGTTGATGAGGATACCGGCCGCCACGGCGCTGCCGATAACACCGGCCACGTTGGGGCCCATTGCGTGCATCAGCAGGAAGTTGGTGGGGTTCTCCTCCTGGCCGACCTTCTGGCTGACGCGGGCCGCCATCGGCACAGCCGACACACCGGCCGAGCCGATCAGCGGGTTGATCTGGCCATGGGTGGCCCAGCACATCAGCTTGCCGAACAGCACACCGCCGGCAGTGCCGAAGCTGAACGCGATCAGGCCCAGGCAGATGATGAGGATGGTCTTACCGTTGAGGAACGTATCGGCATTGGTGGTGCAGCCGACCGAGAAGCCCAGGAAGATGGTGATGATGTTCATCAGCTCGTTGCCTGCGGTCTTGGTGATGCGCTCGACCACGCCGGATTCCTTCATCAGGTTGCCCAGCATCAGCATGCCGACCAGCGGGGTAGCATCCGGCAGGATGAGGCAAACCAGCAGCGTTACAATGATGGGGAACAGGATCTTTTCCGTTTTGGAAACAGGGCGCAGCTGCTTCATGACGATAGCGCGCTCCTTTTTGGTGGTCAGCGCTTTCATGATAGGCGGCTGAATGATGGGCACCAGCGCCATATAGCTGTACGCCGCCACGGCGATGGCTCCCAGCAGATGCGGCGCCAGCTTACTGGTAACAAAGATGGCCGTCGGGCCGTCCGCACCGCCGATGATGCCGATGGAACCGGCCTCCTGCGCGGTGAACTGCAGCCAGCTGATGCCGAACTTGGTGCCCAGCGCGCTCAGGCCCATGGCCCCGGCGTAAGTAGCGAAAATGCCCAGCTGCGCGGCAGCGCCCAGCAGCAGACTTTTGGGGTTGGAGATCAACGAGCTGAAATCGGTCATGGTGCCGATGCCGAGGAAGATCAGCGGCGGGTACACGCCCAGCTTCACGCCGCAGTACAAAATATCGGCAAGGCCGCCCTCCGCCAGCACGCGCCCATAGTCTGGGTGGCCGGTCTCGGTGATGAAAAACTCCATATGGATGATGTTGCCCCAGGGCAGGTTGGCCATCAGCATGCCAAACGCGATGGGCAGCAGCAGCAGCGGCTCGAACTTTTTGACGATCGCCAGATACAGCAGCACGCAGGCGATGCAGATCATGATCAGATACTTATAGCCGCCGTCCAGAAAATTGCCGAAAATGGCCGCAAAGCCGGAATTGCTCCAGATGCTGGCCAGGATCTCCTTGATTGCTTCAAACATAAGACGGTTTTCTCCTCCCTTGCTCAGAACGGCTGTGTGTACGAAACGGTTGCCGCCACGTTCCACGGGCTGCGGCCGTCCTTTTTACGGGTCAGAGAGCGCAGGGTATACTTGCCGCCGTCCATGGCTGCCACAGCCGCCGCAATGGCCGCGACGACCTCGGCGGGGATGCCGCTTTCGATCACCGGGGCTGCCGGGGCGGGCGCGGCAGGCACCACGGCCGCGCTTTGCGCCACTTCCTTGGCCTTTGCCGCCTTTTTACGGTCAATGGATGCGAAAATAGCGCCTTCCGCATTCAAGATCAACACCAGAACGACCAGGATCGCCAATACCAGACCAAAGCCGACAATAACGACGGTCGCCACGCTTGGAGTTTCCATTCCAAGTCCTCCTTCAAGCCAGATTAAAATAGGTTACTCGAACCTTTACCCAGTATATCATTATACTGAAATCTTTTTGGGAATGCAAGCCCCAAAACGTTCACAGAACCGTATGCTCCTTGCACTTTTGTGCACGCTGTGCCCCGACAGCAGGAATGCCGCCCGCCTGCCGGATGGCCCCCGGCGTGCAGTGATAGCGCTGCTCGAAGCAGCGGATAAAGTAAGAGGGATTGGCGTACCCCAGCCGCGCGGCGATCTCTGCCACCGGCTGCGCGGTCGAAACCAGCAGCCGCAGCGCCTCCTCCATACGCACCAGCGTCTGGTATTCCTTGATGCGCAGCCCGGTCTCGGCCCGGAAAACGTCGCTGATGTGGTTGGGGGTCAGGTACAGCATGCCCGCCATCTGGCGCACGGTATAGTGGCAGTAAGGGCCGCACAGCTGGCGGATCTTTTCGGCCAGCGCGCTGCTGCGGCCGCCCGGCGGCTGCGAAAGCGGCAGCTGCTGCAGCACCTCTGCCAGCAGCGTCAGCACCTCGCCGCGGGCGGCAAAAAAGTCCTGCGTCGGCAGTGCCAACAGCTCTTCGGCGGCGGCATCCAGCGTGGGCAGCCGCACCGGCAGCGGCGACAGACGCTCGCCCTGCGGCAGGCTGCCATCCGGAAAGCGAAACCCGATATACAGCAGCCTGCAAGGCCGTCCATCGCCTGCCACACGGTGCACCAGCCCCGCGGGCACCAGCCCCGCGCGCGTGCTGCGGCTGCCGCCCTGCCAGCTCAGCCGTACCGGCGCATCGGCCCACAGCAGCTCCCAAAAGGGATGAAAATGCTCATAGCCGGGGTAGTCGGCCGCCAGCTCCACACGGCCCTGCAGCTCGGTCATCAGATAATACCCGGCCTCGTTCTGCTCGCGCATTGCAGGCTCCTTTCCTCCGCGCCGCCCGGCGGCCGTCGGCGCAAAAAAGCGGGGGCCTTCCCCGCTTTTCTGTCTCTGGTTTTCGGTTTGCAGGCCGCGTACTTATTGCAGCAGCTCTTCCATCTCGGTGATCAGCTCGTCAAACAGCTGCAAAGCCTGATCGATCGGGGCCGGAGAGGCCATATCCACACCGGCGATCTTCAGCAGGCTGATGGGGTCGGTGCTGCAGCCGGAGGACAGGAACTTGAGGTAGTTCTTCACCGCAGGCTCACCCTCCTTGAGGATCTTCATGGCCAGCGCAATGGCAGCCGAGAAGCCGGTCGCATACTGGAACACATAGAAGTTGTAGAAGAAGTGCGGGATGCGCGCCCATTCGCCGCCGATCTCGTTGTCGACCACCATGCCGTCGCCGTAATACAGGCGGTTGAGATCATAATAAATTTTGTTGAGCGTCTCGGCCGTCAGGCTTTCCCCGGCCTCGCCCAGCTGGTTGATCTTCAGCTCAAACTCGGCAAACATGGTCTGACGGTACAGCGTGGTGCGGAACTGTTCGAGGAAATAGTTGATGAGGTAGGCGCGGCGGGTGCGGTCGGTCGTTTTGCCCAGCAGGTTCTGCATCATCAGCACCTCGTTGCAGGTGCTGGCGACCTCGGCCACAAAGATCACATAGCTGGAGTAGGCGACGGGCTGGTTTTTCATGGACAGATAGCTGTGCATGGTGTGGCCCATCTCGTGCACCAGTGTAAACTGGCTGTTGAGCGTCTCCTTATGGTTGAGCAGGATGAACGGATGCGGACGCGCTGCGCCGCTGGAGTAAGCGCCGCCGCGCTTGCCCTCATTCTCCCACACGTCGATCCAGCGGTTGGCAAACGCTTCGCGCACCACGGCGCCGTAATCCTCTCCCAGCGGGCGGACGGCCTCCAGCACGGCCTGCTTGGCCTGCTCGTAGGTGATCTTTTCATCCGCCTCGGTCACAATGGGGTTGTACAGGTCGTACATGTGCAGCTCGTCCACGCCCAGCAGCTTTTTGCGCAGCGCCATGTAGCGATACATGGTGGGCATATGACGGTGCACCGTCTCGATCAGGTTGTGATACACGGCCGTGGGTACGTTGGTCTCATCCAGCGAGGCCTCCAGATTGCTGGCGTAGCCGCGGGCACGTGCAAAGAAGGTCAGCTGCTTGACCTGCGCATCCAGAATGGAGGCGGACAGGCCCTCGTGCTGCGCAAAGGTGTGATAGAAGGTCTCGAACACACGGCGGCGCAGATCTCGGTCGCTGCTTTCCATATAGGGGATATACATGCCCTGCGTCAGCGGATGCGCCGTGCCGTCCCGATCCACCACATCCGGGAATTTGAGGTCAGCGTTGCGGAAAATGCCGCCGATATTGCTGGGGGCCTCGGCCACCTCGCCTGCGGCAGCCAGCAGCTTTTCCTCCGCCGGGCTCAGCACATAGGCGCGGCGGCGGCAGATTTCCTCGATCGCGTGGCGGTAGCCCTCCAGCGCGGGCTCTTCCTTATAAAAGGCGTCCAGCTTTTCCTGCGGAATGGCCATCAGCTCGGGGTTGGCAAAGGAGGCCGCGCTTTGTATGGCGACCATCAGGCCCATACCCTTGCCCTTGCGTGCCTGGTGCGCGCTGTTGCCAAGGTCGGTGTCCGCCAGCTGCATGGCATAGCCCATCAGCCGCTCGCTGCGCAGCGAGACCTCATCCATCTTCTGAAACCACGCCAGCAGCATAGCGGCGCTGTCGCCCAAATGCCCGGCAAACGCCGACAGCTGAGCGGGAAGCTTTGCCATATCGGCGGCGTCCTCCTCCCACAGCTCCGGGGTCGCATAAAAATCTTCCAGCCGCCAGGTGTCCTCCACGGGAACCTCGCTGCGCTTCGGGATGCGTTTTTCGTTTTCCATATGCCGTTCCTTTCCAAACGATGCTTCGTTTTCCGTGCTTTGTCCAACCGGCTGCCCTTTGCCAAAGCTGCGGCAGCCGCCGACCCGGCCGACGGCAGCGCCTGCAGCCCTGCCCCGGCCAATGCATTATAATCATGTTTATTTTAGCACAAAGCCCGCCGCCGCGCAACGCCGAATGTGCCGAAACCGGAAAGAGTTTTTTCCCGCACAACCCCCGGGCCGAAGCATATCCATGCAGTTATGAATTTTTTATGAATGGCAGCGGATATTCATATCCGCTTCACAATCCGGGGGTATGCTGAGGTTGATCGTTTTCAGCCGCCGGGCGGGCCGCATTCACCGCATCTGCCTCCCTGCCTGATCCAAACGGAAAGGAGAACTGCTTTGATGACACGAGGGAAACGCCTGCGGCGAGCCGTTGGCTGGCTGCTGGCAGCCGCGGCACTGTACCTGCTTCTGGGCGCCACGCTGCCGCTGATGCACCATGCCCCGACCGCCGAAGCCCTGCCGGAGGATTTTCTGGCCGCGGAGTGCCTGCAGCCGGGCAAGGCTGCGGAGCAGGTCGCCTGCATTGAGGACAACGAGCAGGCGCTGCAGCTGCGCCTGCAGATGATCCGCAGCGCGCAGCGGGAGATACTGTTTTCTACCTTTGAGCTGAAGGACGACGCGACCGGCCGCGCCGTAATGGCCGCGCTGACAGACGCCGCCGAGCGCGGCGTACAGGTGCGCGTGCTGGTGGATGGCTTCAACGCGCTGCTGGACCTGATCGGCAGCCGCTGGTGGCACGCGCTGGCTGCCGAGCCGGGCATACAGGTGCGGCAGTATGCCCCGGTCGACCTGCTGCGGCCCTGGCGCATCCAGACCCGCCTGCACGACAAATATCTGGTGGTGGATGACAGCGTTTATCTGCTGGGCGGGCGCAACACCTACGATAGGTTTCTGACCAACGCCTCCGGTGCCAGCATCGACCGCGAGCTGCTGGTGTGGCAGCGGCAGGCGGACGCGGACGGTTCGCTGCAGCAGCTGCGCCGCTATTTTGAAAGCGTCTGGGCACTGGAGGAATGCCGACCTTATACCTGCCGCAGCACCCGGCAAACGCAGCAGACAGCCGAAGAGCTGCACGCGCTTGCCCAAAAGCAGATGCTTTCTGCCGATACGCCGGACTGGGCCGCCCTGACCCTGCCCGCCAACCGCATCACCCTGCTGAGCAACCCCATACAGGCCGAAAACAAAACACCCGCGCTGTGGGCCCAGCTGTGCGCCCTGATGCAGGGCGCGCCGGAGGTGCTGATCCAGACGCCGTACGCCATTTGCAGCCGGGAGATGTATGCCGACCTGGAAGCGTTGCGGCAGGCGGGCGGACAAATTTCCGTTTTGACCAACTCGGTGCAGACGGGGGCCAACCTGTTTGGCTGTGTGGATTATCTGAACCAGAAGCAGACGCTGCTGCAGCACGGCCTGACCCTGTACGAGTATGCAGGCGAGCGCTCCAGCCATACCAAAACGGTGCTGATCGGCGACCGGCTGTCGGTGGTGGGATCGTTCAATCTGGATATGCGCAGCGCGTATCTGGATACCGAACTGATGCTGGCGGTCGACTGCCCCGCCCTGAACGCGCAGCTGCGTGCCGCCGCAGCGCAGCTGCAGGCTGCCAGCCTGTGCGTACAGCCGGACGGCACCGCCACGGCCGGGCCGCTTTATGCGCCGCCTGCGCTACCGCTTGGGCGTCGGCTACTGTATGCCGTCATGCGCGTGGTCAGCCGCCCCATTCGCTTTTTGCTGTAAGGCTTTCCGGGCGTTTGCCCCGTCCTGTACAGCACGCCGGCGTTCCAGGTGCGGAGCGTTTTATGCGCCGTCGCTCTGTGCTTTACCGCCGCGCCCGGATTTCTGCCCCTGCAGCCGCCCGTCCGCCGTCTGCGACCGGCTTTACCTCTGCTGCGGCGCGCCGCTGTGCGGCCGGTTTTTCCCTCTGACAGCAAAAACGGTTCGTGAGAAGCTCTCACGAACCGTTTTTTGATCGTTCTTTTTTCAAAAGCCGCCCTGCAGGCAGGCGCACGGAAAAGCGCCCGGCGGACAATGCAGAGCCCTGTGCCCGCGAAACCCCACCCTGTACAGGCAGCATTCTTTTTTCCGACAGCAAGCGGCCGCAACACAAAAGCCGACGATGCCCTGCTTCACACGGCAGCCGGTCACGGAAAAAACCGTGGATGAGCCCTGTTAAAAAGCCCGCGGCCGCGCCGAAGCGATCAGGCATTCTGTCAAGATGCTGCGCCTTACTCCAGTACCCCTTCGGCCAGCTGCGGACAGCCTGCGGCCAGCGCGGCGGCCCGCAGGGTGTTGGCCATCAGCATGGCACGGGTCATCAACCCGACGCCGCCCGGCACACGGCTGATCCAACCGGCAATGCCCTCCGCCTGCTCAAAATCCACGTCGCCGCACAGCGAACCGTCCGGCAGACGGTTGATGCCGACATCCAGCACGGCAGCCCCGGGCTTGATCATCTGCGGCTGCACAAAGCGCGGCCGCCCGACGGCTGCCACCAGAATATCGGCGGTGCGGCAAACGGCCGCCAGCTCTTCGGTCTGCGAATGGCACAGCGTCACCGTGGCGTTCTGCGCGCACAGCAGCGCCGCCATGGGCTTGCCTACAATGCTGCTGCGCCCCAGCACCACGGCGCGGCGGCCGCCCAGCGGCACACCGCACTTTTGCAGCAGGTACAGGCAGCCCGCCGGGGTGCAGGGCACAAAGCCCGGCTGCCCCAGCCAAAGGCGGCCAATGTTAACGGGGTGGAAGCCGTCCACATCCTTGGCCGGGTCGATCGCTTCCATAACGGCGTCGGCATCCAGTGCGGGCGGCAGCGGCAGCTGCACCAGAATGCCGCTGACTGATTTATCCGCATTGCAGCGACGCACGGCCGCCAGCAGCGCCTGCTGGGTAACGTCTGCCGGAAAACGCAGGAGCTCCGACTGAATGCCGCATTCGGCACAGTCCTTTTGCTTGCCGCGCACATACACGGCGCTGGCGGGGTTCTCCCCCACCAGCAGCACCGTCAGCTTACAGGGGCGGCCCAGTGCCTGCACCCCCTGCCGGACCCGTTCGCGGATATGCGCCGCCCAATAGCGGCCGTCCATCAGCTGTGCGTGGCTCATACGGTCGGCTCCTCCTGCTGCGCCGTATCGGTCTGCGGAGCGGCATCGGCTGCCGCCTTCTGGGCGGCGGCGTTCATGGCTGCCTGACGGCGGCCTATGGCCAATTCATACCGGGTGCGGGCCTCCTGTGCGGCGCACACCCGCTGGTAGGCCAGCGTGGGCAGCCCCGCTGCCGCACGCCGTTTGGCGCGGCGGCGGCCTATGGCCCATGCGACCAGCGCGGCCGCACAGCTGACGCCTGCCAGCACCTGACTGACGCGCAGCGAGCCCCACATCAGGCTATCGGTGCGCAGCCCCTCGACCACACAGCGCTCGGCCCCATACCATGCCACATACAGCAGCACCAGCTCGCCGTCATAGCGACGGTGATTGGAATACCACAGCAGCAGCACCAGCCCCAGCAGGCACCACAGCGATTCGTACACAAAGGTAGGATGCACCGGCGCGGTGGGATCCACCACAACGCCCTGTGCGGCCAGCTCTCCGGCGACGCCGCGCAGGTATGCCTCGGTGCGGGCGCTGTACATTCCCCACGGCAGCGTGGTATTGGTGCCGAACGCCTCCTGATTGGTAAAGTTGCCCCAGCGGCCGATGGCCTGCCCGGCCAAAAAGCCGATCGCCGTCAAATCAAACATGGCCGGCACCGGAACACGGCGCAGGCGGCACATCAACCAGCCGAAGAAAAACGCCCCCAGCACCGCGCCGTAAATGGCAAGGCCGCCATCCCGCAGGTTCAGTATTTTACCCAGAGTATCATAATCGCCCGGGTAAAACACAACGTAATAGATGCGGGCGCACAAAACCGCCAAAACCGTTGTCACCAGAATGACATCCGTCATGCGGTCGGAATCAATGCCGAACTTTTTGGCTTTTGCATACGCGATGAGAAAGCCCGCCAACAGGCCCGTGGCAATGATGAGGCCGTACCAGTAGACCTCCATGCCGAAAACGGTAAAGGCCACCCGGCTGATGGCGAATTCCAGCCCCAGCCCGGGAAATGTAACAGTAGTGCTCATAACGGTTTGTTCCTTTCGTATGCGTCCGGCCGCGGCGGGTAACGGATTGCCGCAGCCAGGCTGCTCTCAACCTTTGGGGGTCTTGGCCGGGGTGATGAGGATGGTCGAGCTGAACGCCCGGTTCAGCATATCGGGCAGCGCCGCGTCCACCTCCTCCGGCCGCAGGGCGGCCAGCGCCTCCACCTCGTCATACAGGGTGCGGCCGCGCAGCCAGACCGCGGCCTGATCCAGCGCGACATCCTCGATGCTTTCCAGCGCCATGATGGAGGCGCCCAGCATCTGGTTGCGGGTGCATTCAAACTGCTCCCGGTCGACGCCCTCGCGGCACAGGCGCTCGACCTCGGCAAGAAATGCCTGCTGCAGGGCCTGCGGGTCGCGGGTCTCGCCGCCGAAGATCAGACTGCAGTACCCCAGACCGGAAAGATATTCGCCGGAAAAGCCGCCGTTGATCAGCCCGGCGTCATACAGGCGGCGGTACAGCGGCGAGGTATCCCCCGCCAGAAGCTCGGTGATGAAATCGCACAGCAGCTCGCCGCGAACGGTGCCGCCCAGCGCGGCCGCCGCCTTATAGCCGATGCCCCAGATGGGCTGCGCCACCTGCATGGAAAACGAGGTGTGCGCCCGGTATACCTCGGCGGGCTCCGGCTGCGGCAGGTGCTGCACGCGGTGCGGTCTGGCCGGAATATCCGCTCGGGCACAGGCATCCAGCACCTGCTGTGCCGTCACGTTGCCCGCCACGCTCAGCACCATGTTCTGCGGGGTATAGAAAGCCTCACAGCAGCGGTAAAGAAGCTGCGGAGTAATGTGGGAGATGCTCTCCACCGAACCGGCGATATCCGCCCGCACCGGGCAATTCTGATACAGGGCATTGAGCAGCCCGAACATCATGCGGAACTCCGGGCTGTCCTCATACATGCGGATCTCCTGCGCGATGATGCCCTGCTCCTTGGCGACCGTCTGCTCGGTAAAATAGGGGTGCGAGACAAAATCCAGCAGGATATCCAGACTGCGGTCGATCTCGGCCGTCGCCGTAAACAGATAGCAGGTCTTGTCAAAGGAGGTAAACGCGTTGGCCGCCGCGCCGGTCTGGGCAAACAGCTCGAAGGCATCGTTGCCGTCGGCATCCTCAAACATTTTATGCTCCAGAAAATGCGCAACACCATCCGGCAGGGTGACGGTCTCGCCATCCAGCGAAAACGTGCGGTCGGCCGAGCCAAAGCGCGTGGCGTATACCGCATGCACCCCCTTGAACTGCGGCATTTCACACACCAATACCGTCAGGCCGTTTGCCAGCACAAAGCACTGAGGGGTCATCTCCTGCTTCAGGCGCTGCAGTGCCGCTTCATTCATGGCTTTGACCTCCTTCGCTCAAGGTATACACCACCGACAGGCTGAAGTGCCGCAGCATATCGCGGACATCCTGCGCCGTGACCTGCTGCAGCTGCTGCATCACCTGCGCGGGCGTATCCAGCGTGCCGCGGCTGATCTCGCCCATCAGCCAGTTTTCCATGGCGGGCAGGCTGTCGCCCACGCTTTCCAGCGCGCAGCACAGGTACCGGCGGGCCTCCTGCAGCTCCTTTTCGGGAAGCTCGCCGTGAATGAGCTTTTCTATCTCGGCCAGAATGGCGTCACGCGCCCGGTCGGCATCGGCAAAGGCCACGCCGCTGTCAATGGAAAGGCAGCTGTTCAGCTGAGAATAGGCCGCCGAACAATAGTAGCAGAGGCTTTGCTTTTCGCGCACGTTCATAAACAGGCGGCTGGTGGGTACCCCGCCCAGCAGCGCCACCGCCATGCGCATTTTGGAAAGCTCCTGCGGAGGCAGGGCCGCATCCATGGTAAACAGCATGCACAGCTTGCCCTGCACGGCGCTGACAGGCTCGCTGCAGGCCAGAACGGGACGAAGCGGCATGGGATGCGGCCGGTTCAGCCCCGCAGGGGCACGCCGGGCCGAGAGCACGGCGCGCAGGCGCTGTTCGACCGGCTGCACCGGCGCGCCCAGTACCACGACCTCCAGCCGGGCGGTCTCGACCATCTGCCGCCATAGGGCATACAGCGACTGCGGGGTAATGGCATCAAGGTCCTGCCCGTAGCCGTACCGCTCCAGCCCGGCCACATCGTCGCCGTAAAACCGGCGGCGCGCCTGCCGCAGGCAGTAGGTGCGCTTGTCGTTGATCTCGCTTTGCTGCAGCTCGCGCAGCTTGTCCTTTTCAATGCGGACGGCCTGCGCGTCAAATGCGCCGTCGGCCGCATCCGGGTCAAAGGCCATGCCGAACACCAGCTCCAGATACTCGCCCAGCAGGTCTTCGCCGCCGACGGCGTATTCATTGCGGATGCCGCTGACGCCCACCGTCAGCACGCGGTTTGGCCCCAGTGTGCCGCCGCTGACCGAAAGCTCGGCCCCGTACAGCCGCGCCAGACGGCGCGACAGGCGCGTCATATCCGGGCAGGCGGCATAGCCGCGTTCCATCACCAGCGGCAGCAGAGCATAGCCCGTGGCCGTAGCGCGGTCGCCGCGAAAAAGAAAGTTCAGGCTGACGCGGCAGCGCTTGAATGCCTCGGCCGGGGCGCTGGTCAGCGCAACGCCGGGCAGGATCTGTTTTCGTTCCATATCGGTTCCTTTTTTCTGTATTCTATTTCAGGGCTGGCTGCTGTCGGCAGCAGCCTGTGACGACGGGTCGCTTGCCGCCGAGCTGTCCGCCGCAGGCGCTGCGGCGGCGCTTTGCTGGCTGGCGACCCATTCCTCCAGGCACAGGCCGGAATCGGTGATCGTGCGGGCATAGTCGCGCCCCACATACCGGTAATGCCACGGCTCGAAAATAATGCCGGTATAATCGCCCTTGCCGTTGGGGTAGCGCAGAATGAAGCCGAATTCCGGCGCGTGGGCCGCCAGCCATTGCCCGGCATCGGTTTCGGCGTATCCGTCGTCCAGCATCTGATACTCCGGCGTGACAATATCCACCGCCAGGCCGGTGTTGTGCTCGCTGGTGCCGGGCAGGGCCACGACCGTGCCCGCCTTGGCCTCCGCCGACTGCTGCGATTCCCCGGCCGCAAGATACTCCGCTACCTTTTTCTGGTACAGCCCTGTCTGATAGGCAATGTCCCGATAGGCGGAGCAGATCAGCAGCTCCACGCCCTGCTGACGCGCCGTTTTTACCATATCATCCAGATCATCCAGAATGCGGGCATCCACCTGCAGGCCGTTGGTCAGCGTTGCCGTCGTCACGGTATAGTCCTCCGGCAGAGGATGGTCAGCGTTCACCAGTATCAGGTTCCACTGCGAAAGATCCACCGTCGGCTGCACCGGCGCGATCGGCTCGGGCTCGCCGGAGGAAGAGGAAGCAGGCTCCGACGAAGCCGCATTACTTTTTGCGTGCCGCACCAGCGCCCCAATGCCCTTGATCAGACCGAACAGCAACGCTGCCAGCAGCAAAAGCGCCAGTCCGATCCTGTCCCATCGAATTTGCCTGCGATACCGTCTTCTTCGTTGCGTCATTGTCCTTTTTTCTCCTTTTCCGGCGGCAAAACCGCGCCGCTTTCTTTTGGATGCGTTTGCCGTGCCCGGCGGGCGGGGCTTCGGCACGCGTTTCTCTGCTTCCAAAGGCCCGCCCGCAACAAAACCGGCCGTCACGCCGCAGGGAAAAACGCTTCGTGTACGCTTTGCACCGCCTGCCGCACCCGGGCCCGCGGGATCAGCACGCTGATGCGCGTTTCGCCCGCCGAAAGCCATTGTGGGTACTGCCCGACGGTCTCCAGCGCCTGCAGCAGACGCGGCAGGGCCGCTGCATCGCTGCGCAGGCCGCTGCCCACCACACTCAGGCAGGCCACATCACCGCAAAGCCTGCAGGCGTGCACCGCCGAAACCGCCTCCAGCAGGCTCTGCGCCTGTGCGGCGGCCGCATCAGGTATCAGCAGCCGCAGCTCCTCCGCGCTTTGCCACACCTGCTGAAGCGCAACGCCGCCGTCTGCCAGCCGCTGCAGAACCGACCGTGCCGCGGCTGCCTGCGTCAGCTCCATGCACAGCAGGCTGACACGGTCATCCGCCGTCACGCCGGTGACGGCGGACGCCTCCAACCCTCTGTCTTCCCGCACCAGTGTGCCGGGGCCGGGCTCGCGGCTGGAAAGCACCGTCAGCGGCAGCGCATGGCGGTGCGCCAGCTCTACGCTGCGGCCGTGCAGCACCTGTGCGCCTGCCGCGGCAAGCTCGCGCATTTCGGCAAACGAAATTTCTTTCAGCCGCCGCGCGCCCTGCACCCGGCGCGGGTCGGCCGTATACACGCCGTCGACATCCGTATAAATGAGGCACTGCGACGCGTGCAGCGCGCAGGCCAGCGCAACGGCGCTGGTATCCGAGCCGCCGCGGCCCAGCGTGGTAATATCGCCGCTGTCATCCACGCCCTGAAACCCGGCGGCCACTACAACGCGGCCCTGCGCCAGCTCTCGCCGGATGCGGCCGACCTCCAGCCGTCGGATGACGGCCCCGGTATGGCGGCCATCGGTGCAAAAGCCCGCCTGCCAGCCGGTCAGCGAGACCGCCGGCACCCCCAGCGTCTGCAATGCCATGCACAGCAGGGCTGCGCTGGCC
>CAKTAM010000029.1 GCA_934527255.1 uncultured Oscillospiraceae bacterium | reverse complement strand
TGGCGGCAGGCGGCACGCTGATCGCCGAAAGCTGCTTTGGCGGCTATTCGGGCGACGACGGCATGCACACCGTGCAGCAGCCCGGCTTTGGGTTTGAAGAGGTGTTCGGCGCGCAGGAGCTGCGTGTCACAACGGCAGCCAGCTTCCACAACGCCTACGATGCCCAGTGGGCGCAGGCCAATGACAACAGCCTGCTGCCCATCACCATGGCGGAGCAAACCTATCAGGGCTTCCACTTTTATCAGGCGCTGCGGCCGACAACGGCCCATGTGCTGGCAACCTTTGCCGACGGCAGCGCCGCCATTACGGAAAACCGCTTTGGGCATGGCAGGGCCGTGTGGATCGGCTCACTGCTGGCCAACGCGTACGAGCGCGGCTGTACCGAAAACGCCCGTCTGGCCGCCGCGCTGGTGCGCCGCTGTGCCGGGCTGCTGCCGGTGCTGGCTGGCGACCGCGACGGCGTGACCGCCTCGCTGTTGGATGCGCCCTGCGGCCAGCTGGTGGTTGCGGAAAATGCGACCGGCGAGGATGGCGTGCTGCTGGCGGCCCAGCCCGGCGTGCTGTCGGGCAGCGTGCTGATCAATATTCTGACGGGCGAGCGTGCCGAGCTGAAAAAAGGAGGCACGGTCACGGTGCATTTGCCGGTGCGGGCCGGGTGCATTGACGCCTGGCGTGTGCAGTAAAACCGACCCGGCCATTGACTGCACCGCCTTGCCCATACGCGAAATGTTTTTCCGGATGAAAAATGTTTCCTCATGCAAGAAAAGTTTCTCCATATAGAAAGTGCTTTTCCTTACAGAAAATGTTTTCCCATGCGGGAAATGCTTTTCCTTACAGAAAATGTTTTCTCATGCGAGAAAACGAAAATAAAAAGGACCCGGCGGGGGCCGCCCACAGGCGGCTTGCGTCGGGTCCTTTGTGGTGTGCGGGCAAGCCAACGCCGGGCAGCGGGTGTTGGTTTGCCCTGGGGGCCGAAGCATTTTTAACAAAATGCATCGGCGCGCCGCCCATGCAGATGTGCTGCCCACGCCGACATGCGGCTTGTGTGATAAAACTCTTGAGATGGAAAGCATCATACCCCGCGTCCTGCGGTGGTGTTCAGCCAATGATCGAACGCACCAGCTGTGTCCACTTTTCCGGGTAGCAGGCCAGCAGCTCCTCATGCTGCAGGTCCTGCTCATGAATGACGGGGTGAGCAAAATGCTGCTCATAGCGGCGGCGATACTTCTCGCCCATTTTCAGGGCGTAGAAAATGTGAAATTCGGTGCCGGGTACACTGATCTTTTCCGGCAGAGGGGTGACCAGATCGGAGTAAAACTGGTTTTTGCAGCTTTTTGGGGTGAGATAGGGCCGCGGCCCGCCCAGCATTTCCAGAAACGCGCCGATATAGCCGGGGTCGTGCTGCAGCAGCTTTTCCATGCGGCTGCGCAGAAAGCGCGAGCAAAACTCTCCATCGCGCAAAAACGGGTACAGCAGCGGCAGCAGAAGCCCGGTCTGCAGCCGGGCAGCAAACGGCGTGGCCTGGTCAAGGTCAGAGCTGCCTAAAATGCCAAAGTCCATATGAATGTTCCGCCGTGCAGCCAGCAGCCCCACAAACGACCCGCCCAGCGAACAGCCATATGCCGCCCGCACACGGCCGCCGCAGTGCTGCTGCACCCAGCTTTCGATTTTGGCGGTCTCCTCCTCCATGGTGGAAAATTCGGTCGGCTCGGTCTCATCAAAGCCGTCATAGCTGATGCAGTGCACCCGATAATTTTCCTGCAGCAGGGGCAGCACCCGGCCAAAATTGCCTTTCCAGTGGCAGCAGGTGCCGGGCAGCAGAAGAAGGGAGGGCCGCCCCTCCTCGCCAAACGAGTAAACCTTCATGTGGGAACCTCCGTTTTCTTTTGAAAGCGTGCAGCCGCCGTGGTGCCGCGGCGTGCACAGGAAATTCTAAAGTTAGCAAAAGCTAACCGCCTCTTTTGAAAAAAGCCGCCGTCCGGCAGCCGGAAAACCACTTTTATTATAGCATGCGGGGCCGCGTTTGCAAGATGGTCGGCAAACTTTTTCGACTTTGCGCGGTCCTGCGGCCCAAAGCCGCTCTTCTCTGCCGCCCAAAAGAAAACGGCTGCCCCTGCAAAGCTGCCTGCGGCCTTGCCAAAGGTCGGCCCGCTGCCGCATCGCAAAGCAGCCCGCCGCGCCGCAAAAAATGGCAGCTTTTGTGGTTTCCAAGCTTTGCTGCAGCTATTCCCCACTGGCTGTCTGCCTGTGTGCGTTTTGCCCTCCATCCGGGCAGGCCCGAACGCTTTTTTCAAGACAGGCGGCAGTTTTGTCGCAAAAGTCCGCAAAAAGGTATTTCCTGCGACGGCAAAACATGATATAATCAAATCAAGAGATTTTTCACAAAAAAATGCTTCATCAACAATCACTATCCGGCAAAATGAGGGTTTTTTCAAAACCAAACAAAAAAGGCCTCCCAACGGGAGGCCCTTCCGCGCACACCTGTGCGACCGCCGAAGCGGCGATTTGAAAGCAATTTTTTTATTTGAACTCGTAATGTAATTTCGCGGATGATCGCTCATCCACCGCCATTATAACCAATACAGGGGGGCTTTGTCAAGATGAAAAAAGGCAGCGAATACTATCTGGGGCTGGATATCGGTACCGATTCCGTCGGCTATGCGGTGACGGATGCCGCCTACCGGCTGCAAAAGTATAAGGGTGAGCCCATGTGGGGCAGCCTGCTGTTTGATGCGGCCACCGGCGCGGCCGAACGGCGGGCGTACCGCACTGCCCGGCGGCGCATCGACCGTCGGCAGCAGCGGGTGCAGCTGCTGCAGGAGCTGTTCGCCCCCGAAATCGCCAGGGTCGACCCCAACTTTTTCATCCGCCGCCAGCAAAGCGCTCTGCAGGGTGCGGATGCAGCCTTTGGCGTGCGGCTTTTCGCAGGCCCCGGCCTGACCGATGAGGAATACCACCGTCAATACCCGACCATCCATCACCTGATCTGCCAGCTGATGACCGGCACGCAGCCGCAAGACATTCGGCTGGTCTATCTGGCGTGCGCCTGGCTGGTGGCCCACCGCGGGCATTTTCTGTACGATATTCCAAACGACAACATCGAGGAGATCCTCAACTTTGAAAAGGTCTATCAGGAGCTGACGCAGTATCTGGACGGGCTGGGGCAGGCGCTTCCCTGGTGCGACAAGGCGAATGCGGCGCAGCTTCTGTGCGAGATTTTGCAAAAAGATGTTGGCGTGCGGGAAAAGGCCGATGCCATCAAAGAGAAGCTTTTTGACCGCAAGCTTGATAAAACGGCACAGAATGAGCGCTTTCCCTACAGCGAGGAGGCCGTGGTGCGCCTGCTGGCGGGCGGCGCCGTTAAGCCTGCCGACCTGTTCTGCAGGGAGGAATACAAGGAGGCGGATTCCGTCTCGCTGGAGATGGACGAGACGGAGTTTCTGCGCATTGCGGCGGAGCTGGGCGAGGATGGCGAGCTGCTGACCCATTTACGGGCGGTGCACAACGGCGCCAAGCTGCTATCCATCATGCATGGCGAAAAGCTTCTCTCCTTCGCCAAGGTGGCGGTTTACGAAAAGCACCGGGCTGATCTGCGCCTTTTGAAGCGGTTTGTCAAAAAATATTGCCCGCAGCGCTATGACGAAATTTTCCGCGTGGCCAAAAAGGGTGTTCCCAACTATGTCAGCTATACAAAAAACGTCAAATCCGTGAAGCCTGCCCAGAAAAGCGGAAAGGAATGGGATGAGTTTAAGGGCTGCAAAAAAGAGGATTTCTGCGACTATCTGCGCAAGGAACTGAAAAAAGAGCTGGACAAAGTGCCGCCGGAACACATGGACGAAGCGGATAAGAAGCTTTGGGCGGATATGCAGGCCCGTCTGGAGGCATACACCTTTTTGCCCAAGCAGCGGGATGCGGACAACCGCGTTATTCCGCAGCAGCTGTACCGCATGGAGCTGAAGCAGCTGCTGCAGCAGGCGGCAGCCTATACGCCGCTGCTGCGCCAGCAGGATGCCGACGGCCTGACCGTGCAGGAAAAGATCCTCTCCATTTTTGATTTCCGCGTGCCGTATTATGTTGGCCCGCTGAAAGAAAACGGCGGCCGGAACACATGGCTCGTCCGCAAGGCCAGCGGGCGCATTCTGCCCTGGAACTTTGACGAAAAGGTGGATAAGGATGCCAGCGAGCAGAACTTTATCAACCGCATGACCAACACCTGCACTTACCTGCCGGGCGAAAAGGTGCTGCCGGAGCATTCGCTGCTGTATGAGTGCTTCAAAGTGCTCAACGAGCTGAATAACCTCAAGGTAGACGGCCGCCCCATTCCGGTGCAGGTCAAGCAGGAGCTATATAAGGAGCTGTATCAGAAAAAAGCCCGCGTTTCGGTCAAAAACATCAGGGATTATCTGCTGCAGCACAGGTATCTGGAAGACGGCGCCGAGCTTTCCGGTCTGGATGAAACGGTCAAGGAGAGCCTGAAAACGTATCATGTTTTCAAAAGGCTGTTGGAAAGCGGCACTCTGACGCAGCAGGATGCGGAAAAGATCATCGAGCGGGCGGCCTTTACGGAGGAAAAGGCCCGCCTGCGGCAGTGGCTGCAAAGCGAATACCCCGCCCTGCCGGAGGAGGATGTCAGGTATCTTCTGCGGCAGAACCTGAAGGGCTTCGGGCGGCTGTCGCGGCAGTTCCTCACCGGGCTGGCCGGAACCGAAAAGGGTTCGGACGGCGAGGCGTTTTCCCTGCTGGATCAGCTGTGGAACACCAACCGAAACCTGATGGAGCTGCTTTCCGACCGTTACACCTATGCCGAAGCCATCCGGCAGATCTGCAGCAAATACTACGGCGGGAACAGGCGATCGCTGGAGGATCGCCTTTCGGAAATGTATGTGCCAAATGCGGTAAAGCGCCCCATCTACCGCACGCTGGAGGTGGTGCAGGAGGTCATGAAGGCCGCGGGCGGGCCGCCGGCCAAAATATTTGTCGAAATGGCCCGGGGCGGCACGCCGGAGCAAAAGGGCGTCCGCACGCAAAGCCGCAAGGCCCAACTGCTGAGCCTGTATAAAAAAGTGCAGGATGAGGATGCCCGCGAGCTGGAAAAAGAGCTGGAGAAAATGGGCGTGGCCGCCGAAAACCGGCTGCAAAGCCGTAAGCTGTTCCTTTATTACTTACAGATGGGCAAATCTGTCTATACCGGCAAGCCCATTGCGCTGGAGCATTTGGAGGACGGCACCTATAATCTGGATCATATTTATCCGCAGCGCTTTGTCAAGGACGACAGCCTGTGGAACAATCTGGTGTTGGTCGAATCCAAAGAAAACGGGCGCAAAAGCGATGTCTTCCCTCTGGCGCAGGAGATTCGCCGGCAGCAGCACGGCTTTTGGCAAAGCCTGCAAAAGGCCGGCCTGATGACCGAGGAAAAGTACCGCCGCCTGACGCGCAGCACCCCGTTTTCGCCTGACGAAAAGTGGGGCTTCATCAACCGTCAGCTGGTGGAAACGCGCCAGTCGACCAAGGCCGTTGCCGCCCTGCTGGCAGAGCGCTGCCCGCAGGCCGAGATCGTCTATGTCAAGGCGGGGCTGGTCTCCGAGTACCGGCAGACGTTCGATCTGCTCAAATGCCGGACGGTCAACGACCTGCACCATGCCAAGGATGCCTACCTGAACATTGCGGTGGGCAACGTTTATCACGAGCGGTTTACCAAAAAGTGGTTCTCGACCGACAGCGGCGACTATAACGTGCAGGCGAAGAAGCTGTTTGCAAAGCCGCTGTCCCATGGGGCGCTTTGTTATTGGCGCGGCGAGGAAGATCAGGCGCTGGTCGCCCAGACCGTGGGCAAAAACACGGCGCATCTGACCCGGTATGCGTTCTGCCGCAAGGGTGGGCTGTTTGACCAGCAGCCGGTGCGCAAGGGCGAAAATTTGGTACCGCTGAAAAAGAATATGCCAACCGAAAAATACGGTGGGTATAACAAACCCACGGCCACCTTCTTTGCACTGGCCCGGTACGAAGGGACAAAGGGCAAAAAGCAGAAGGCGGAGGTCATGCTGGTGCCCATTCCGCTGCTGGCAGCGGCGCGCTTTCAGGCGGGCGGAGCTGCGGCCGAAGACTGTGTGCGGGAAGAAATTCAGAAGATCACCGGCAGCCTGCCGCAAAAGGTGCAGCTGCTGCTGGGTGGGCGGCCGCTGAAAATCAACACCGTGTTTTCGTTTGACGGCACGCGGATGACGCTTTCGGGGAAAAGCGGCGGAGGGCGCCAGATCATTGTTTCACCGCTGCTTACTTTGAAACTGGACAAGAAAGCTGAAGACTATGTTAAAAAGCTGGAAACGTTCCAGAACAAGCAAAGGGAGAACCCAAAAAGGGAACTGGATGAGGTGCGCGACGGCCTCTCTGTTGAGAAAAATCTGCAATTGTATGATTTGTTGGTGCAGAAGCTGTCTGGAAAGCCGTATTGCAACCTGCCCAATAATCAGACGGAAAATTTGACGAAAGAGGAAGCCAAAAGTAATTTTGTCGAGGCAGGTACCATCTTACAAGTAAATTGCTTGCTTAGTTTGTTGCAGTGGATGAACGGCAAAGCAAATACTTGTGATTTGACAGCAACTGGTGGTGTGGGGAAAGCCGGAAATACTCTCCTGAGCAGCAGTCTTTCCAACTGGGCAAAGCGGTATTCTAAGGTGCGCATCATCGACCAATCCGCCTCCGGCCTGTTTGAGCACAGCAGCGAAAACCTGTTGGCGCTGCTGCAGCCATGAGCTGGCGTACCGTGGTCATTTCCAGCCGGTGCAAGCTGGATCTGAAAATGGGCTATCTGGTGGTGCGCGGCGAAGAAGTGCGCCGGATCCATCTGGACGAAATTGCCCTGCTGCTCATCGAAAACCCGGCAATTTCACTGACCGGGGTATTGCTTTCGGAGCTGGTGGCGCGAAAGGTCAAGGTGATCTTCTGCGACAGCAAGCATACGCCGCAGGCCGAGCTGGCGCCTTACTACGGCTGCCACGACACCTCCCGCAAAATTCAGCGGCAGATCGCGTGGAGTGAGGCAACCAAGGGCGCCGTGTGGACGGCTATCGTGGCCGAAAAGATCCGCAAGCAGGCCGACCTTCTGCAGGCGCAGTACCACCCGCAGGAGGCGGCGCTGCTGGGCTCCTACCTGGAACAGCTGCAATTTCAGGATGTGACCAACCGCGAAGGGCACGCGGCAAAGGTGTACTTCAACGCGCTGTTTGGCAAGGATTTTACCCGCGGCGACCAAACGCCGCTGAACGCCGCCCTCGATTTTGGTTATGCCCTGCTGCTGTCGGCCTTTAACCGCGAGGTCGCCGCCAACGGCTATCTGACGCAGCTGGGGCTGCACCACAGCAATGTGTTCAACCGCTTTAACCTCAGCAGCGACCTGATGGAGCCTTTTCGCGTGCTGGTGGATCGGGCGGTTTGCATGGCCCAGCCCAAAGAGCTGGACAAAGAGACCAAGCGCATGCTGTACCGCCTGCTGCACGATACGGTGCTTATTGCCGAAAGCGGCCAGACCGTGCTGAATGCCATCTCCATCTATACCCGCAGCGTGTTCGATGCCCTGAACGGGGCAGACCCGGCCCTTCTTCGATTCTGGAGCGATGAGCTATAGATTTATGAGAATGCTGGTGTTTTTCGACCTGCCGACCGAAACCGCGCCCGACCGGCGCAATTATCGCCAGTTCCGCAAGCTGCTGGTGCAGAACGGCTTTCTCATGCTGCAGGAATCGGTATACTGCAAGCTGCTGCTCAACAGCACCGCGCAGGCCAAAATGACCGATATCATCCGCAGCCACAAGCCGCCCCGCGGCATTGTGCAGCTGCTGACCGTCACCGAAAAGCAGTTTTCCAAAATGGAATATGTTGTCGGCGAATACAGCGGCGACGTGATCGACTCTGACGAAAGGCTGATCGAGCTATGATCCTGTGTCATCCGCAAATAGAAGCTGAGCTGGATTTTTCCACCCCGCAAATTCCGTCGCTGGTGGTGGAAAACCCTGCGTTTTTTCGCGCGCTTTTGCTGGATCTGTACGCCCAGCAGGAGGGCGCGGCGGGGCAATTCATCCTCTCCGACGGCGGCAAAGAGCTGACCCATTCAACCTGGATCGAGCTGGTGGACAACTGCCTCCATTTTCAGCTGAACACGCGGCCGCTGCTGGGCCGTCTGGCGGCGGCAATGGAAAAACACGCCGTCAGCGAGGAATTCTTTGTCAAAACAGCCGAAATGCTGCAGCAGCTGGAGCAATACGTCGATGAGCTGGCCTTTTCCTTTGACTGTGACATTGTGTGCGAGCACTGCACGGTGGCAGGCATTCTGAAAGCGGTCGGCCCTTCGCTGCGCGATGACTACGACGACCCGCTGGAGCGCCTGCTTGATTATATGGAGTTTGTCCGCACGTTTGACCGCAACAAGCTGTTTGTACTGGTGCACCTGCGCAGCTTTTTTGCCGATGAGCATCTGGAACGTTTTTTGCAGACGGTTTCGGCACACGGCTATCATGTGCTGCTGATGGATGCCGCCGCCGGGAAAAAACTTTCCCTCGAAAGCCGCGTTACCATTGACAACGACCTGTGCGAGTTCTAAAATAAAAGGGAAATTACAGAAAAGCCCCAATTCCGGAAGCCCGTAACTTCTTCTTCGCGTTTTGACGCGAAATGGATTTGAGGTTTGAGAGTAATGTAATTTCAGAGCGGTCTAAAACCTCTATGCACCCGCGTCCCTCGGTGGTATGTTTGAGAGTAATGTAATTTCAGAGCGGTCTAAAACTTTTCTCCGCAGAACTCTTTCCAATGTTTCGTTTGAGAGTAATGTAATTTCAGAGCGGTCTAAAACGTTTATGACGGTAATATCCCCGAACTTTTGTTTGAGAGTAATGTAATTTCAGAGCGGTCTAAAACAAAGACTGGGCCGTCCGTCTGGAATGGGAAGTTTGAGAGTAATGTAATTTCAGAGCGGCGTCAATACCGCAACAAGATGTATGCTGTAAAAAGCGGTCAGCTATTTTGCTGACCGCTTTTCGTTTGTGGTATTCTTCTTGTGTCTATTCACCCTATCCGGCCTGACCGGCGCATCTGGGGCAAGCATTACATACTTTATATGCTTTCTCCTGACGGTGGGGTGGTTTGTCGTTGTCTGAAAAATTCAATTCATTACCTCCGATGTTGGAACCTTCAAAGCAAAGAAGCTTGTTGATCTTCCGTTGGCAAATAGGGAAAAACCGGTATTCTTTGCCGGTCGTTATGCCAAAACGCCTTGTTGGTCTCTTTACGCATGGCTGCCTTCAAAGCAGGCAGCGCCCGAATGCGGACATACGACGGACGGCTTTCTGCGGCGTTGGGAAGAAAACCATGCGCCGGTGTGTTCAGCAGTACAGGCAGCGCTCAATGCCGGGCAGCAGCGTATAGACTGAAGCGCCGATCAGCGCCTCAAAATGCTCCTTATAAGCAAAGGTGCTGTTCCAGCGGTCCAGCGTAAAGGGGTACAGCCCATAGCGGCGGCTGGTGTCGACCAGACGCTTTTCCAGCAGGCAGAAGCCGTCGGCGTCGGCCAGCGCGTCGCACAGAATGATCAGCTTGTCATACTCGTCGTATTCGGTCTGCTGCAGATACCGCTTGATGAACTGATATTGCTCCTCGGTAATATCGCGGCGGGCAATGTCGGCGTCCGCATCCCGGGTGGGGAACGAGTGGGTCAGGCAGACCCGCGCAATGCGAGGCCAGCCGTTGGCCATGGCGTAATCGTACCCATCAATGGTGTGCCGCATGGCCGAGACCCCGTTGCGGCGGCCGATGTCGTGCAGCAGCCCGCACAGATAAGCCTGCTGTTCATCCAGCGTGGGGCAGGCGGCGGCAATGCGCCGGGCGGCAAGCCCCACGTTGCGCGAATGCGCCTCCCACGGGCCGGGGTCCTGCCGGGCGGCCAGCGCAAGCTCGCGTTCGGCCTGCTCGGCGGTAAGCTCATAAGTCATGGAAAAACTCTTTGCAAATTTGCGGTGCGTGTGCAGGGGCAGGTGCACCGCCTTGCGGTCATGCCCGCAAGCGGTGGCGCATTTATGGCAGCGGACAAGAAATTTCGACCATTTTTTCAATCATGTGGTGCAGCAGCTGGGCCTGCTCGGTGTCGGCGGCGCGGTAATAGACCTCTTTGCCGGTGCGGCGGCTGACGATCAGCCCGCTGGCCTTCAGCTGCCGCAGATGGTGCGAAACGGCCGGGCTGCTCATGCCGACAAAGGCCGAAATGTTGATAACGCATTCCTCACAGTGGCACAGCAGCCAGAAAATACGCACGCGGCTGCTGTCGCCCAGCTGGCGGAAAAGGTCGGCGACCGTTTGAAAATCTTCCTGTGCAGGCATTTGTTCGAGGGTGTTTTCCAGCGGCTGGCCGTGATCGTGGGGCAGATGAATATGAGACATGGCAGGCGTTCCTTTCTGAGGGGCCGTTTTTTCTTTGGGAAAAATCGGTACTGCTTTCATTGTAGCACACTTTGCGGCGGCAGAAAACGGAAAGCGGCAAAAATTTTTTGAAAATACCCGTTGACAACACCGGCGAAAGAGACTATAATAAAGCCAACAATTAAACAAGTGCTTAATTGTTTAAGCGCAAAACAAATGAAAGGGAGCTGCTCAAAATGAAAAAGACCTATAAGATCGATGTGGACTGCGCCAACTGCGCCAACAAAATGGAAGAGGCCGCCAATAACACTGCCGGTGTCAAAAGCGCCGTGGTCAATTTTATGACGCTGAAAATGACGGTGGAATTTGACGAGGGCAGCGACCCTGCCGCCGTGATGCAGCAGGTGCTGAAGAACTGCAAAAAGGTCGAGGACGACTGCGAGATATTCCTGTAAGCGGCAGCGCCAAAAAACGGGGCGCGTCCAACGCGCAGAAAGGAGAACGGGATGAACAAGAAACAGAAAAAAATGCTGGTGCGCATTCTGACGGCAGCGGCGCTGCTGGTGGTGCTGCACTTTGTGCCGGTGCAGGGCTGGCTGCGGTTTGTGCTGTATCTGGTACCGTACTTCATCATCGGCTATGATATTCTGCGCAAGGCCGCGCTTGGCATTGTGCACCGGCAGGTGTTTGACGAAAACTTTCTGATGGCGGTGGCCACCATCGGCGCCATTGCCGTGGCGCTCAGCCGCAGCGGCGACTATGTGGAGGCCATCTCCGTTATGCTGTTTTACCAGATCGGCGAGCTGTTCCAAAGCTATGCCGTCGGCAAAAGCCGCCGCAGCATCAGCGCGCTGATGGATATCCGGCCGGATTATGCCAATCTGGAGCAAAACGGCCGGTTGGTGCAGGTAGACCCCGACGAGGTGGCCGTGGGAACGCTGATCGTGGTGCAGCCCGGCGAAAAGGTGCCCATTGACGGCCGCGTGGAGGAGGGCAGCTCGACGCTGAACACCAGCGCGCTGACGGGCGAAAGCCTGCCGCGTGAGGTGCACGAGGGCGACGAGATCATCAGCGGCTGCATCAACATGACCGGCGTTCTGAAAATTCGCACCAGCAAGGAGTTTGGCGAGTCGACCGTTTCCAAAATTCTTGAGCTGGTGGAAAATTCCAGCTCGCGCAAATCCCGCTCGGAAGCGTTCATCACCCGCTTTGCCCGCTATTACACCCCGGCCGTCTGCACCAGCGCCGTTGCGCTGGCGCTGCTGCCGCCGTTGGTGCGTTTGCTGTTTTTGGGGCTTGCGCCGGATTGGGGCGAATGGATCTACCGCGCGCTGACGTTCCTGGTCATCAGCTGCCCGTGCGCGCTGGTCATCAGCATCCCGCTCAGCTTCTTTGCGGGCATTGGCGGGGCCAGCCGGGAGGGTGTTCTGGTCAAGGGCTCCAACTATCTGGAGGCGCTTTCCAAAACCGGCTGCGTTGTGCTGGATAAGACCGGCACGCTGACCCGCGGTGTGTTCGAGGTGAGCGCGGTGCACCACAACGAGATGGCAGAGGAAAAGCTGCTGGAGCTGGCGGCGCTGGCCGAAAGCGCGTCGTCGCATCCCATCAGCAAAAGCCTGCAGCAGGCCTATGGCAAGCCGATCGATCGCAGCCGCGTGCAGGATATTCACGAGATCAGCGGCAACGGCGTCACGGCCGTGGTGGACGGCGTGCCGGTCGCGGCGGGCAACGCCCGGCTGATGAACAACCTTGGCGTGGAATGCCATGAATGCCATCTGGCGGGCACCATTGTGCATATGGCGGTCAACGGGGAGTATGCCGGACACATCGTCATTTCGGATGCGCTAAAGCCCCATGCCAGAGAGGCCATTGCCGCCATGAAAGAGGCAGGGGTGCGGAAAACCGTCATGCTGACGGGCGACGCCGACGCCGTGGCGCAGCAGGTGGCAAAGCAGGTCGGCGTGGACGAGGTGCACAGCCAGCTGCTGCCGGGCGATAAGGTGGCCCGTGTGGAGGAGCTGCTGCAGCACAAGCCGTCCGGTACACAGTTGGCCTTTGTGGGCGATGGCATCAATGATGCACCGGTGCTTTCGCGTGCGGATATCGGGATTGCCATGGGCGCTATGGGCTCGGATGCCGCCATTGAAGCCGCCGACGTGGTGCTGATGGACGACGATCCGCTGAAAATTGCCAAGGCCATCAAAATTTCGCGCAAGTGTCTGCGCATCGTGTACGAAAACATCGTGTTTGCCCTGCTGGTCAAGGCGGCGTGCCTGGTGTTGGGCGCGCTGGGCCACGCCAGCATGTGGCTGGCCATCTTTGCCGATGTCGGTGTGATGGTGCTGGCCGTGCTGAACGCCATTCGGGCACTGTTTGTCAAAAAGCTGTAAGAACGAAAAAGAGCGGCCGTGTGCTCCGTTGGGGGGGGGCGCGCGGCTGCTTTTTTCTGTGGTGCAACCCGGCAGGGCGTGGGCAGGAGCCCTGCGGCCGGGTGGTCATGCAGTCCGGTTTGTTCCATGCCGACAGGCCGCATAAAAAATTCCCCGGGAAGCATTTCCCGGGGAAAGCAGTGCAGGCATTGCCGACAGGCGCGCCCCTGGCGCGTACCTGCGCCCAAAAACGTACGGCGCGTGCGGCGGTTTTCTGGGCTGTTCTGCACGGCGGCTGCAAAACGGCGCGCGCTGCTCTTCTGTACCGCCATAGGGCAGACGGTACAGAGAGCAGGCGGCGGGTATCCGTTTATTTTCCGGCAATGGTCAGCCCGCGCACCAGCACGCTGGGCGACACATAGGCGGTGATGCCGGTCGAGAACGGCGGCTCGGGACGGTCGGCGACGGCTTCAATGCCCTTGAGCAGGTCGAAGAAGTTGCCGGCCACCGTGAACGAGCGCACCGGCGCGCCCTTGCTGCCGTTTTCGATCAGGAAACCGGCGCTTTGCAGCGAGAAGTCGCCGCTGATGACATTGGCGCCTGCATGCAGGCCGCCCAGCTCGGTGATATACACGCCGTTTTGAGCGGTTTGCAGCAGCTCCTCCTCCCGGCAGCTGCCGGGCGCCAAATACAGCGTGAAGGGACGCACCGTCACTTTGCCGTCATACCCGGCCTTGGCGGCGTTGCCGGTCGTGGCTTTTCCGGCGGCCGCCGCGGTGCGCAGGTTGTACAGCAGGGTGTTCAGACGGCCGTTTTCAATAACGTTTTTGCGGTACGAGGGGGTGCCCTCGGCGTCAAAGGGAATGGGCATGGCGCTGTGGGCATAGAACGGATCGTCCACCAGCGTGACAGCAGCGGAGGCGATGGTATCACCCTCGCGATCCTTCAGCAGCGAAAGCCCCTTCTGGGCGTTTTCGGCCGAGAAGACCCCGGCGTAGGTGCCCAGCAGCTGCGCCATGGCGCGGGGCGCAAACACCACGGGCATGGCGCCGGTGGGGGCGACGCCGGCGCCCAGCTTGCTGCGGGCGTTGTCGGCGGCGCGGGCGGCCATATCGGCCAGATCCAGCTCCTCCAGCGGGGCGGCGGTAAACGCATAGTCGTTGGTCTTTTCGCCGTCGCCCTCGACAATGGCCTCCGAAAAGGCCACCGTGACGGTGTTCTCATAGGCCAGCTCCAGCCCGTGCGAGTTGCTGATGGCAATGCGGGTATGCGCGGCCTCCAGCTGGGTGCCGCAGCCGTCCACCACGCCGGGCTGCGCGTACAGCGCCTTCTGCCCCTCCAGCGCGGCATGGATCAGCGCATCGGCGGCGGGCAGCTGGCGGGCCGGACGCTCCAGCGCTTGATAGCTCTGCCCGCCCGCGACCAGAAACTCCGGCTCGGAGGTCTCCAGCACGGCGGCGTTATCGGCGGCGCGGCGCACCAGCGCCTGCGCAGCCGACTGACTGAGCTGCTCGGTCGAGGCATAGCCCATGTGCCCGTGAATGAGGCAGCGCAGGCAGACGCCGCCCTCGTTGGAATCGGAAAATTCGTTGATCTCCTGACGGAACGTTGAAACGCTGGTACTTTCCGTCACCTGATAGTACAGCTCGTAATCGGCAATGCCCTGTGCGGCGGCCTCGGCAGCCACCGCCTGTTGAAAGGCGTGAAAATCCATTGCAAACCCCTCCTTTATCTGCCGCCGACGGTGATGGACGAAACGCGGATCAGCGGCTGGCCCACGTTGGTGGGGATAGAGCCGCTGGAAGAGCCGCACATGCCCTGCCCGCAGGCAAGGTCGGTGCCCACCATATCGATCTTCTGGATCACTTCCGAGCCCTTGCCCACCAGGCTGGCCCCGCGCACCGGCTCGCAGATGCGGCCGTTGCGGATCAGATAGCCCTCGTTGACGGCAAAGTTGAACTCGCCCGTGACCGGGTTGACCGAGCCGCCGCCCATCTCCTTGGCGTACAGGCCATATTCGATGGATTGCAGAATATCCTCGTTTTTGTCGGTACCGGCGGCAATGTAGGTGTTGGTCATGCGCGAGGTCGGGTTGAAGGCGTAGCTCTGGCGGCGGGCGTTGCCCGTGGGGGCCATGCCCATGCGGCGGCCGTTGAACTTGTCGATCATATAGCTTTTCAGCACGCCGTTTTCGATCAGCACGTTTTTGTGCGAGGGGGTGCCCTCATCGTCGATGTTGATCGAGCCCCAGGCCCCGGGAATGGTGCCGTCATCAATGGCGGTCACCTTTTCGTTGGCGATCTTCTGCCCCAGCTTGCCGCAGAACTGCGAGTTGCCGTAGGCGACGCTGGAGGCCTCCAGCGAATGTCCGCAGGCCTCGTGGAAGATGACGCCGCCAAAGCCGTTGTCAATGGCAACGGGCATGACGCCAGCCGGGCAATAGCCCGCGCCCGCCATGGTGACGGCCTGCTTTGCTGCGTGACGGCCCACCTCGCGCGGGTCGACGGTCTCAAACAGCTCCAGCCCCACGCGCGCGCCGGGGCGGCAGCTGCCGGTCTGGGTCTCGCCGTTCACCTCCGCCAGCGCGTTGACCATCATACGGGTGCGGATCTGCCGATCCTGCGCCCACAGGCCCTCGCTGGTGGCAATGAGAATGTTGTGGTCGACATCCAGCAGGGTGCCGGTCACCTGTACCACGGCATCGCTGTATTCCGCGGCGGCGGCGCAGCCCTCCTTCAGCAGCAGCGTTTTGTCGGCGTTGGCCACGCTGGAGGGAACGATGCGCACCGGGTGAATGTCGCCGAACAGGCGCTCATGCAGGGTGATGCTCAGCTCGGCGCTGCCCTGGCCCAGGGCCTCGGCAGCCCGTCCGGCGCAGCGCAGCAGCCCGGCCTCGCTGGTATCCACCGTGGTGGCCATCACACTGCGCAGCCCCTTGAATACGCGAATGCCGACACCGGCGATCTGGGCGTCATGCACCGAATCGACCTTGCCGCCCACCAGATTGATGGCGTGTTCCAGCGTGTTCTCGGCAAAAAGCTCGGTATAATCCGCACCGGTAGAAGCCGCTTTTGCCAGAACACGTTCGCAAAGCTCTCGTGAAATCATGTACAATACTCCTTTGCTTTTCGATTCTGCGAAAAACCGGGCCGAAAGAGCCCGGCCGAACAGTTTGTGATTTTTTTAAGTATAAAGCCAGTTCCTGTATAAGTCAAGGGAAAAACCGTGAAAAGGCAGGTACGGGGCCGCCGAAGCTTTGAATTTGTAAGCCGTGACTTCCCCTGCGTCGGCGCGGCGCAGCTCGCACCAAAGCAAAAAGGGCAGGCGTTTGCTGACGCCCGCCCTTTGCGGAAAACGGAGAAATGCGTACTGTCAGGCTGCCTCGCCGCCGTGCAGGCGCAGCGCGGCGCAGCCGCTTTTGTGCAGCAGCAGCGCCCCGGCCAGAAATGCACCCTGACCCACAATGTTGACCCCCTCGGCGATCCAGTTCATGGAGGCCTGCGCAAAATCCTTGGCGGAAAGATAACCCATGCCCAGCGAGCAGACAGATAACATAAAAGGATTACTTTTACGCGCTGTTTACCGTGGCGCGGTAAAGCTTGTGCGGCGTACGGCGCAGAGCGACGAAAAAAGAACATGGCAAACGCTCCGCCGTCATTCATCTGAATGACGGCGGAGCGTTTTGGTACACAGTATTCTTCGGCATCTTCACCGTATTTTTTCAAAAGAGAAAAAACGCGGCAGGTGCGGGACAGAAAGGCTTGCAACAAAGGGCGCTGCTGCGGCAAGGGCGGCGGGGCTGGAATAGGGAAGCGGCCTTTACAGCGCACTCTGCTTTCTGCGCCCCTCAAACGGCGGGGACGGCCTTCAATATCTGTTTGATCTCTTCCAGATTGCCGGCAAAATAGATGCCCTGCTGACGCTCCCTGGAGGAAAGCCCTTTTTCGACCATGTGCTCCAACAGCGCTTTCAGCCCGCGGTAATAGCCGTTCAGGTCGTAAAGGATGCAGGGCGCGTTCAGGTGTTTCAGGGAGACCTTTGACATGACCTCCGCGATCTCCTCCAGCGTTCCCGTACCGCCGGGGAAAGCGATAAATGCGTCGCCCAGCTCGATCATTTTCCGCTTGCGCTCGGACATATCCTCCGTTACGATCAGCCTTGTCAGGCCGTCGTGCTGCAGCTCGTCCGTTACAAAAAACTGCGGCTCCACGCCGGTGACCTCGCCGCCTGCCGCCAGAACGCTGTCGGCGATCGCGCCCATCAGGCCGGAGCGGGAGCCTCCGTAGATCAGCGCGTTTCCGCTGGCGCCGATCCATGCTCCCAGCTCTTGAACGGCTTGTCGCAGGCACGGGTCGTTTCCTTCATTTGCTCCAAGATAAACGGTGATATTCATGCGGTTCTTCCTTCCATTCTATATTCTTATTTTTTGTATCCCAAACCGTACAGAGCCTTACCGGCTGCATTTGCAGCATGTCTGCTCAGGCGGAGGCCGCATTACTGCATTTTTAACTGCTCAAAGCGGTAGCGCGGTTTTCCGATGCTCTTTTTTCCGTACTCGATCGCTTCCGTGGGGCAATAGCAAATACAGGCCATGCAATGGGTACATTGCTTTCCCCATTTCGGCTTTCCGTCTTTGAGGGCGATGTTGTTCAGCGGGCAGTTTTTGACGCATTGCCCGCAGCCGATGCAGGCATCATTCGCGCGGAATGCAGCGGCTTTTACAAAAAAACGATAAAAAATCGGATTTACCGGGCCGCTCATAAAACGGTCATAGAGGTTGTTTCGGGGGGCGGAAAAGAGCTGCCCGGCCTTGATGCGTGCAATGGCATCGTCAATATCCGGCTTTGCTTTTTCCACAATTTCTCCGGCTTCCTTCGCATCCGGCACGCCGAACATGGCAATATAGTTTTCCGGCATGACGATCTGCGCTGTGCCCATGTAGCGCAGGTGCTTTTGCGTTGCAAGCCGACGGTTGTATTTTGCCGCATTCCCGATCTCGCCGCCGCAGTCCATCACAAACCAGATACGCTCTGCACCGGCAAGCTCTGTTTTGGAAAGCCATTCGGATACGACCCGCGGAATCCGCCACGCATATGTTGGAGCGGCAACGATCACGTCAGGCCCTGTCTGCATTTTGGCATGGTCACCTGCCCTGATCTTGGCGTTCAGATCGACAACCTTGTCCGGCAGCGCCTGGGCAATTCGTCCTGCGATATAACGGCTGTTGCCGGTTCCCGAAAAGCACAGGATCATAACAGCATCCCCCTTACAAGCCCTGATTTGTCAAGCCCAGTATAGCATACCGGTACGGAAAAAGTCTACCGTTATTCTGTTGGAAGCTGCTGCTTAAGAGGGTGCAGCTTTGCTTTGAAGAGGGACGCTCTATCCAACTGAGCAATTGGCGCGCATATAAAATGAAATTGTAAATACACGGGACGAAATGGGGTTTACCAAAACCACCCTTGAAAGCATGGGGACGGTGTGGGCGTATTTTCGTCACCTGTCCGGCAAGGAAGTATTTGCGGCGGCAACGGTCAATTATAAGGAAGAAGTGCTGTTTCAGGTAAACTACCGCACTGACCTTACCACCGCAAATATGGTTCGCTATAACGGAGCGCTATACAATATCACCCGGATTGATACCTTCGAGGGGTACAAAGAAGACTTGACGCTGTATTGCGTTGCGAAAAAATGAAATCACGAAAACATGATATAATATTGAAAAATACGCCCTGCTGTGCTATACTTTTTAATGGCTGATTGTAGCCACGCACAGGAGGGCTATTTTTATGACTTACAACTATAACAGGCTTTGGAAACTGTTGATAGATAAAGGCATGACCAAAACGC
>CAKTAM010000028.1 GCA_934527255.1 uncultured Oscillospiraceae bacterium | reverse complement strand
GCCAACATGGGTGGCACCGCAAAGGCCGTTACAGGTCCTTGTCCCATGGGTCAGCAATGACCCATGGAGCAGGGACCTTTTTGTTTTGAAAAACGGGATGGGAGAGAAAGAACGATGAGAGGAATTTTGTGCACCAGCAGCCGTCTGCGGCGATGGCGGCCGGAGGATGCAAGCCGCCGTACAAGCCCATGGCGCGGCCGCAGGCCGACGCCGCCGACAAAATGAAAAAACAGGAGAACGCATCATGAAACGTGTAAAAAATATCATTCGCAAAGCAATGACCGCCTGTGTGGCCACAGCCTGCCTTTTTGGCATGACGGCCTGCCAGAAGGCGTCCGACATCCCGGTGATCGGCGTCAGCCAGTACGGCGAGCACGCCTCGCTGGATAACTGCCGCGAGGGCTTTCTGCAGGGGCTGGCGGATGCCGGACTGACCGAGGGAAAGGACTTTTCGGTCAATTATCAGAACGCCGGGTTTGACGACGACATGGCCATTCAAATCGCGAACAACTTCGCCGCCAAGGATGTGGCCATGATGTGCGCCGTGGCCACGCCCAGCGCCACCGCCTGCTATGCGGCAGCGGAGGACAAGGAGATCCCGGTGATTTTCATCGCCATCAACGACCCGGTCTCGGCCGGGCTGGTGGACGGCAACGTGACCGGCACCTCGGACAAGCTGCCGGTGGAGGCGCAGATGGATCTGATCCGCACCATGCAGCCGGAGGCGACGACCATCGGCATCATTTACACCACCAGCGAGCCCAACTCGGTTTCGACCATTGCCGAATACGAGGCCAAGGCGGGCGACTACGGCTTTACCATTGATGCCATCGGCGTAACGGCGCAGGCCGAGGTGACGCAGGCGGCGGATACCCTCATTCAGCACGGTGTGGACTGCATCTCCAACCTGACGGATAACAACGTGGTGGGCGTGCTTTCCAGCATTCTGGAAAAAACCGACGAGGCGGGCATTCCGGTGTACGGCAGCGAGGTGGAGCAGGTCAAGCTGGGCTGCGTGGCCTCTGCGGGCATCGATTATTTCGAGCTGGGCCGTCAGACCGGTGCAATGGCCGCCCGGGTGCTGCGCGGCGAGGCTGCGGCGTCCGACATTCCCTTTGAGACCATTTCGGAATACGGCATCTACATCAACAGCGATGCCATTGCCAGCCTGGGGCTGAGCGTACCGGCAAGCATTGCCGACAAGGCCATCGAATCGTCGCAGGCATAATCAAAAAAGCTGCTTCCGGCCGTCTGCCTCGCGTGCCGCACCTGCGGTGCACGTGGCAGACGTTCGGCTGTTTGCCGCCATCAAAAAACAAAGGAGTCTCCCTATGCTGGACTTGATCGTCAGTACCCTGACACAGGGATTTATTTACGCGCTGCTGTCTTACGGCGTTTATATTACCTATAAAATACTTGATTTTCCCGACCTGAGCGTGGATGGCAGCTTTCCGCTGGGGGCGGCCGTTACCGCCGTGCTGCTGACGGGCGGCTGTGACCCTTATCTGGCGCTGCTGATCTCGCTGGCGGTTGGGGCGCTGGCCGGGCTGGCAACAGGGCTGATCCATGTGCGGCTGGGTGTGCGCGACCTGCTGGCGGGCATCATCACCATGACGGCGCTGTTTTCCATCAACCTGCAGATCGCAGGCTCCAACCTGTACATCGACCGTGGCATTGACACCATCTTTACCGCGCCGCCCACCATGCTGCTGTTTGGCAATCTGCCGCTCGGCATGCGCAAGCTGCTGGTCTCGCTGGTGCTGGCGCTGCTGGGCAAGCTGCTGCTGGACGCTTACTTTTCTACCAAAAGCGGGCTGCTGCTGCGCGCCGTGGGCGATAACGAGACACTGGTCACCACACTGGCCAAGGATCGCGGCAGCATGAAAATTCTGGGGCTGACCATTGCCAACGCGCTGGTGGCGCTTTCGGGCAGCGTGCTTTGTCAGGAGCAGCGCGCCTTTTCCAGCACCATGGGCACCGGGCAGGTGGTATTTGGGCTGGCGACGGTCATCATCGGCTCGACCCTTTTTCGAAAAATGAGCTTTGTGCGCGGCACCACGACCGCCGTTGTGGGCAGCATTTTGTACAAGATCTGTATTCAGATTGCCATCAGCCTGGGGCTGCCGGCCAACCTGCTGAAGCTGGCGACGGCCGTACTGTTTTTGCTGGTGCTGGTGCTGGGCAATGCCCGCACCGGCAAACGAAAGGCCGCGGAGGTCAAAGGAGGCGCTTCCCATGCTTGAACTGCGTCATGTTGCAAAAACCTATAACC
The DNA here is from genome assembly GCA_934527255.1 of uncultured Oscillospiraceae bacterium. GTDB lineage: Bacteria > Bacillota > Clostridia > Oscillospirales > Ruminococcaceae > UBA1762. Next base: position 16,613 of record CAKTAM010000028.1, on the reverse strand, counting down.
CCGGAACGGTAACGGAAATGTGCCTGTTCCGCGATTTTAACCTGACGGTGCCAAAGGGACAGTTCATCAGTGTGGTGGGCAGTAACGGCAGCGGCAAGACCTCGCTGCTCAACATCATCTGCGGCAGCATTCCGGTGGATGCGGGCGAGGTGTGCATCAACGGCGAATGCGTCAACACCCGCAAGGAGTTTCAGCGCTACCGCAGCATCGGCCGTGTATACCAGAACCCGGCGCTGGGCACCTGCGGCAGCATGAGCATTCTGGAAAACCTTTCGCTGGCCGCCAACAAGGGCAAGACGTTCGGGCTGGGGCGGGCGGTCGACCGCAGGCGGGTGCAGACCTACCGCGAGCAGTTGGCCGAGCTGGGCCTTGGGCTGGAAAACAAGCTGGATATGGCCGTCGGGGCGCTTTCCGGCGGGCAGCGGCAGGCGGTGGCCCTGCTGATGGCCACCATGACGCCGCTGGACTTCCTGATCCTGGATGAACACACCGCCGCGCTGGATCCGCACACGGCGGATGTCATCATGCAGCTGACAGACCGTCTGGTGCGCGAAAAAAAGCTGACGGCCATTATGGTGACGCACAACCTGCGCTATGCGGTGGAGTATGGCGACCGGCTGCTGATGATGGATCGCGGGCACATCGTCATGGACAAAAGCGGCGAGGAAAAAGCGGCGGCCAATGTGGATGAGGTGCTGCAGCTGTTCAACGCCATCAGCATCGAGTGCGGAAACTGACCGCGGCGCAGCGGCGGCAGAATGCAGAAAAAAGCGCCGCGGCAGAAAAGCTCTGCTGCGGCGCACCACGGCCGGGCGCTTCCCGCAAAACGTGCGGATGCGCTGTCGGCCGTGTTTTTTCATCTTGCAGGCGGGTGTGGCGTGTGTTATAATAAACAGGAAGTAACAGCGCCGCGCAAATGGCCCGCAGGGCGTGGCCTTAGGCGTGTGCGAAAAGGAGAAGCCCCATGACAGAAAGCGAATATACCGGGCAGGCGATCGGCATTTTTGAGCTGGACGGCCTGCTGGCGTGTTATGTGGCGCTGGATGCGGCGGCCAAGGCGGCCAATGTGCGCATTCAGGGCGTGGAACGAAACCGTCTGAAATCCGGCGCGTGCGTGAAGATGCGCGGCCGTGTGGAGGATGTGCGCGCCGCGATGGATGCGGCGCTGGCGGCAGCGGCCCCCATTGCCCAGGTCACGGCGTCGACGGTGATTGCCGCGCCGGATGCCGGGACAGAACGCGGCATTGCCATGACCATTGGCCGTTGAGGAGGGTGCACAGATGAACAAACCGTCAGCCTATGCCATGGTGGAGGTGCTGGGCGCTTCCAATGCCGTGATCGTGGTGGATCAGATGCTGAAATGCGCCAGCCTGCAGCTGTGCTCGCGCGAGACCTCATGCGGCGGCCACGTGACTGTGGTGCTCAGCGGTGATGTGTCTGCCTGCACGGCCGCGGTGGATGAAGTGAAAAGCGGGGCGGCCTGCGACATTGTGGCCGCCTATGTGGTAAGCGGCCCGTCGGATGAGCTGGTGCGCATTGTGGAGCAGACCGGCGCGCGGCTGCGCCGCTGAACGGCACGTCGCCGTAACAAAACCAGACCAATGAGAGCACACCGGGGCAGACGTACCCCGGTGTGTTTTGCAAGGCAAACAGTTAGTGGCGGCTTCGATGCTGTTTTCACGTTTTCACCACTTTTTTTGGATAGTTTTCTATCGGCGCACGGGGAAATACCGGCAAAGATTGTGAAAAATCCTATTTGACACATAGGGGCATGTGTAGTAAAATAAGGGCGTCAATCAGGACAGGAGGTTTTTTACGATGAAATGTGGATGGAGTAAGCTTGGCCTTTTTGTCGGCGGTGTTCTGTTCGGAACGGCCGGTATCAAAATTCTTTCCAGCAAGGACGCCAAAAAGGTATATACGCATACAACGGCTGCGGTGCTGCGCGCCAAGGATACGGTGATGACAACGGTCACCAATGTGCGCGAGAACGCCGGGGACATTCTGGCGGACGCCAAAGAGCTGAATGAAAAGCGCGTGGAGGAAGCGACCCCCGAGGTCGTGGAGGACAGCGCCGAGACGGCGGAAGCGGAAGAATAAGCAAGAGGGATCGCGCCGCGCAAGCGGCGCGGTTTTTTATGGAGGTCTTTGAAATATGAAGTGCAGCCTGCTGCATGAATCGCGCGGGAGAATGCGCGTTCGTTTTCAATGCCGCCGCATGACGCTGCGGCAGGCAGATCTGGTAGAATATTCTCTGAAAAAGATCGCCGGGGTGTTGGAGGTCAAGGTGTACGACCGTACCTGCGACGCGGTGATCTTATATACGGGCGACCGCGCCGCCGTGGTACGGGCGCTGTCCGCCTTTTCGTTTGCGCACGCCGAGCAGGCCGGGGTTGTGCCCGAGCATACCAGCCGCGCCATCAACCGCGAGTTTGAAGACCGTCTGGTGGGCACGGTGCTGCGGCGCATGGCCTCCAAGCTGTTTTTGCCGCTGCCGGTGCGTTCGGCCCTTGCGGTGGTGCGCTCGATAAAGTACTGGAAGGCCGGGCTGAAGGCGCTGTGGCACGGCAGGCTTTCGGTGGCCGTGCTGGATGCGGCCGCCGTCGGCGTATCGCTGCTGCGCGGCAATTTTGACACCGCCGGGTCGGTGATGTTCATGCTGGGCATCGGCGAGCTGCTGGAGGATTGGACGCACAAAAAATCCATCAGCGATCTGGCGGGGGCCATGTCGCTGAATGTGGATAAGGTCTGGCTGAAAACGGCGGAGAGCGAGGTGCTCGTGCGCACCGACGAGGTGCACGAGGGCGACAGGATCGTTGTGCGCACCGGCGGAATGATCCCGCTGGACGGTAAAATCTGCGAGGGCGAGGCCAGTGTCAACCAGGCATCCATGACGGGCGAATCACTGCCGGTGCGCAAGACCGTTGGCAGCTATGTTTACGCGGGCACCGTTGTGGAGGAGGGCGAATGCGTTATCGCCGTGGAAAAGGTCATGGGCGGCGGCCGGTACGACCGTATCGTCCGGATGATCGAATCCTCCGAAAAGCTGAAATCGACGGCGGAGGATCATGCGGCGCGTCTGGCGGATAAGCTGGTGCCGTACACGCTGGGCGGTACGCTGCTGGTGTACCTGCTGACGCGCAACATCACCAAAACGCTTGCCGTGCTGATGGTCGACTTTTCGTGTGCGCTGAAGCTTTCCATGCCGATCGCCGTGCTTTCCGCCATGCGGGAGAGCAGCCAATACGGCATTTCCGTCAAGGGCGGCCGTTTTTTGGAGGCGGTCTCCAAGGCGGATACCATCGTGTTTGACAAAACCGGCACGCTGACCTATGCAACGCCGCAGGTGGCGAAGATCGTCACGTTCGGCGGGCGCAGCGAGGAGGAGATGCTGCGGCTGGCGGCCTGCCTGGAGGAGCATTATCCCCATTCGCTGGCAAACGCCGTGGTGGAGGAGGCCAAGCGGCGCGGGCTGCGGCACGAGGAATATCATTCCAATGTGGAATATGTGGTGGCGCACGGTATTTCCAGCACGGTGGAAAACCACAAGGTCATCATCGGCAGCTACCACTTTGTGTTTGAGGATGAGAAGTGCATTGTTCCCGCCGGGGAGGAGGCTGCGTTTGAAGCGCTGCCGCCCGAATGCTCGCACCTGTACCTTGCCGTATCCGGCGTGCTGGCGGCAGTGCTGTGCATTTACGACCCGCTGCGGGCCGAGGCAAAGGAAGCGATACAGGCGCTGCACCGGCTGGGCTTTACCAATGTGGTCATGATGACCGGCGACAACGAAAAGACGGCCGCCGCCGTGGCTGCCGCCGTCGGTGTGGACGATTACCGCGCCGAGGTGCTGCCGGAGGACAAGGCGGCCTACATCCGCGCGGCGCGCGCAGCCGGACACATCGTGATGATGGTGGGCGACGGCGTAAACGACGCTCCGGCCCTGTCGGAGGCGGACGTTGGGGTCGCCATTCACACCGGCGCGGCCATTGCCCGTGAAATTGCGGATATCACGGTGCAGTCAGACGATCTGTTCTGCCTGGCCGAGCTGCGGCGTCTGGCCGACGCTCTGATGGGAAGGATCGGCCGCAATTACCGCTTTATCGTCAGCTTTAACCTGATGCTGATCGTTCTGGGTGTTGCCGGGGTGCTGCCGCCCACATTCTCTGCGCTGCTGCACAATGCCTCGACGCTGTGCATCAGCATGAAATGCATGACGGATCTTTTGCCGGAAAACGGCGAAAAGAACCGCTGAGAACCACGCCTCCGGTAGCAAGCACCGGCGCCTGGCCGGTTGCCGAAAGAATAAAAAGGCCCTGCGGCTTTCCAAAGCCGCAGGGCTTTTCCTGTACCTCCGCCGGGCCTGCCGCCCGGCGGAGAGTCAGCTTTTGCAGGTTATTCGATCAGACCGCTTTCCTTCAGCAGCAGCTCGATATCTGTGCCCTTGACCTTGTGCAGGGCAATGCGCAGAACCTCTTTTTCCACAAATGAAAGGTCGGCCTGGTTCAGCGGCTTTTTGTCCAGCGCATAATAGCAGGCACGCAGCAGCTCGCGCACATCGTACTTGCTGCCCCATACCTCGGGCACGGCGCGGTCTACGTTCAGCAGGGTGTAGACGGCCTCCATGCCGGTGCGCATGGAATATTCGGTGGTGAAGATGGTGTCGCGCGGCGTTTCGGCAAACTGGCCGATGAACGCGAAGTTGACGGCGCCCTCCGGCACCACGCGGGGACGGTCCTCGTTTTTGCGCGGCTGGAAAAACGCATTGATATACGGCATGAAGCAGGTCGTGGTGTTGCAGGCATCTTTGGCCAGCGCGTCGATATGTTCCAGCGACACCCCGATGTGATACAGCCACTCGCGGCAGATCTCCTCGCCGGTGCACTCGCGCATGGGTTTCTTGACATAGTTGCCGGGCCGGTTGGTGTTCAGGCCGTACAGCCACACCAGCACCATGCTCTTATCCTGCGCTTTGAACTGCGGCTGACGGTTGATGGTCCATGACAGGTACCAGTTTTCGGTGCTGTCCTTGACGGTGACGATGCCGCCGGTGGTCACCTTGCCCGCCCGCGGGTCGCGCTTGCAGATGTTCATGATGGCGTGCAGGATTTCCTCGTTGGAGGTGGCGACGGTCGCGCTCATCCAGTTGGTGGCGTCAATGTCACTGCAGAAGGCGTCCGGGTTGCCGAACTCGCCGTTCTGCGCCTGTGCGGCAATGGCCTTCCACATATCCCACGATTCGCCCACGCCGTTTTTCAGGCCGGAGAGATCGGGTGCATGGGTCTGGTCGCCATAGCAGGAGGAATCGGTGCAGCAGCCGTTGATGATAAACACCAGATCATCCTCGATCAGATCGATGGTCTGCTCTTTTCCGTCCTTGACATAGACGATCTGACGGGCGACCTTTTTGTCGCCGACCGTCTCAATGACGACATTGCGCACATCCATGCCGTATTCAATGCGCACGCCGTGCGCTTCCAGATAACGCACCAGCGGCAGGATCATGCTTTCATACTGGTTGTAGCGGGTAAAGCGCAGAGCACTGAAATCGGGCAGGCCGTCGATGTGATGGACGTACCGGCAAAGATAGCGCTTCATCTCCAGCGCGCTGGACCAGCGCTGGAAGGCGAACATGGTCTGCCAGTACAGCCAGAAGTTGGTGTGCCAGAAAGATTCCGGCAGAACATCCGAAATCTTTTTATCCTCCAGATCCTTTTCCGGCGTCATGAACAGCTTGGAAAGCGCCATTGCCGATGCCTTGTCCAGCTCAAATTTACGGTCGGTGTGCGCATCCTCGCCGCGCTCGACGGTGGCGCGGCACAGCGAATAGTTCGGGTCGTGCTTGTTGAGCCAATAGTATTCATCCAGCACGGAAACGCCCGGCGTTTCCAACGAGGGAACATCGCGGAAAGTATCCCACATTACCTCAAAGTGGTTATCCGTTTCGCGGCCGCCGCGCATGAAAAAGCCCTTGGTGACATCCTTGCGGCCGTCGCAGCTGCCGCCGGCCAGCTCCAGCTTTTCCAGCAGATGAATGTGTTCGCCCTTCATCTGGCCGTCGCGCACCAGATAAAATGCCGCCGTCAGTCCGGCAAGACCGGTGCCGATGATGTAAGCGGATTTTTTATCAACGTCCTTCGGCTTTTCGGGATGGGCAAAGGCTTCATAGGTTCCTGCAGAGTAGTACATGAGAACAACCTCCTGTGATTTATTTTCTGACCCTATTGTACCCCTGCAGTTCAAAACAAACCATAGACAGAAAAAGTCCCGTGACAAAAACCTTATCACGGGAACAAAAGGTGTAAAAAATTTTATCAGATGCCCGAAAATGATAAAATCACAGCCGGAACCGCTGCAGCGCCCCGGGCACGGTGCCGTGCAGCAGCGTGGACAGCTGACGGACGACGGCTTCCGGCTCCTCCTTCATATCGTCGCGGATCCAGTCCAGCATCAGCCCGATGAGCACATAGGTATAGGCCTGCGCGATAAACGCCTTGTCCTCCTCCCGCACCGTCATTCCGGCCGATTCCTCCTCAATAACGCCCAGCACCAGATGATCCACCAGCGGGCGCAGGTAGGTTTCGACCTGCTCGCGGTGCACACAGCGGTAAACGTTCAGAATAAAGGGGCGGTTTTTGCGCACTTCTTCAAAAATCTGCAGCAGGCCCTGCTGCCAGGTGTCGTAGGTTTTTTTCTCCTCCAGCGCGCGGCGGGCATCCTCCAGGCAGGACCATTCGACCAGGTCGTAAATATCCTTGAAGTGATAGTAAAAGGTCATGCGGTTGATGCCGCAGTCCTCGGCAATCTCATTGACGGTGATCTTGGTCAGCGGCTTTTTTGCCAGCAGGTTTTTTAAGGATTGCTCCAGCGCGCGTTTGGTGATCTGAGACATGGCGGCCGCCTCCTGTCGGTGGTGAAAGGGTACCCTTATTATACCGGAAACCGGCCGTAAAAACAAGCCGTGTGCGTGAGGCGGCAGGGGGCGCGGCGCAGCAAAAAGCGGCCGGGAACGGCAGGCGCGGCAGACGGCCGCTTTTCAGGCAGCCTGCAGATAATACAGCTGGCGGCAGACGGCGGCAAAGACTGGGGCGACCTCCTCGCCCATGCGGTCGGTGGAATCCATCATGACGGCAATGGTGTACTGCGGCTGTTCGGCCGGGTAAAAGCCGACGAACCAGCTTTCGTAAAGCTCGGTTTCGCTGCCGTCGTCGTTGGTTTTTGCGCGGCCGGTCTGCGCCGTGCCGGTTTTGCCGCCCACGCGTGCCTCGGGAATGGCGGCACCCGCGCCAAGCCCCTCCTCCACCACGCTCACCAGCATGGCACGCATTTCGGCGGCATGGGCCGGGCTGAGCACCTGCAGCTGCTGCGGGTGGTACAGGCTTTCGGTCACCTGCCCGGTGCGGCCGTCGACCTTGCCCTCCACCAGCGAGGGCGAGATATACACGCCGTCGTTGGCAAACACGTTAAAGGCGGCTGCCATTTGCAGCGGTGTGGCCGTCAGCTGGCCCTGCCCAAAGCTCAGCCCGGCCAGCTCGCCGGAGTTGGCCAGCGTCTGCACATCCGGCAGGTTGCCGCGGCCGGAGCGGCTGCCGCCCCCCAGCGGGGTGGCGCTGCCCAGCCCGCACAGGGCGGAAAAGGTCACCAGCTCCTGTGCGCCCAGCAGCTGCCCCAGACGGATGAAATAGCAGTTGCAGGAGGCCTGCAGCGCGCCGGTCAGATCGACTGTGCCGTGGCCCTCCCGCCGGGCGCAGCGGTAGGTGTGGCCGTCAACCTCAATGCTGCCGGTGCAGTCGTAAACCAGCGAGGCAGTTCCCTTTTCCAGCGCGGCGGCCGCCAACAACGGCTTGTAGACCGAGCCGACATTGTAAGAGCTGAACGCCCGGTTGATCAGCGCCGTATCCTGCGCCTGAATGCTTTGGTAAACATTGTTCGGGTCAAACTGCGGCATGCTGACGCAGCCTTTGATGCGCCCAGTGCGGCTTTCCAGCACCACAATGGCCCCGGTTGTCATTGTCTGCTGCGCCACATCCTCGCAGATGCGCTGAATGACCGTATCCAGCGTCAGCTGCAGGGCGTGGCCGCTGCCCTGCGTGCACCGCAGCCGCGGGGTGCTGTCGGCGGCCTGCGACCGGGCGTCGGTGGTGCATTCCACCGTCAGGGTGTCGCCGCCGCCGCGCAGATAGTCGTCAAAGGTCTTTTCCAGCCCGGACACGCCGATGCCCTCACCGCTGCAGTAGCCGATGATGTGCCGCGCCAGCGGAACATCGGAATAGCGTACCGGGTAGGAAAAAGTGAACACGCCGTTTTGTACGGCGGGCAGCGCGGAAAGCCGCACCACAAACGGCGCGCGGCTGCCGACCCCATTGTACAGCAGCGGGCGATCCTCCGGCAGCGTCAGCGAAAACAGGCTGTCATAGCCGGGGGTACCGGCGCAGATGACAGCGGCAGGCTGCTGCACGGCGTTGGTCAGCGGACGCAGGGCGTGGTCAAAAAACATGCCGCGCCCATCTGTCAGCTGCTGTGTCCACAGGCTTTGCCGCCGGGCGGCGGCCCCGGCGTCGGCGTTCTGTGCCAGCACATACAGCCGCGCTTCACAAATGCCCAGCGCCAGCAAAAACAGCAGCGTGACCGCCAGCAGCCGCCGTTCATTCGACGGCAGTCTTCCGGCGGCGCGCTCTGTGCCATTTGGGGCGGCAGGCGGGCTGCCCGCCTGCAACCTTTTTTTTCGTGCGCCGCGCCGACGGCGCTTTTGTGTGTGCTGATGCGGCAGCAGCAAAACGCCCGCCTCCCCTCTGCTGTGTTTTTACAGAGTATGGGGTCGGCGGGCGTTTTTTATTCTTCGCCGCGGCAGAGGGCCGGTTCAGCTTTGTACCATGGCATTGAGATAGAAGAGGGTCGTCTCGCTTGAGAAGGTCTGGAAGTTGTACAGCACCAGAATGTCATCATAGGCAAACCGGTCGATCAGATTTTCCACATTGTATTTCCAGTAGCGCAGATCCACCACGTCGATCTGCTCGTAATCCGCCGTTAAAAACGGCACAAAGCAGTTGGCGTAGCTGTCCTTGATGACCAGAATGCGGCGGCCGTTGGCCGCGGCGCCGTCAATGGTGGAATAGCCGTTGTTGCCGCGCAGGAACATGGCGTATTTGTCGCGCCCCTGCAGCTGCGAAGCATCATACAGCGGGCCGGGCTGCGCGGAATATTCGGTGCCGTCGGTCAGAAACTCCTTGACGGTCAGCGTGACATCCATATCATAATAGGCCAGCGTATCGGGAACGGTATCAAATTTCAGGCTTTTGTTGTAGTTGGTGCCGGTAAAGCCGGGCACCTCCCGGCGGTCAAACGCGGCCGGGTCAAACCCGCCCAGCCCCAGTGCATCAGCCGCCGTCTGATAAGCCAGAAAAGCGCCGTCGGTCGTCCAGTGATGGTCGGTGCGGTAATAGAGATATTCGTCGGCGTGTGCGCGGAACGCCTCGCGCACATCCACGGTGGCCGCCGTCGTGGCCAGCGCCTCCAGAAGCTGATCCAGATAGGGGTTTTCCTCCAGCAGCGGCGCGCCCGCGGGCAGCTTGTCGGCCAGAATGTTGGCGGCGCTGGGCACGACCATGACCGTTACCTGCTCGGGGTGGCGGGCGGCAAAGCGGTTCAGCGCTTCGGTGTTCTGCTGCAGTTGGGTGCCGGTGCCGTTGGCCGCCGGGGCCAACGTGGTGAATTTATAGAACTGATAGCCGTCTGCACCGTAGACGACGTTGTTGTTTTCGGTGCGCAGCAGGGCGCTTTCGGCCACGCTTTTCAGCACGATCCACTGGTGGCGCAGCAAAAACTGATCCTGCACATATTCCTCATAATCCCGCGTCCACTCGTTTGTGACAAGCGCTTTCCATGAAAACGGCGGAAACTGCGCCAGATTGCGGTTTTCGTATTCGTCGCGGGGGTTGGCGCGGGCAAAGCAGTCGCCCACGCTGTACACCAGCAGAAAGCCGAAAAAGGCAATGATCAGAGGAAACGGCTTGAGCTTTTGCCAGAATGCTTTCATGGGGACGTTCCTCCTTTCTCAGAAGCGGAAATACAAAAACGGGTTATAGGTGGCGTTGGAAAGGTAGGCGATGGAAAGCGCCAGCAGCACCCCCAGGCACAGCCCGCGCAGCAGGGTGTTGTGCTTGATCTTTTCATACAGGCGCATGGGCAGCGGCGTGCAGAACACCATGGCCACCACAAAGATCACGGCGTAATTGCGCAGATAGTACAGCGCCGAAATGCCGCCGGTCGGCACAAACAGACGGCGCAGAAAATCGCCCAGCTGGCCAAGATCGGTGATGAAAAAGATGGCCCAGCCGACAATGACGAACAGCATGGTGTAAATGTGCGCCAGCACCGGCGCCTTTTCCAGCTTTTTCAGCAGCCACAGCTTTTCGACGATCAGCAGCGCCAGATAGAACAGCCCCCACAGAATGAAGTTCCAGTCGGCGCCGTGCCAGAAGCCGGTCAGAAACCAGACCACGGCCATATTCAGGATCTGCCGCGCCTTGCCCTTGCGGTTGCCGCCCAGCGGAATGTAGACATATTCGCGGAACCAGCTGCCGAGCGACATATGCCAGCGCCGCCAGAACTCGGTAATGCTTTTGCTGATGTACGGGTAGTTGAAGTTATCGGGAAAATCAAAGCCCAGCATTTTGCCAAGCCCGATGGCCATCAGCGAATAACCGGAAAAATCGAAGTAAATTTGCAGCGTATAGGCCAGAATGCCCATCCAGGCCAGGGGGGTGGAAATGCTGCCATAGCCCAGCGTCTCGCTGATCTCCGTCCACAGTGCACCCACACTGTTGGCAATAAGCACCTTTTTTGCCAGGCCGAAAATGAAAAGGGAGATGCCGTCATCCACACGGTCCAGCGTGACGCGCCCCTTGAGGATGTTCAGACGTTCGGCAACGTCGGTATAGCGCACGATGGGCCCGGCGATCAGCTGCGGGAACATGGTGACATACGCGCCGAAATTGATGATGTTGTGCTCGGCCCTGGCATCGCCGCGGTACACGTCGATGGTATAGCTCATGGTCTGGAACGTGTAGAAGCTGATGCCCAGCGGCAGGGTCAGCCGCAGCAGCGGGATGGAAAGACCCAGCAGCGCGTTGAGGTTGGAAAGGAAGAAGTCGGTATACTTGAAGAAGATCAGCATGCCGAGGTTGCAGAAAATGGAGACACCCAGTGCGGTTTTACATACCCAGCGCCGGTCGCGCCAGCGCTCGATACAGCGGCTGCAGGTATAGTCCAGCACGGTGCTGAAGATCATGATGGGAAAATAGCGCACCTCGCCCCAGGAGTAAAAAATGAGGCTGACGACCAGCAGAACGGCGTTTTTCCACCGTGCCGGAACAATATAGTACAGAAAAAGCGAAATGGGAAGAAAACGAAACAGAAACAGCAGTGTGGAAAAAACCAATTCACATTCCTCCTTCTGCGGATGGTGCGCATATGCGGCGGCGAAAAAGCAAAATCGGCGCCGCACCCTGCGGCAGGTGCGGCGCCGAAGCTTACGGTACTATCAGTATACGGGTTTTGGACCGAAAAGTCCAGCATTTTGTGTATTTTCAGGTCGAAGACTCCGTGCGGCAGGCTGCTTTATGCCAGCGCCTTGTCAATGGCATCATCAATTTCGGCATACACGGCGTCTGCCTCGCCGTCGGCGATGCGGGTGCTGTCGCCGGCTATCACCAGCAGCACATAATCGCCCTTGGTGACAACGCGGCCGTTGCGGGCCTTGTCATATTCGCTTTCCAGATACATCTCAAAGCTGGCGGCAATGGCGCTGCGGCGGTTTTCCAGCGCCGTTTTCACGGCGTCCACCTGGCCGGGAACGGCCTTGACCATCAGCACCACATCGCTGCTGACGTTGACCTGCGTCGTCTTGCCGTAATAGTCCTCGACGGTGCTCATATCCAGCCCGAAGAGATCGGTCATATAATCCTCGCTGCCCTCAATGGAGGGGCTCAGCTCCAGCGCCATGGAAACCGGGGCGACCTCTTCAATGGCGGCTACCACGTCCTTCATGTTCAGGTCGGCGGCAGAAGAGGAGGAATCGGTGCTGTCCTTTTTGGCGCAGGCGGTCATCAGCCCGGCAACCAGAAGCAGGCACAAAAACAAACTGAAAAACTTTTTCATCTTGAAAAACTCCTTTATCTTCTTTGATATTACCATATATAGTCCTGCGGCGTTCGGGCTTTTCCGGCCGGGATGCCACCTGCAGGGGGCAGCGTGCGGTCTGCGGAAAAGCCGTTGAAGCGGCAGCCCGGCAGGGCCCCCGCACCGCCGTTTCAGACAGCTTTAGTTTACACGAAAAAGGCGCGCTTTGCAAGCCCTCGGCAATAGTGTTTGCACAGTTTTTGCACTTTATTCACCGTTCGCTGCAGGGCTCAAGCGGCGGCGAGCGGGCGGGCTGCGGGAAGGAGCAGCAGCGGCCCGCCCGCAGTAGGGGCAGTCCGGCCGCAAAAGGAGAGGCCCGGCCGTGGAAGCTGACCGCAGCCGGAAAAACGGCCGCGCGCAGAAAAGTAAAAACCGCCGTAAGCGCCCTTGCCAAGCGGCGCAGGGCATGCCGCGCCGCCGGTACCGCCGCGGGCGTTGGAACGCCGAGCGGGGATCATCGGCGCAAAACCGGTTTGAAAGCGGGGGCGGCTGTGCTATAATAAAGCTGTCGGCCGCCCGGCAAGGGGCGGCATATTGCAGATGGGGGGAAAGCCGCATGAAGAAAAACGGCAGGCGCTGGCTGTGGGTGGTGCTGGCGGCAGTGCTGCTGGCTGCCGCAGGCTTCGGCATACGCGAAAGCCGCCGCAGCCGACCGCACAGCGCCATGGGCTTTGCCATGGATACCGTCGTTACCCAGACGGCATACGGCCCGCAGGCCGAGGCGGGCACGCAGGCGGTCACGCGCTGTCTGGCGCAGCTGGAGGCCCGGCTGTCGCTGTATGTGCCGACCAGCGAGCTTGCCGCCGTCAACGCGGCGGCCGGGCGGCAGCCGGTGGCCGTCAGTGACGATACCTTTGCGCTGCTGGCGCAGACGCTGGCGCTCAGCGCCCGGTCGCAGGGGGCGTTTCAGGCCACGGTTGCCCCGCTGACGCAGCTGTGGGGCATTACGGGCGAGCATCCGTCCGTGCCATCGGCAGCGGCCATTGCCGCCGTCCTGCCGCTGATCGACGACAGCAGCGTGCTGCTGGATGCCAACGCGCACACGGTATATCTGCCACAGGCCGGGCAGGCGCTGGACCTTGGCGGCATTGCCAAGGGTTACGCCTGTGATGCGGCCCGGCAGGCGTATGCGGCCAGCGGGGTGCAGCACGCGCTGCTTTCCGTTGGCGGCAACATCTGTGCGGTGGGCGGCCGCCCGGATGGCCAGCCGTTCCGCATCGGCTTCCGCGACCCGGACGGCGGCGCGGAAAGCTATCTGGCCAGCTTTCTGCTGCGTGACGGTGTGGCGGCCGTCTCCGGTGGGTACGAGCGCTATTTTGAAGAGGACGGCGTGCGCTATCATCACATTCTGGATCCGCAGACCGGCTGGCCCGCCGTGACGGATGTGGTATCGGTCGGGGTGATCGGCGACAACGGGGCCGAGGCGGATTTCTGGTCGACCACGCTGTTTTGCTGGGGCCGGGAGCGGGCGCTGGAGTGGATGCGCACGGCCGAGCAGGCGGTGATCCTGCTGGATGATGCCGGGGTGCTGTATGTTTCGGCATCGCTTGAGGAGGGCTTTTGCACCGAGCGGGAGGGCCAACAGGTGGTTTTTGTGGAGGCGGCGGATGAAGCGCTGGACGGATGAGCATACCCGGCGGCTGGCGCATACCGGCCTGTTGTTTGCGCTGTGCTGCGCCTTTTCGCTGGCGGAAAGCGCGTTGTCCGGCTGGGTGGGCCTGCCGCCCGGCGTACGGCCGGGGCTGGCCAATGTGGTGGTCATGTATGCGCTGTTTTTTCTGGGGCGGCGGCCTGCCGCGGCGCTGGTGCTGCTGAAGGCGGCATTCGGCGCGCTGACGCGGGGGTTGACCGCCGGTTTTCTCAGCCTGTGCGGCGGTGGGCTGGCACTGCTGACGCTGTGCGTTCTGCAGAAAGTCGGCGGCGGCCGTTTCAGCTGGGCGACGCTTTCCATCTGCGGGGCGCTGACGCACAACATCGGGCAACTGGCGGGCATTCGGCTGTGGTTGGGCAGCACGATCTGGTATTATCTGCCGGTGCTGCTGGTTTCCGGTGTGGTGTGCGGGCTGTTGTGCGCGGCCGTTCTGCGGCTGAGCCTGCCCGCCCTTGCGCGGGCGCCGCAGGCCCGGCAGACGCCGCCGGAGCAGGGGACGGGGACACGGCCCCAATGACCGGCAGGCGGCAGGAAAAACGGGGGCAAAGCCGCCGCTTATGCAGGGCACTGCCTGCGGTACACAGCTGAATGAAAAGTGCCGGGTGTCAAGCGACGGCATTTGACAGGGCAGCGGGGAAAAAGCCCGTATTTTCGGGCATTTTGACGAGCAACAAAAGAAAAATCAGTTACCTTATGCTAACCTATAATTGATAATAAATCTCAATTATTTTTGCAAAACCCCTTGCGTTTTTGCAAAGGGCGTGCTATACTATAGTCACAGTAAGGGAAAACCTGCTGCACTTGAAAAAACAAAAAATGCAGAAAATGCAATACACTTTTGGAGGTAACGAGCAATGACGAAATGGGTATGTTCTGTTTGCGGTTATGTTTATGAGGGCGAGGCCGCCCCGGAGTTTTGCCCGGTATGTAAGGCGCCCGCCAGCAAGTTTGTGGCGCAGAGTGAGGATATGACCTGGGCTGCCGAGCATGTGGTCGGCGTGGCCGCCGATGTCAGCGATGACATCAAGGCTGATCTGCGCGCCAACTTTGCAGGCGAGTGCAGCGAGGTTGGTATGTATCTGGCCATGGCGCGCGTTGCGCACCGTGAGGGCTACCCCGAGGTAGGCCTGTATTACGAAAAGGCCGCCTGGGAAGAGGCCGAGCACGCCGCCAAATTTGCCGAGCTGCTGGGCGAGGTTGTGACCGATTCGACCAAGAAGAACCTGCAGATGCGTGTGGAAGCCGAGAACGGCGCGACCGCCGGTAAGGTGGACCTGGCCAAGCGCGCCAAGACCGCCAATCTGGATGCCATTCACGACACCGTGCATGAAATGGCCCGCGACGAGGCGAGACACGGCAAGGCGTTCAAGGGTCTGCTGGAGCGTTACTTCGGCAACAAGTAAAAACAGTTGGCCCAAGGCAGGGCTTTTCAGAGGGGAAGCGGAGATAAAACCGCTTCCCCTCTTTTTGCGCCTGTGTCCTTTGTGTGTCCCGTTGCTTTTTTCAGTTGTCCAAAAGCAGAAAACAGAAAAATGTTCGCAAATGCCAATGTGTTTGCGAACATTTTCATAAATTGTTTTTAACGCTTTACGAACAAGCAGAGCGGGCTATTTTACCGTGTTTGTAAAGGTAGGCGCTTGCGGACACAAAGAGAGGAAAAAGATAGTGCGGCGCGTGCGCCCCGCGCCTTATACTTAATTGATATATTCCAATGTACCCTCAATTCTTGTGACCTGAATGTTTATAGGACATTTTTCGATATATCCTGTTCCGTCTTCGTTTTCATCGATTCTGCTACCGCAAATGGTTACACCAAATCGCTGTTTTTCGCCAAACATTTCCGCATCGTTCCAATAGAAAATTTCATCTTCCACAACTTTTCCGTCAATAATTCTATGACGGAAAATTCCGGCAGCGTTGGAAACATCAAATTTGGTAGTCTCGTTTCGCACAAAATCGCTTTCATCAACGACTGCTTCCGGATGCGAAGCACAGTCCGTAAGCTGAAATGAAAAATCCTCCAAATCATAGATAATATCACTGGGAAAATAATCCATATCATACTGAACAGTAACACCGAGTGCGCTGTAGTCGGAATACTCCTCTTTTAACTCAAGTATTGTGTTGAGTGCAAGCATAGTTGTTATCGCTTCATCAAAGTCATTTGTGAGATATCTAACACTTAAATACTGCTTGATTTCGAAATACTCCTGCCAGTTATCCAGCGTGATTTCGATGGCCTGTTCCTGCGGCTCTGTTTCTGCCTGTTCGCTCTCGGCTGGTGCAGTTTCTGTTTCCGTGTTCTGTTCCTGGAAATTATCTGTATTTGCTTCCACATTGCTATTGCCGCAAGCCGTAAGGCTCAGGCACAGCACCGCCGCCAGAAACAGCGCAATCAGTTTTTTCATTTTTTGTTTCCTCGTTTTATGTGTTTTTACGTCCATTGCAACAGGCCCTGTGTTTACGGCTGGGCAGTGAGCACCATGGATGCGTCGGCATCCCAGCCGCTGCCGATCAGCAGGATCCGGGTGTCGTCGTACCGGTATGCCGTAAGGGTCGTTGCAGAGGTTGCGCCGTCCTCTGCGGTGCGGCTCAAAACGACGGTTCCATCCGTCGCCTCCCATGCGTCATACATGCTGTATTGCGTACCATCATAAGTGTAATGGGCATCCAGGGTGCCGTCCGGGTAGAAGGTGATGGAATGGGTCCCGTCGCCGTCGCCGCCATAATTGTTCCGCATGGAAAAGGTGTGGTCATCCAGAGCAGCATGGATGGCGTCCGCGTC
>CAKTAM010000027.1 GCA_934527255.1 uncultured Oscillospiraceae bacterium | reverse complement strand
CAGGGCCTGCACGCCTGCCACCAGATAGGACTAACAGACCGGGTCGGCCGGAAGCGCGCCAAACACAAACGGTGCGCAGCAGGTAAATGCCCCGTTGGGCCGCTGCTCGTTGCGGATATCGCGCACCACCTTGGCAAACAGGCGGCCGATGTGGAAGTTATAGGGCGTCTCCTCAAACCGGACGGTGGCGTCGTTCATCCAGCCCATGCGCTCGTCACGCTGCGGGCAATCCGTCAGAATGCTGTGGATGTTGGCTTTTTCCGTCTGCACGGCGTTGCGGTGGATCTGATTGATCAGCGCGTTGCCGCAGCGGAACGAGCTGCCCGAGGCCACGTCGGTATACAGCGCCACGGCCGTCAGCTGCGAGCGCTGCACGCACTCCAGCCCGCGAATTTCCGCATAGCGGAAGCCGTGATAGGTAAACTGCGGCTGCCACACCTTCAGCTCTGCATCGCTGCTGCCCGCCGCAATATAGGTATCGGTCTGCTTGGCCCCGCGCAGCGGCGCACGGTACAGGGTGCCGTCCTCGTCCAGAAATTCCATAAACGAAACGGTGATCTTCTGGCCGCGCCGCAGCCCCTCCGGCAGTGTAAAACGCAGCACACCGGCGATGTTCTGGCCAAAATCGGCCACAAACACGCCCTTGACCGGCTCGAAAATGTCAATGGCAGGGTAGGTCTCCTGTTCGCGGATGGGGGCGATGGTCATGGGGCGCATCTCGCCGCCGGGGCCGTCGGTACAGGCAACGGGGGCCCATTCGGCCTCATTTTCCGGCAGCAGCGCCGCAGCATCGTAGGTTTCGCCGTCAAAAAGGTTGCTTTCCACAATGGGGTCATACCGCCATTGCCAGTCGGCATCCGTCACCAGACGCTGCCGCCCCTCCGGGCCATCCCATTCCAACACGGCGCTGAGCATCGGCTGCCCGGCAAACTCGATCTTTCGGCCGCCGGTGGCCTGTTCAACAAACGCGCTGTCGTTGTGACGCCAGCCGTCGGCCACCTGTACGACCAGCTCGTTTTCGGTTCCGTCCGCCTGCAGCTGCGTTTCCAGGCCGGGCAGCACGGTATAATACACGGTTTTGGCATAGTTGGCATGGGCCGGGTCCAGCACGGCATCATCCAGCGCACGCCCATTGAGCCACACCTTGTGGTACCCCAACCCCGCCACATACAGGCAGGCATTGCGGATGGGGCCTTTCACCGCAAAGCGGCGGCGATATTGATTGACTGCGCGGGAGCGATACTGTGTCGGAACCAGCCAGCAGCCCTCCCATTGGGGACGCTGCCCGTTATAAAAGATCTGCCGGGCACTGAACGTCTCTTCGCCACCCGCGCTTCGCAGCCCCACCTGCACCGACAACGGCTGCCCCACCGGCAGCGGCGCGCCCGCATAGGTCAGCCGCTGGGCGGCCTGCTGCTGCCAGCCGCTGTCCCACAAGAGGCTGCCGTCTGCATCGGCGACCGTGACGCGGCAGGCCGTCTGCCCGTCGCCGTCCGTATCCGATACGGCCGTCCAGCCGAACATCGGGTTCTGCGTATCCGTGATTTGGCTGCGGGGGGCCTGTGTCAGGCGGCCGCCATCCAGCCAGAGCTGTGTAATGGAAAGCATTCTTTTCTTCCTTTCGTCCTGATCCGTTCTTTGGTGGTCACGGCGGCCCATCTTACGGTGCAGCCATGCCGCCAAGGCATTACAGGTGCAGCTGACCGTCTGTGTCATCCCTTTTGAAGCCGTCGATTTCCTCCGCCATTATAGCACGTTATTTTCTCAAATGCTACTGTTTATCAGCCATTGTTTTTTGTCGGCCGCCGCCGTTTTTTCTTTTGCCCTGTCAGTGTTCAAAAGCGGCGGACATGCGCTGCCATGCCCGCCAAAGAAATGCGGCGGCCCACCGCCATGCAGGGAGGCTGCTGTTAAAAAAGCTTTTGGTCAGGGGCGGCCGCCGCTTTGCTCCAGCAGCTGCTGCAGGCGCTCCTGCGTCATGGCCGGGGTATCCCGCAGAGGAAACGGTAGTCCTAAACGCTCGTATTTTTCCAGGCACAGCTTGTGAAACGGAAGAAATTCCAGCTTTTCCAGATTGGGGAAGCTTTCGGCTTTTTCCCGGATGCGCCGCAGATACTCCGGCGTATCCGTCAGACCGGGAACTACCACATGGCGGATCCACAGCGGGGTTTGCTGCTGCACCGTCAGCTGCAGGAAGCGTTCCACCGGCGCCAGGCTTCCGCAGCAATGGGCATGATATTCCGCCTCGGTGAGAAATTTCAGGTCACAGAGAACCAGATCGGTGTGGCACAGCACCCGCCGCGCTGCCTCCGGCTCGCCCGTGCCGGAGGTATCCAGCGCCGTGTGCACACCCTCCCGGTGCAGCAGCGCAAAAAATTCTTCCACAAATGCGGCCTGCGCCAGCGGTTCGCCGCCGGAGACCGTCACCCCGCCGCCGTTCTTCCAATAGGGACGAAACCGCAGCACACGCTGCACCAACGCCTGTGCGGTGACGGAGGTACCGCCCTGCGGCTGCCAGGTATCCGGGTTATGGCAGTAAATGCAGCGCAGCGGGCAGCCCTGCAGAAAAACCACGCAGCGTACGCCGGGGCCATCCACCGCCCCCAGCGACTGTATGGAATGGATGCTTCCCTGCAAGCGCTCGCCTCCTTTCGGGTGTGTGCTCAGATGCTTTCGTGGAACGTGCGGGAAATGACCTCCCGCTGCTGCTCACGGCTGAGCTTGTAGAAATTAACTGCATAGCCGGACACCCGGATGGTCAGGTTGGGGTACTGCTCCGGGTGCTCGTAAGCGGCCAGCAGCGTTTCCCGGTTGAGCACATTCACATTCAGATGCTGCGCCTTCTGCGCAAAATAGCCGTTCAGGATGGCAACCAGATTCTCCACCTGCTCCTGCTTCGATTTGCCCAACGCCCCCGGCGTGATGGAAAAGGTGTTGGAGATGCCGTCACGGCAGTACTCATAGCTCAGCTTGGCCACCGAGTTCAGCGATGCCAGCGCGCCGGAAACGTCACGGCCGCTCATGGGGTTTGCCCCCGGGGCAAGCGGCTCGCCCATACGGCGGCCATCCGGCGTGTTGCCGGTCTTTTTGCCGTACATGACATTGGAGGTAATGGTCAGGATGGACAGTGTATGAATCGCCCCGCGGTACAGCGGGTACTGTGTCAGCGCCTGATAGAACCTCTGCACCTGTTCGCATGCCAGCGCATCCACGCGGTCGTCGTCATTGCCGAACTTGGGGAACTCGCCCTCGATGGAATAATCAACGATGAGGCCGTTTTCCGCCGAGCGGATGGGATGCACCCGGGCATAGCGGATGGCCGAGAGCGAATCGGCCATGCAGCTCATGCCGGCAACGCCGAACGCCATCAGACGCCGAACCTCGGTATCATGCAGCGCCATCTGGCATTTTTCGTAAGCGTATTTGTCATGCATATAATGGATGGTATTCATGGCCGAAACATAAGTTTTGGCCAACCACGGACGGTAAACCTCCAGACGACGGCACACCTCGTCATAATCGAGGCAGTCGCCCTCATACACCGGCATGGCCGGGCCGACCTGCCCGCCCGTTTTTTCGTCGCGGCCGCCGTTGATGGCCAGCAGCAGCAGCTTGGCCAGGTTGGCACGCGCACCAAAGAACTGCATATCCTTGCCGACGCGCATGGCGGAGACACAGCAGGCAATGGCGTAATCATCGCCGTAATACGGGCGCATGACGTCATCATTTTCATATTGCAGTGCGTCGGTATCGATGGAGACCCTCGCCACATATTTTTTCCAGTTTTCGGGCAGAGCCTCGCTCCACAGAATGGTGAGGTTGGGCTCGGCCGCCGCGTGCAGGTCATACAGCGTATGCAGCATGCGGAAGCTGTTTTTGGTGACCATGGGGCGGCCGTCCTCGCCCATGCCGCCGACCGCCTCGGTGATCCACATGGGGTCGCCGCCGAACAGCTCGTTATATTCCGGCGTGCGCAGGTGGCGTGCCATACGCAGGTGCAGCACAAAATCATCCATCAGCTCCTGCGCCTGCGACTCCGTCAGCAGCCCGACGCGCAGGTCGCGCTCGAAATAAATATCCAAAAAGGTGGAGGTGCGCCCAAGGCTCATGGCAGCGCCGTTCTGCTCGCGAATGGCGGCAAGGTAGGCAAAATACAGCCATTGCACCGCCTCGCGCGCGTTTTCGGCCGGGCGGGTGATATCGTACCCATAGGCGGCCGCCATGGCGCACAGGTCACGCAGAGCCTGCATCTGGTCGGACAGTTCCTCGGCGCACCGGATCTCCTTTTCCGTGGTCGGCACCTCGTTCAACGCCGCATAGTCCCGCTGCTTTTCCTCCAGCAGACGGTTTACCCCGTACAAGGCCACACGGCGATAATCGCCGATGATGCGCCCACGGCCGTAGGCATCCGGCAGGCCGGTCAGCAGGCCAACGTGCCGCGCCCGGCGAACATCTGCCGTATAGGCCGAAAAAACGCCGTCGTTGTGTGCCTTGTGATAACGGAACGCCTGTTCGATCGTCTCGGAGACCGGGTGGCCGTATGCGCTGCAGGCATCGCGCACCATGCGCATGCCGCCGAAGGGGTTGCAGGCGCGCTTGAGCGGGGCATCCGTCTGAAGCCCTACGATCAGCTCTGCTTCCCGGTCGAGATAGCCCGGGCCGAAAGCGGTGATGGTGATGACATTTTCGGTATCCAGCGCCAGCACGCCGCCGTTCTCCCGCTCGGCCGCCAGCAGTGCATCCAACTTGTCCCGCAAACGCACCGTGCGCTGTGTGACCGGCGCCAGAAAGGCATCGTCCCCCTCATACGGCGTATAGTTCTGCTGAATAAAATCGCGCACGTCGATCTTCTGCTGCCAGACGCCGCCGCGAAACGTTTCCCATGCATTCATATTTTTCTCCTTCTCAGCTGCCGCGCGCCGCCCTTTGGGGCGCGCAGAATATAAAAAGGCAGCATCGCGTTTTTTCGAACGACGATACTGCCCAGACGGTCGGCACGTAAACGGCGGCAGTGCCTGCCGCTGTTTGCGGTTCACTCTCTTCTGCTCCCCGATGGTTTCCCACCTGCTCCGTCAGTTACAGAAGAGCTGTTCTGTTTTCAGAATACCATACATTTGCCAAAAGCGCAAGTGAAAATTGAGGCAACTGCAAAAGATAAAAAAATCACAGGCTGTTCTCTCTAAAAGCGCCGCCGCACGCAACGTGCATTTGCTTTCCCGCCATTGGGCGGGGGCGTTCAGGCCGGGTTCAGCAGACCAGCGGATGTGCCGTCCTCGCGCACAAAGGGTACATTGGTGCGGCCGATCTGCGCCAACAGCGCCGTCCAGCGCTGCGCCATGCCCTCGTCATACTCCACCGGCACAAAGCCTGCCGACAGATAGCTTTTGACGGCCGGAATGCGAAAATCGTCCGTTGTCAGGTAAGCCCGACGGCAGCCGCGCTCCCACATGCTGGCCTGTCCCATGCGGCACAGCAGCCCGCCAACACCGCAGCCGCGGCTGGCAGGAAGCGCCCCCACCATGTGCAGCGTGCCCGTGCCATCCTGATCAAGCAGAGCGGTAACGGTCGCCACCGGCTGCCCCGCACGTTCAACAAAAAACAGGGCCGACGGCACAAAATCGGGCCGGGAAAGGATGCAGGCATCAAAAACCTCCGGACCGTCCTGCGGCTGCAGAAGGCCGTTGCGGCAAATCTCCAGCCAGGCCTGCGCATCCGCCTGTGTGCCGTTGTAGGTGCGATAGCTCCACCCCTCCGGCGGCTGGGGCCACACGGTGGCCTGCGGCTTCCAATACATTCTCAGCTGCTGCATGGTTTGTCACTCTCCTTGTTTTGTTGTGTTCTGTTGCACGGCGAAGCGCCGTTCTCTTTTCCGCCCCGTCAGAAAGCAGCAGCATTGCCGCCGCTCTGCCGGGCAGAACGAACGCAGCGCTTTTGCGTCAATGCTTGCGCTTGCGATAATCGCCCGGCAGACAACCGCACTCCACCTTGAAAGCGTTGTAAAAGCCGCACAGTGAGGTATAGCCCACCCACTGGGCGACCTCCTGAATGTGAAAATCGGTCTTGTCCAGCAGCTGCCGCGCCGACAAAATGCGCGTGCGGCTGAGGCGGTTATGGAAGGTATCGTTAAATTCCTTGCGGATGATGCGGTTGACCTGTCGGCCGCTGATGCCGAAGCACTCCGCTACAAAATCCAGCGTACAGTCGTACATATAATAGGTGGTAAACAGCTTTTCCAGACGATCCCGCCGGGAGATGCTTTCATCCCGCAGAAATTTTGCCAGCGTGGCCGACGGCCCAACCGCACGCACAGTATCCAGCACCGATGTAATGACCTCGGCAAAGCAGGCGCAGATCATGGCGCGGCGATCGGTACCGCACAGCTGGGAAAGCCGCCGGTTGATATCTGCCAGCTCCTGCCCGCCCGTACCGGAAATGCACGGAGCCTGCGCCAGCAGCTGCTGCACCTGACTCAGCAGATCCTCGGTGCTGTCCAGCCCGTTTCCCTCAAAGGTAAAGCTGAAATTATACCGGGTCGTGCCGTCCTCCAGAAAATGGACGCAATGCTCCAGCCCCGGCCGAATGATGACAAAATCGTGCCTGTGCAGCTCCAGCGTTTCGGTGGCCGTCTGCAGCTGCATACAGCCGTTGGTCACAAAAAACCACTCATAATACGGGTGCTGGTGCATCTCCACATTCACATACTGGTTGATATCCTCCGACTGAAACAGACCGCTGTCCAGCCCCAGTGAAAAGCGCACATTTTCCCAATCAAAACGGTATTCGCACATGCCGCCGGAAAACGCGCTCAGAACAAAATCATCCACAGCTTTCACCTCCACGGCTTCATTCTAGCCTACCGCGTGACAAATGTCAAGGTGATTTTGCGGCCGCAGAAACGGCGGGTCACAGCTGGGCCCCACCGGTCACCGGCAGGGTAACGCCGGTGATGAAGCGGGCCTCCTCGCTGAGCAGGAACCGCATGGCGGGCACCACATCCTCGACGGCGGCATTGCGCCCCATGGGGTTGGCGCGCGCGCTGGCCTGCACGATCAGTTCGCTGGTGTCGGCCAGAAAGGCCGTTTCGACCATGGCGGGGGCCACGCAGTTGACCGTCACGCCCTTTGCGGCATAATCGGCCGCAAGGCTTCTGGCCAACCCCTGCAGTGCGCTTTTGGCCGTGACATATGCCGCCACATTTTTAGGCGGCAGGCCCAGCAGATAGCCCGTCAGCACAAACAGCACCCGGCCAAACCGCGCCTTCGCCATATCGGGCACAAAGGCCTGACACAGCTGCAGCGCACTGCGCACCTGCACGCTGAAATCGCGCTCGAAGCGCTCAGCATCAAACTGAGCAAAGCGGGTGTTGACCACCCGCAGCGCCGGAAGATGCACAAAATGCGTCAGCGGCCCCTCCTGCTGCACCTGCCGAATCAGCGCCTGCGTCTGCCCGCCGTCGGAAAGGTCGGCCGACAGCACCCGGATATTGCCGCTTTTTTCGGCAAGGCCCTGCGCAGCCTCCAAATGGCGGAAGCCCTGCAGATAAATGCAGCTGTCGCCGTCATCCAGAGACTGTGCCAAAGCCCGGCCAAGGTCGCCGGTGCCGCCGGTGATCAGAATTCTTTTCTTCATGCCGCGCCCCTTTTGCCGTTACCGCGCGCCCTTGCGGCGCAGCACCAGATCCACCATATCGCCGACATTCTGCAGGCCGCTTACATCGTCAATGCTGAATTTCAGGTCGTAATGCTTGCCGATGAGCGTGAGCAGTGTGATCTGCTCCAGGCTGTCCCAATCCTCAATATCCTCGGCGCAGGTGGCGCGGGTAAGGGTCAGGCCGGGGTCGTCAAAAACACTGCGGAAAATTTCTTCCAGCTCGGAAAGCACCTGTTGCTCGTTCATCATGTTTTCTTCTCCTTTTTATTGGAAGCGGCCGGTGTGCCGCCGTAAAAGCAGACCGACGGGCAAAGCGGCCGCATGGGCCATATGTTGCCCTTTGGCCGACTGCAGTCAATCCTCCGACGGGCTGCGGATATTCTGCCGCACCTGCGCATAGCCGGGCTTGACAGCGTACAGCTGCCGGGCAATCAGCTCCATCATCTGGTAATCCTCCTCCGAGTCGATATCCAGAATGCCGGTATCCGCCATGCGGTACAGGCGGATGCGCCCGGCCCACAGGTCGCTTCCCGCGTTGTGCAGCAGAAAATCACGGCGGAACACATAGATGGAGGCATTGATATCAAAACAGGCCGGGGCCTGCTGCCGCGCGGTGTTGCGGTTTTCGATCACCCGGTGGGCGTAGCCGTCGGCGTCCTCCTGCGCCATGTTGAAATAGGGGCTGCGGCGCGACGGCGCCGCCGACATGACCAGATCCAGCCCCGGCTCGCTTTCAAACAGGCGCACGGCGCCGTCCAGATCCTGCGCCTGCCGCAGCGGGCTGGTGATATCGAGGTCAATATGAAAATCGTACTGCACCCCGCGCAGCTGCTCCATGGCGCGCAGAGAATGCTGAAAAACCGCCATTTTGGGGACAGCATCGCCGCCTAGCTCGGGCGGGCGCTGCACCAGCTGCACCTGCGGGTAGGCGCGCTGCACCAGTGCAGCCAATTGGGGAGAATCGGTGTTCAGGCAAATATCGACCGAAAGCTCCGGCCTCTGCCGGCAGAAAAGCTCGGCGGCGCTGAGGGTATAATATACCAGCGGTTGCCCGCAGAACTCCTTGAGGTTTTTGTTGCGGAAGCCTTTGCTGCCAGCCCGGCCGCAAATGGTGATGAGTACATGCTTCATTGCCGATCTTCTCCTTTCTGCAAGCCATCCGGCCCGGCCATGGGTTCACCCAGCGCCAGCCGCAGCACCTGCAACGCCCGCTGCGGGCTGTTGAGGCTTTCGGTCTGCGGACCGGCGCAGTAATCCAGAAAATAGTCCATCTCGCGTTCAAAGCGCCGGTTGACCGGCTCGGCACAGGAGATCACTTCGCCGTTTTCCAGCGTCAGCGTTCCCGCACCGAAATCAGCTGTCAGCTGACCATCCGCGCACAGCAGCTCGATGCTGCGGCGATAGGTACGCCCAAAATAATCCAGATGCAGCTCGGCCATCATACCGGGGTAGCGGGCGACCGCCACGCTGAGGTCGTCGCTGTCGATCTCCAGATCGCTGACCTTGCCGCGCAGCGTACAGCACTGCTGCGGAAAGCCGAACAGCTCAACGAGATAATCCCATTCATGGATCAAATCAATGCTCACCCCGCCGCCCAGCGCACGCCGGGCGGAGTAGACGGTGCGGTAATCCACGCCAGGCCGCCAATCCGGCAGGTAGCTGGAGCAGAGGATGCGCGCCGAATAAACGGTGCGGGCCGCCAGCTGACGGCGCAGCTCCTGAAAGACGCCGCACCAGCGCATGGGCGCAGCCACATACGCCTTTTTTCCTGCCAGCCCGCAGGCCTCCAGCGTATGCTCCGGCGACTCGAACACCGGCTTTTCGATAAAAAAGCAATCCGTCCGGCCGCTCATCGCTCTGATGGCGCTGTAGTGCAGGGTGGTCGGGTTGGTGATAAAAACGGCGTCGTATCGCTGCTGCGGCGCGTCGCCCACATATTGCCGGTGCAGCAGCGCAGCCGTATCCGGCAGGAGGGGGCGGTCATCATGCCGCCATGCATCCGCCCGCAGCGGCAGCCCGCGCCGCTGTGCCAGCGCCGTCAGGTTTTTCAAATGCCGGGTACCGATGCTGCCCAGCCCCACAAACAAAACGTTCATCGCTCTCTCCTGTGCGGTTTTTGTCCGGCCGCGCGCCCTGGCCGCAAGCGTTTTGCGGCCCGCCCGGCCCGTTACACGCCGATGGCATCCATCAGCGCAATACACTGCCGGTCGGCGACAAAGCTGTAGCGCGCAGGCGTGCCCTGCTCCAGCAGCTGCAAAAACTCGGCAATTTCGTCCACATAGGCGTTTTCTACAATATTGTCGCTGTAGCGGCTGTCGTGCTCGACTGCATCATAAACGGAGATCGGCACATTCTGCGCCGCCGTCGGGTCATACCGGTACAGCGTCTGCGGTGTGCCCTCCCAGAAAAGCTGCAGTCCCTCGGCAAAGCATTCAAAGCGGCGCACCGCCTTTGGCGACGCCACATCCACCGCCAGCACGCCGCCGCTGCCGTCGGCGTGGCTCAGCTGCACCAGCCAACTGTCGGGGTAAGCGATCTGTAATGTCGTCAGCCGCCGGTGCTGCACGCTGACGACCTCGGCCGCGCCAAACGTCTGCAGCAGCCACGGCAGCTCAATGCCGAAAATTTCGCGGCAGCCGTTGGTGCGCGCGCTGCCGGCGAAAAAGTGACGGTAATCCTCCCACGGGTGCCAATCGGGCAGGTACTGCCCAATGTGGTAAAGATATTGCACCGGCCGCCCGTAGGCGTGCACCGCATCGCGGATGCAGCGGGTCTCGCCGCGATAAAGCATGGTGCTGCTGAGAAACAGCGGCACGGCCTTTTGCTCCGCCAGCGCCTGCAAACGGTCATAGCCGTCATCCACCAGGTTCAGCTCGCTGAAGCAGGGAACGCCGCGCTGCAGCAGCTCCTCCAGCAGCGGCGCGTGCGTGGCGGGCGGCGTACAGACAAACGCCGCCTGTACCCCTTCCGCCAGCGCCTGCGGCAGGCTTTCCCACACGGAAAGCCCCAGCGCGGCCGCCTCGGCACGGCGATCAGCGCTGCTGTCCACCCCCAGCAGCTGGGCCTGCGGGCGCAGCCGCTGCAGCAGGCGCGCCCGGCGTTTGCCCATGCTGCCAAGGCCAACGATCAGAAATTTCATGGTCAACCTCCTGTTTTGGAAAAGACGTCTTGCCAAAGACGCCTTGCCGTCGTAAAAGCTTTTTTACCGGCCGGACAAACAGTCGCCGTCGGCCGTGCACGCGCCGTCATAAAAACGTTTTGGTTCGCGCAGCAGGCCGCTTTCCATTGCCTGCTTTGTCAGCCGCAGAATGCTTCCGCTGGTATCCGGCTGATAAAAGGGGCTTTGCACCTGCCGCGCCGACGCGGCAAACGACGGGCTAAGCGCCTGCTCCAGCGCGGCCGAAATGGCCCTGGCCTCGCACGGACAGGAAAGGATGTTTTCGCACAGCGGACGGCCGCCCTGCCGCAGCCCGATGTTGACGCACGGCACGCCGAATTCCGGCGTTTCCACCACGCCGCTGGAGGAATTGCCCACCACGGCGGCAGCGCCGCGCATGGCCGAAAGATACCCCTGCAGCCCCATGCTGGGAAACAGCGCCGTATGCGGTCTGCCGCTGACAAAGCCCTGCAGACGGGCGTTCAGGCTGCCGCCGCCTGCATCGGCATTGGCCCCCGTCAGGCACACGCCCAGCGCCGGAAA
Source organism: uncultured Oscillospiraceae bacterium (assembly GCA_934527255.1). GTDB lineage: Bacteria > Bacillota > Clostridia > Oscillospirales > Ruminococcaceae > UBA1762. Next base: position 8,591 of record CAKTAM010000027.1, on the reverse strand, counting down.
CGCCTGCAGCGCTGTCAGCAGCTGATCCAGCTGCTGCAGCGGCGGCTGCTCGCTGAGGGTCTCGGGGTGGTAGGTGACCAGACAGTACGGGCGGGTAAAATCAAACCCGAAGCGGTCGCTCAGCTCCTGTTGGGAAAGCAGCGGCATGCGGCGGATGTTTTCCGCCCCCAGCGAGCCGACATTGAACACCCGCCGGGGTTCCTCGCCCATGCGCAGCAGGCGTGCACGCGCCGGTTCGGAATAGGGAAAATGTAGCGCCGCCATTTTGGTAACGCTGTGCCGAAACCAGTCGTCCTGCGCGCCCCAGGTGACATCGCCGCCGCTGATGTGCACCACCGGCGTCATCTGCAGCGCGGCGGCTGCCGCCGCGGCAAAAATTTCGTACCGGTCGCCCAGCACGATGCAGGCATCAGCCGGGTGCGCGGAAAACCATGCGCCAAACAGCCGTATGCCCAGCCCCACGCTTTGGGTAATGCCGTCGCGGGTGCTGCCAAAGCGCAGAATATCCAGCTTTTCCGCAATGGGAAAGCCGTCCTTTTCAATTTCCGCCACCGTGCCGCCGTATTCCTCCCGCAGGTGCGAGCCTGTCACCAGCAGGCTGCACGAAAGCGATGGGTCGGCAAACGCCTTTTTCAGCACCGGATACAGCAGGCCATATTCCGCCCGGGAGCCGGTCACGAATACCAGCCTTTTCATAAAGTGTCCTCCTGCGGCGAAAGCGCTGCCTCAATACACTCATCTGCCTCATACGCGCGCGGTGCGCGCTGGCCCAGCACCTGATACCAGTGCATGGGCGACACCCCGATCCCCGGCCGCTTGACCGTCAGGTTTTCGGCGGTATACGTTTCGCCCGCCGCAATGGGGCGCGCCGCCACGATGCTTTTGCGCGCCGCCGCCCGGTTACGGGCCTCGCTGGCCGTCACATGCTTTTTGCCGTCGCCCATGGCGGCCTCCACATGGCGTATGGCACTGCACAGCTGCTGCAGCTCCGACACGGAAAGGCTGGCCTTCTGGTCGGGGCCCTCCATGCTTTTATCCAGCGTAAAATGCTTTTCGATCACCACTGCGCCCAGCGCCACCGCCGCCACGGCGGCTTCCACGCCCGGGGTATGATCGGAATAGCCGACCGGACAGCCGAACGTCTGCGCCAGATCCTGCATGGCGCGCAGGTTGGCATCTTCAAACGGCGTGGGATACTCGGTGTTGCAATGCAGCAGCGTGATCTTGCCTGCACCGCCCCCCCGCAGCACCTGCAGCGCCGCCGCGATCTCCGGCTTTTCACACATGCCGGTCGAGACCAGCAGCGGCCGCCCGGCTGCCGCCATACGCTCCAGATACGGCAGATTGGTCATCTCGCCGGAGGGGATCTTATAAAACGGCAGCTGCTGCCCAATCAGGAAATCCGCACTGGGCAGATCAAAGGCGGTGGACAGATAGCAAATGCCGATCTCCTCACAATAGCACCGCAGGGCCATATGCTCTTCAAAGCCGAAATGCAGCCGCCGGATCATCTCCAGCTGGCTTTCCTGCGCGCCGGTCTGCTGCTTCTGATACGCGGCCTTCTGAGCAAAGCGGCTGGCCACCAGCTCGGGCACGCAGGTCTGGAACTTTACCACATCCGCCCCGGCCTGCTTTGCCGCAAGCGCCATCTGCCGGGCCAGCGCCGGGCTGCCGTTGTGGTTGACCCCGGCTTCGGCTATGATGAGTACAGGCATTTTCTCTCTCCTTTTCTACACGGTCATCCAATGTTCTCCATCCGCTGGCGCATATCCTCCAGCGTTTCTAGCTGGCCCATATCCATCCAGCTGTTCTCGCTGACGGGGTATACGCCCACCCGGTTGTTATCCTTTTGCCGCCACTGCTCAATGATCTCCGGAAAGCCGATGGAGACGCCGGACTGCAACTGCTCGACCACGCAGGGCTCTACCACATAAACGCCCGTATTGGTCAGATAGTTCAACTGCGGCTTTTCCGTCATGGCGGCAATGCGGCCTTCCGCCGTCAGCTCGACCACGCCATAGGGAATGGAGGTGTGCTGTACGGCGCAGACCATGGTAATGACGTTGTTTTGCTCGCGATGGTAGCGGCAGACATCGGCATAATCGGCCCTTACCAGAACGTCGCAGTTGGTAAGAATGAACGTGCTGTTCAGGCTGCCCTTCAGCAGCGACAGCCCGCCGCCGGTGCCAAGGGGCTTTTCCTCCTCGTAATAGGCGATGGTATAATCGCCACCCTGCTCGGAAAAATAGCTTTTTATCATGTTTTTGCGGTAGTTGACGATAAAGCGGAAATCGGTGCAGCCAAAACGGCGAAAATGGTCGATGATATGCTCGGCAATGGGCTTTTCCCCGATGGGGATCAGCGGCTTCGGCAGAATTTTTGTATACGGATACAGCCGTGTGCCAAGCCCGCCCGCCATAATGACGACCGGCAGGCCGATCTGCCCGCAGGCGGGCGCCGCCAGACGCTCATCAAAAACCACATCGACAACACGCCCGTCGGCCGCCACCAGCGGAACGGCGTCAATGCCGTACAGCCGCAGGTACTCCCGCGCGTCGCAGTGATCCTCCGCCAGCAGGCGGCGCGGCGCAGGGTTGGCCGCCCGGGCCACGGGAGCCTCCAACTTTCCGCCCGAGACGATGAACCGCCGTACGTCTCCATCCGTGACGGAGCCCTGCAGGCGATCCTGCTCATCCGTCACAAACAGAATGCGGCGGCCGGTGCTCTCCAATTGGCGCATAGCCTCCAGTACAGACTTTTCCGGATGGATAAAAAAGGGTCGGATATCCATCGTATCTCCTTTCTGTGCCGCCGGGCATCAGACGTCCGGTCGGCACGCGGCTTATTGCGCCGCCTGCAGGATCGCCTCCGCCACATGCTGTGCCTGCGGCACGGTCAGCGAGGTCGAGCACGGCAGGTTGACAATGCGCTGCTGCCAGCGGACGGCGTTTTCCACTGCATAGGCCGTGCAGCCGCGATAAGGCGCCTGCTCGTGGATCAGGTTCCAGATGCTGCGGGTCTGAATGTGCCGTGCAGCCAACAGACGCATCAGTTCTTCCTTTTTCAGGCGGCTGCCGCCGACATCCAGGCTGTAAAACCAGCGGTTGGGGCGTGTGCCGGGCCGAAAGCCCAGCAGCCGCAGCCCGCAGTGCCCCTGCAGCTGCGACACATAAAAATCATACAGCTCTTTCTTGTGCGCGATGAAGCCCTCCAGCTGCTCCAGCTGCGCCAGCCCCAACGCCGCCTGCAGGTTGGTCAGCCGATAGTTATAGCCCACCTCGTCGTGCACATAGCTGTCCGGGGCGGCCTTGGCCTGCGTGGAAAGGTGCCGCGCGTGCTGCGCCCAGTCGTCGTGACGGCTGACCAGCATGCCGCCGCTGCCGGTGGTCATGATCTTGTTGCCGTTGAAGCTGTAGACCCCCACATCCCCCAGCGTGCCGGCATAGCGCCCCGCATAGGGGCCGGCCTCATACCGCGTGCCCAGCGCCTCGGTAGCATCCTCCACCACCAGCAGGCCGTACTGCTGCGCCAGCGGCAGAATAGCCTCCATATCCGCCATGTTGCCGAACACATGCACCACGCACACCGCGCGGATGCGCCGCCCGCTGGCAATGTGATACAGCTCTTTTCCCTGCAGGCGGCACTCGGTCTCGCAAAAGCGCCGCAGCGCGGCCGGATCCATACACAGGCTGTCGTCACAGCCGATGAAGATGGGCTCTGCCCCGCAGTAGCGGATGGGGTTGACCGCCGCGATAAAGGTCAGCGTCGGTGCCAGCACGGCGTCGCCGGGCTGCACCCCTGCGGCCAGCATGGCCAGATGCAGCCCCGCCGTGCCGCTGTTGCAGGCGACGGCCTGCGGCATGCCCACATAGTCGGCAATGGCCGCTTCAAACGCAGGTACCCGGCTGCCGCCCGTGGAGACCCACTCGCTGACGACCGCCTCGTTGACATATTCCTTTTCTCTTCCGCTGAAATTGGGGACGGACAGCGGGATAAACGCTTCCTCCATGGTCTTCCTCTTCCGGGCCGTTCTCCGGCGGCCCCGTTTTTGTTACTTCTGCTCCCAGATAGGCTCCTTCAGCACCCAGCGGCCGTACTCGTCGCGGCGGAACAGCTCGGGGTTATAAAAGCCGTCCACGATCCTCCAGAACTCGGTCTCGGTATAGCCGCAGAACTCGCAGAAATCCCGCACGCACAGGGGATCCAGTGCGCCGTCACGCTCGCGGATCAGCGGGATGGCCTCCTCGCGGGTCATCAGGCCGTAACGGATATACCGGGCGGTGTAGTCGGTGGCCGCCGCATGGCCGAACTTGGGGTATTTCAGCCAGCTGTGCACCAGATAAGCCCGGCTGTCGATCTGGTCGAAATTTTCCACATGATGGCGGCGATCCCACTCATGGGTCAGGTCGTGGAAGCCGCGCTTGCTGGCCAGCTGATAGTTGGCGTAGCTGTTCCACGGCAGGAAATAGGACAGATAGAACGGATCCAGCTGCTTCAATTCCTCCGGCGTGGGGGCCATGACAAGGCTTAGATCCTTTTCGGTCACGCCGTCGCCCACCAGCTCCTCCATGGGGAACCCGACCGCAACGCCGTTTTCGATCTGCGAACGGGCGGAATAGGTTTCGGCGTCGGCACTGCCGCCGTACTCGAAGCTGACGTTTTCGCCATAGCACAGAAACGGCACATGAAATTTCAGCGCCATGTGCAGCGGGAACGTGTAAATGAGGCGGTCGACATACCAGGTAGGCTTGCCGTATTTTTCAAAAAAGCGGCGCATGAGAATTTTCTGCACCCGGATGTTGGGCTTGCAGGAGATGATGGTGCAGCCAAACTCCTCGCTGATGTTTTTCAGGTTGTGCACGCCCGCCTGCGTCATGGGGAAATTATCCTCCACGCTGAACAGGATGGGGTTCATGTGCATCAGCTCTTTGAGAACATACACCTGATAATGACTGTCCTTGCCGCCGGAAACCGCCACGGCACAGTCGTACCCGCCGGGGCCGTTGCAGCCGCGGTATTTGTCGCACAGGGCCTTGAATTCTTCCATGCGGGCTTTCCAATCCACCCGGGCGCGGGCCTCATAGTGGCGGCAGGCCGAGCAGACGCCCTGCTCGTCAAAGGTGATGCCGGGGCGGGTATCCGGCATGGTGCAACGCTTGCAGTATTTCATGCGATGACCTCCTGTTTCCTTTTTTATCAATCAATTTATTTTTCAAAAAAGCCCTTCCTGCTGTAAGCATACGCTTTTCCAACGCAAATAGCAAGCCTTTTGTCCTACTTTTTCAAAAAATTTTTCAAAAAACAGTGACAATATCTCTTGCAACCCCGTGTGGGGTACGCTATAATGAAAGCAAAGCCCCCCCTGTATTGGCTGCCGACAGCCGCAGCACAGGGCCGGGCAGCATGGGCACACAAAAAGGAGGCTCTCATGGCAGACACTGTACTGGTCACCGGCGCCGACGGCTTTATCGGCAGTCATCTTACGGAGGCTCTTGTCCGCAGGGGCGACCGCGTCCGGGCTTTCTGTTACTACAACTCGTTTGGGCACTGCGGCTGGCTGGATACGCTGGCCCCGGAAATCCGCCGCGAGATCGAATGCTTTATGGGCGACATCCGCGACCCAAACGGCGTGCGCACGGCCATGCGCGGGCAGGAGGTCGTCTACCACCTTGCCGCGCTGATCGCGATCCCCTTCAGCTATCACAGCCCCGACAGCTATGTGGATACCAACATCAAGGGCACGCTGAATGTGCTGCAGGCCGCGCGGGAGCTGGAGGTCCGGCGGCTGCTGGTCACCTCGACCAGCGAGGTGTACGGCACTGCACAGTATGTGCCCATTGACGAAAAACATCCCTATCAGGGGCAAAGCCCGTATTCGGCGACCAAGATCGGGGCCGACCGGCTGGCCGAAAGCTTTTACCGCAGCTTCGGGCTGCCGGTAAGCATTGTGCGCCCGTTCAACACCTACGGCCCGCGGCAAAGCGCCCGCGCCGTCATTCCCACCATCATCACCCAACTGTTGGACGGCCGCCGCGAGCTGCGCCTTGGCAGCCTGACTCCCACGCGGGATTTCAACTTTGTGCGGGACACCGCCGCAGGCTTTCTGGCCATTGCCGATTGTCCCGAGGCCATCGGGCAGGAAATCAACATTGCCACACAGCGCGAAATTTCCATTGGCGAGCTGGCAGGCGAGCTGATCCGGCAGATCGCGCCGGAGGCCCGCATCGTCTGTGACGAGCAGCGCCTGCGCCCGGAAAAAAGCGAGGTCAACCGCCTGCTGGGAAGCGCGGAAAAGCTGCGCCGTCTGACCGGTTGGAAGCCCGCCTATACGCTGGAGGAGGGGCTGGCCGAAACCATCGCCTGGTTCCGCGAGCACCGGCAGGGCTACCGCTCGGATATTTACAACATCTGAAAACAGCGCCGCCAGGCGGCGCCCTGCCTGACACTCGGCAGCAGAAAAGGCCGGGAACGTCTGATATGACGTTCCCGGCCTTTCATGTGTGTTTCGGATGTGCATTGACGGCTGCGCCCCCATGTGCAGGCGCGGCGCGTGCATGCCTGCTGCCATCTTGCCACCGCCCGCCCTGCGGGCCAAAAAGTGCCGCACAGCCGACCGCTGCGGCTGCGTCGCTTGCACCGGCGCTTTTCTGCGTCGGTGCGCATATCAGGGCTCCAGCGTTTCCGCCTCGACCCATGCGGGCACAAACCCGCACCGCTGTGCAATGCGCCGTGAAAACAGATTGGCCTGCGATGTTGCATAATAGGGAATGCAGCCGCGCTCCAACACGGCCTGCCGCAGCAGGGTGACCAGCGCCGTCCCCACGCCGCAGCCGCGCGCAGCGGGCAGTACATCAATGCCGATCTGCCAGAAAAGCGGCGAGTCGGCGGCACAGCCCGCCACGCCGACGATCCGGTCGCCCTGCAGGGCGGCGACCGCCAGCATATCCGGGCATTCCGGCACAAATTGCTCGTGCAGAGCATTGCGGAACAGCCCGGCCGCATACAGCGGCGCAAGCTGCGCCTGCTCGTACCGGCGCAGCGTCAGCGTCGGCGCAAGCGGCGCATCCGCAGGGGCTGCCAGCGGCAGATGGATGTGGTAGGTGCGGTCAAGCGATTTTCCGTATGGCTGCAGCAGCTGTTCCAGTGCGCGCAGGTTCCCGTATTCAAACAGACCGGGGCCGGACAGTCCCTCGGCATACTGCCGCAGCGGCTCCAGCACGGCGTCATCCGCCGCAAGAACGGCATTGCCGCCCATAGTCACCATGTGGAAAAACGGCGCACGGTCAAAAAAGCGCCGCCGCCCCGGGCACAGCGCCGAACGGACAAAAACATTCTGTCCGGCCTGCAGCGCCTGCGGCGTACAGCCAAAATCGCAGGACAGCTGAAGGCGGGCCTGCTCGAGTATTTGTGCGGGTGTAAGCATGACTGCGGTTCCTTTCTGTGCACGGGCGCGTCCGCCGCTGCGGGCTTCCGTCCACTGCACACCGTTGAAGCGTTGCAAAAAAGTAGAACGACCCAAAAGGCGCCCCGAAGTGATCCCCCCCGTTGGCCCTTTGGCCGCGCAGGTCAGCACGACGGCTTCGCTGCTGTCTTTCATCATACACCGGCAGTCGGCAGAATGCAAGCCCGGCTTTTCGGGAATGCAGCGCAAAGCGCCTTGCGTCGCCGCATACGGTCCTGCAGGTCATTGTACGGCAGCATCCGCCGCGCGGTATGGGGCCGGCGCCGCCCCCTGCATATGCCGCAAGCGGCGGGCGAGAAAAATTTCCCAGGGAATGCGCTGCGCCGAAAAAGCCCCTCCCATGCAAAAAGGGAGCAGAACGCAGGTTCTGCCCCCTTTTTGCGCTAAGGTCATATTTTACTGCAAGCCATTGATCGCATATTGATACTGGCACAGAGAAATGGGGTCGTCCTCAAAAGAACGGTTCTTGGACAGCTCGATATTGTCAAACAGATCATAGAAGCCAAAACGGAAGGAAACGTCGCCATGGCTGCCCGCCAGCTCATCCGGAATCTTTGCATACATGGTAAAGCTGCCGGAAGTAAGCGGCGCAACCATCGACAGCCGCTCGCCGTTATTTGTCAGAACGTCGCATTCGTTGGCGGAGCAATCATACTTATAACCGCCCAGGTCAAATTCGCCAAGGAAGAAATCATACACCGGCAGATCTTCCGTGTTCAGATTCTTGATGGTACCGCGCAGATAGACATACTGCATCCCCTCTTCGGGCTGCGGGCCGGTGGTGCGCGTCACATTCTCGGTCTGGATGGATTGCCGAATATCCGGCGCGATCCCCCACTCCGTAAACGTAATTTCCGCAAAATCAAGCTGGATCGTTTCATTCAGAGCGATCTCCGTTACCGTGTGCTCCGGTTCGGCTGTTTCCTCCGAGGTCGATTCCGGCTCGGAAGTTTCCTCCGGTTCCGTCGTTTCCGTGTTGGGCACATCCGCAGTGGATGTGTCTGCAGAGGAAGAGGTTTCCTCCGACGTCTTTTTTCCGCAGGCGCACAGCGACAGGCACAGCGCAAGCGCCAGAAGAATGACCAAAGACTTTTTGAGTTTCATTTGTTTCTACCTCCCAAATATGGAT
>CAKTAM010000026.1 GCA_934527255.1 uncultured Oscillospiraceae bacterium | reverse complement strand
CACATCAACCTGTTTTCCTCCCGGCCGGATTACACCAAAAACCCGTTTTATACGCCGGGTGCACGCCCGGCCGACTGGAGCGCCCAGCCCGACCCGGCCGATCTGCCGGAGCAGCCGTATGAGCGCCACTATTCCCCCGAGGCCATCAACGAGCTGGTGCGCACCGCGCACGAGGCGGGCTTTCTGTGCAGCTACAACCATCCGTGCTGGTCGCTGGAGACCCGCGAGCAGTATGCCGCCTACAAGGGCTTTGATATGATGGAGATCGTCAACTATGCCTGCGTGATGGACGGCATCAGCGAGTATAACCCTTACATCTATGACGAAATGCTGCGTGCCGGGCGGCGGCTGTCGTGCAGCGCGACCGATGACAACCACAACGCGCTGCCGCTGGATGACCCGCGCTGCGATTCGTTCGGCGGGTACATCTGGGTGTGTGCGGCGGCCCTGACCTATGACGATGTGATGGACGCCCTGCGGTACGGCGACTTTTACGCCAGCGCAGGCGGGCCGCAGATCCGTCGGCTGGAATGGGAGGACGGCACGGTCACGGTCGAGGCGGACGGCGCGTGCGAAATTCACCTTGCCACCGTCGGCCGCCGTTCTGACTGCCGCCGCGCCCCAAAGGGCGAGCTGCTGGGCGAGACGGCGTTTGCCGTGTGCGATGACGACGTGTACTTCCGGCTGGAGCTCATCGGCCCGGACGGCGGGCGCAGCTATACCCGCGCCTATTTTCTGGATGAGCTGACGCAGGGCTGAGCCTCTGCTTTGCCGCGGCTGTCGGCTGCGCTGTGTGCCGCCCCCTGTGCCCATCAGAGGCGCTGAAGTTTTTTAGGGCGGTATATCCGGCGGTTGGGCAGTGCCGTGCTGTGTGCCGCCCGGCCGTTCCGCTTTTTGAAAAAAGGAGGCTTGCCCTGCCATGAACGCGTATACCTATGACCAGCTGACCGTCGGCCAAAGCGAGCAGTTTACCGTCACGGTCACACCGGCCATGCTGCAGCGCTTTGCCGCCGACACCGGCGACGGCAACCCGCTGCACGCCGACGATGCCTTTGCCCGCGCACAGGGCTATGACGGCCGGGTGGCCTATGGGCTGCTCACGGCGTCGTTTCTCTCCACGCTGGCGGGGGTGTACCTGCCGGGCAAATGGTGCCTCATCCAGCATGTGGAAACGGATTTTCCCCGCCCGGTCTACCCCGGCGACACGCTGACGGTGCAGGGCACGGTGCGGGAAAAGGACGATGTTTTTCACACCGTCACGCTGGCGGTGCGCATGCGCGATCAGGCCGGGGTGACGGTGCTGCGCGGTAAAATGCGCCTTGGCGTGCTGCGGTAAAGCGCAGGGACGGCAGGCTTTGCTGTGCGAACCGCAGAAAATGCGGCGGCTCGGTACGGCGTGCGGCCGTGTGAGAGCTGCGGCTTTGTCAGGTCGCGGCGAAAGAAACGGCGCGGCCGTGATCGACCATGCACCGATGCGGCTGCCTGCCGCGTGCGGGGCTGCAAAAAAATGCCCCCCTGCCCAACGCCAAAAAGCACTGCCTGCATTTGCTTCTTTCCTAAAAAAACACAGCAAAAGGGCCGGAGAACCGCTTGGTTCTCCGGCCCTTTTTGCCGTGTGGAACGCCATGTGCGGCAAAATGCCGCCTGCGCCCGCCGTCCCGGTGTGCCCGCCGTCCCGCAGCCGTCGGCCATCTGCCAGTTCGGCTTTTGGCAGAGGCCGCGGTAGCGCAATGGTGGCAGCCGGGCCAAAAGAGCGACAGCCCCGGTCGGGCCGTCCGGCGGAAGGCGATCGCTGCAGGGCGCACTTTCCGGCGGCCCTGCCCTGTCAATCCTGCTGGGTCAGCTCCGGGTGGCGCAGCTTGACCATGGCGCGGGTCAGGTCAATGGCCGAGGCCTTGTGCTCCAGAATGGAGCGGCGGCGCAGGGCCTGCTCCTCGCTGCGGGCACGCTCCTCCTGCGCCAGATGGTCGGCCAGCTCCTGCGGCCAGGCGCAGTCCTGCACAAACAGCAGCACCTCGTCCGGGCGCACCTCCAGAAAGCCGTCGGCGCAGCAGGCGGTTTTCCATTCGCCGTTTACCCGAAAGCGCAGCTGCTGGCGTGCAATGCTGGCGACCAGCGGCATGTGCCCGGCCAGTACGGTCATGCTGCCCTTGGCTGTCGTCAGGGTCAGTGCATCCACCGGCTGCTGCCAGAACTCCTGCTGCGGCGTGATGATCTCAAGCGGAAACGTCCGCGCCATATGGCGGCCTCCTTTCAGCACTTTTCCCTGCCGGAGTCTTTGGCAGGGGCGGCGCGTGTTTAATGCGAAGCGGCGCTGCCGTCGGCCGCCCCGCGCGCCTTGCGGCGCACATCGTCAATGTCACCCGCCAGGAAAAAGGCGGATTCCGGCAGGTCGTCGGCCTCGCCGTCCACGATCTGACGGAAGCTTTCCACCGTGGCATCCAGCGGCACAAACTGTCCCGGCACGCCGGTAAAGGCCGAGGCCACATGCAGCGGCTGAGACATAAAGCGCTGCAGCTTGCGCGCGCGGTAGACAATGCGCTTATCCTCGGCCGAAAGCTCGTCCATGCCCAGAATGGCGATGATGTCCTTCAGATCCTGATAGCGCTGCAGCGCCGCCTGCACGGCCTGCGCCACACGGTAGTGCGTCTCACCGACAAATTCCGGCTCCAGCACACGGCTGGAGGAGGCCAGCGGGTCGACCGCCGGGTAAATGCCCAGCTCGGCAATGTCGCGCGACAGCACCGTTGTGGCATCCAGATGCGAAAAGATGGTGGCGGGGGCAGGGTCCGTCAGGTCGTCGGCGGGCACATATACCGCCTGCACCGAGGTGATGGAGCCATCCGGGGTCGAGGCGATGCGCTCTTCCAGTGCGCCCAGCTCATCCGCCAGCGTGGGCTGATAGCCCACCGCGCTGGGCAGGCGCCCCAGCATGGCCGAGACCTCGTTGCCCGCCTGTACATAGCGGTAGATGTTGTCGACAAACAGCAGCACATCCTGCTTTTTTTCGTCGCGCAGGTATTCGGCCATGGTCAGGCCCGAAAGCGCCACGCGCATACGGCTGCCGGAGGGCTCGTTCATCTGGCCAAACGCCAGAATGGCCTTGTTCAGCACGCCGCTTTCCGCCATGTCGCGCATCAGCTCGTTGCCTTCGCGGCTGCGCTCGCCCACGCCGGTAAACACCGAATAGCCGCCGTGGTTGACGGCCACATTGTGGATCAGCTCCATAATGAGAACGGTCTTGCCCACGCCCGCGCCGCCGAACAGGCCGATCTTGCCGCCCTTGGCATAGGGCACCAGCAGGTCTATGACCTTGATGCCGGTCTCCAGCAAATGGGTTGCGGGGCGCTGCTGGGCCAGCCCCGGCGCGGCGCGGTGAATGGGCCAGTACTCGCTGGCGGCAATGGGGCCGCGGCCGTCAATGGGGCGGCCCAGCACATCCACCACGCGGCCGATCACACTGTCGCCCACCGGCACGCGGATGCCCTCGCCGTCCGAAAAGACGGTGGTGCCGCAGCGTACGCCCTCGCTGGCCTCCAGCGCCACGCAGCGCACCACGCCGTCGCCCAGATGGCCGAACACCTCCATATGGTGGCTTCGGTCCTCCGTGGTCACCAGCGCGTTGATGGGCGGCTCCTCCCCGGCGGCAAAACGGACGTCCAGCACCGGCCCGCTGATTTTGATGATATTGCCCTTGACGGTCATGTGACATCCTCCCAAAGTATGGTAAAGCACCCGGCGGCAGGCCAAACCCGCCGTCAGATGGCCTTCTGCATCAGCTCGGCGGCTGCGGCAATTTCGGTGATCTCGCTGGTAATGGCCAGCTGCCGCGCCTGGTTGCAGCGGGTGGTCAGCTGGCGCAGCATGCCGTCGGCGTTGTCGGTGGCGCTTTGCATGGCGTTGCGGCGGGCGCAGTGCTCGCTGGCCAGCGAAAGGTTGATCAGCTCGTGCACCATGCACACGGTGTACTGCAGCATCAGGTTTTCAAACACGCTGCGCACATCCGGCTCGTACAGCATTTCGCCGCTGTAAGAGCATTCGGTCTGCACGCCTTCAAAATCGTCCAGCGACAGCGGCAGCAGCCGCTGCGTTTTGACGGTCTGCCGCACCGAGTTCTCGTACTCGGTGTAGATCACGTTTACCTCGTCGATATAGCCGCGCCGGTAAAGGTCGACCAGATGCTCGCCGATCTGCCGGGCATAGTAAAGCGCGGGCTCCACAGCGGGAATAAACCATTCCACATCCGGCGTCACGCCATGCTCACGCAGCAGATCGATACCGGTCAGCCCGGCCACCTCGATCAGGCAGTCATCCCCCTTGCCGACGGCGGCCAGCGCGGCATCCACCACGGCGGTGTTGTAAGCGCCGCACATTCCCTTGTCGGAGGTGAGGATCAGGTAGGCGCGCACGCCGCTGGCGGCGCGCTTTTCCTCCCCGCGGCGGTGAAACAGGCCGTGCCCGCGGTATTCCGGCATTTTCTCCAGAATGTCGCGCACGGCGGCACGAATGCGCCGTACATAGGTTTTGTTGTACTCCACCTGCTGCATGCAGCGCTTCATGCGCGAGGTGGAAAGCAGAAACATGGCGTTGGTGATCTGCCGGGTCTCCTCCACGGCGCGCAGGTTGCGGCGCAGGGCGTTGGCATCCATCATGAGGCGGCCTCCTGCGCGGCGTCATAGGCGGCGCGCCAGTCCTTCATGCCGGCCTGCAGCTGGCGCTCCTCCTCGGGGGTATAATCGCCGCGGGCGTTGATGCCGTCCAGCAGGCTGCCGCAGTGCTCGTGCATATAGGCGAACAGCTCGCGGGCGGTGTCGTCCATCAGCGCCGGGCGGATGCCCCGCAGCAGCTGGTCGCGGAAGGCCATCAGCATCAGCACCTTTTCGGCCAGCGAATAGGTCAGCCCGCGCGGCTGCACAAACAGGTTGGTCAGCAGCTCGCCGCGGCGCAGCTGCTGGCGCGTGGCGGCATCAATATCCGAGCCAAAGCGTGCAAACACCGCCATTTCGCGGTATTGCGCCAGCTCGATGCGCAGCGTGCCCGAAAGCCGCCGCATGGCGCCCGGCTGGGCGGCGCGCCCCACGCGCGACACCGAAAGCCCGGTGTTGACGGCCGGGCGGATGCCGTTGTGGAACAGCTCGCTTTCCAGAAAGATCTGCCCGTCCGTAATGGAGATGACGTTGGTCGGAATGTAGGCGGAGATGTTGCCGCCGGTCGTTTCGACAATGGGCAGCGCCGTCAGGCTGCCGCCGCCGCGCGCCTCGCTCAGGCATGCCGAGCGCTCCAGCAGGCGGCTGTGCAGGTAAAACACATCGCCGGGGTATGCCTCGCGCCCCGGCGGACGATGCAGCAGCAGCGACATGGTGCGGTAGGCCACCGCATGCTTGGAAAGATCGTCGTATACCACCAGCACATGCCGCCCGGCCTCCATAAAGCCCTCGGCGATCGAGCAGGCGGCATACGGGGCCAGATACTGCAGGGCGGGGCTGTCCGACGCCGTGGCGGCCACCACGACGCTGTAGTCCAGTGAGCCGTTGGCCTGCATGGTCTGGATGACCTGCGCCACGGTCGAGGCTTTCTGGCCGATGGCGCAGTACACGCACAGCACGCCGGAATTTTTCTGGTTGGCAATGGTATCCAGCGCGATGGTGGTCTTGCCGGTCTGCCGGTCGCCGATGATCAGCTCACGCTGGCCGCGCCCGATGGGGATCATGCTGTCAATGGCGATCAGCCCGGTCTCCAGCGGGGTATCCACCGGCCGCCGGTCAATCAGGCTGGGGGCGGGGCGCTCTACCGGCAGCCAGCGGCGGCTTTCGATGGCGTCGCCGAAGTACGGACGGCCGATGGGGTCGACCACGCGCCCCAGCAGGGCGTCGCCGGTGGGCACCTCCACCACGCGGCCGGTGCCGCGCACGGTGTCGCCCACGCGCACCCGGTCGGCCGCGCCCAGCAGCACCGCGCCGACGCCGTTTTCCTCCAGGTCCAGCACCATGCCGTAAACGCCGTTTTCAAATTCCAGCAGCTCGCCGTAGCAGCGGCCGGGCAGCCCGCCAACCCGCGCTACGCCGTCCGAAACGCGCGTGACCGTACCGGTCTGGTAGGTGACGCTGCCGCCCGTAAAGCTGCGGATGCGGCCGCTGAGATAGCTGCCGATATCCCCCGGCAGGGGGCATTGCAGTTGTGCCATGGGCAAAGACCTCCTTTCAGCCGCCCGTCAGGTGGCGGCGCATCTGCTCCAGCCTGCAGCGCAGCGTACAGTCGTACACCGTGCCGTTCAGCTGCACAAGAAACCCTCCCAGCACGGCGTCATCCACCCGGTGCTCCAACGACAGCGGGCCAAAACGCGCCTGCAGCTTCCCGCAGATATACTCGTATGTCTGCGGGGTGCAGTGCCGGGCCGTGGTGACAATGGCTGTGTTCATTTGCAAAAAACCTCTTTTCTGGCAGCACCGCAAAAGCGGGGGGGCCGCAGGGCGCGGCCGTCAGCCCGCAGGGTACATTTGCGGCATGCCGTGTGCCGGTACAGGCTCAGGCGTTCGCCGCGCCGTCATCTGTGGCGGGCTGCTCCGCGGCAAAAAATTCGTCGGCAAGCCTGCGGGTATCCGCATCGGTAACGGTGCGCTCCAATACCTTTCCGGCAATGTCCACGGCCAGCCCGGCCACCTCGTCCTGCAGCCCGGCCAGCGCCTCGTCATGCGCGGCCTGTGCCTGCGTGCGGGCATCGGCCAGCAGCTTCTGCGCTTCGGCGCGGGCATCGGCCAGGGTCTGCTGGGTCTGGCGCTGGGCGTCCTCGCGAGCGTCGGCGGTGATGCGCGCGGCCTCCTCCTTCGCCCCGGCCAGCAGTTCGTCATAGCGGCGGCTTTTTTCGTCGGCCTCGGCTTTGGCGGCGTCGGCGGCGTTCCGCTGCTCCTGCAGGCGGCGGGCGCGGTCGTCCAGCAGCTTTTTCACCGGCTTGTAGATCAGCTTGCTGACGATCAGGTACAGCAGCAGAATGTTGATCAGATTCAGCGGCAGATCGGTCAGCAGGCTGGAAAGTTCAAATCCTTCCATGTGCGGCAACTCCCTCCCGCTCAGGCCTTAAAGGTGAGCAACAGCGCAATAACAAAGGCATACACGGCGCACGACTCGGCCAGTGCCAGACCGATCAGCAGGATCTGCTGGATCTTGCTGCCGGCCTCGGGCTGCCGGGCGACCGATTCCACGGCCTTCGCGGTGGCAAACGCCATCATGATACCAATGCCCAGCGCGGGCAGCATGGCCAGTGCGGCTGCAATTGCGTTCATAGTGAAAATCCTCCTTAGAAGTGTCTCTCTTTTATCTGATGTCGGAAAAAGCGTCGGTTTATTCCGGATCCTCGACCGCCTCGCGGATAAAGGTCAGCGACAGGACCACAAAGACATAGGTTTGAATCAGCGGGTGAATCAGGTTGAAATAGATGCCCGCCAGACTGGCCAGCCCGGCCGAATAACCGCCAAGGCCGCTTTTCAGCAGATCCATGACGATCATGCCGCCCAGCATATTGCCGAACAACCGGCACGAAAGCGACACCGGCACGGCCAGATCGTTGATGAGCTTGATGGGAAACAGCACCGGCGACGGGGTAGCCATGCCCTTCAGACGGCCGCCGATGCCCTTTTTGCGGATGCAGCAATAGTTGATGAGCGCCAGCGTGACCAGGCTCAGGCTCAGGTTCATCACCAGGTCGGCCGTGGGCGGCCGCTGGCCCAGCAGCTCGCTGAAGGCGCTGCCCATCAGCAGCACGGCCACCGTCATCATGTACGGCGACAGCCGGTCGGCAAACGGTTCTTCAATGTTTGCGGCGCACAGCTTCTGCACGCCCTCAACGGCCATTTCCATCAGGCTTTGCAGCCCGTGCGGGTCATCCGGTGAAAAGCGCGGCACCGCCACAAAGCGGAACAGCAGCCCCAGCACCAGCACCACCGCAATAATCACCCAGGTGATGACCGTGGTCTTGGCCACCGAAAGGCCGCCCAGCATCACCCGGTCGGCAAACATGGAAAGCTCAAAGTTCAGCCCGCCGGTGTGGCCGCTGGCCAGGTTGAGCAGCGTGCCCACCAGAAACCAGAGGGCGATGACCATGCCCCAGAAAAACAGCCGCCGCCTGCGCCGCTGCTGTTTGGTCTCGGCCTGCCTGTGCGCGCCTGCGCGGGATGCGCACCAGCCGGCAAAGCAGCCGCAGGCCACCAAAGCCGAAAGCCCCAGCTGCAGAATGCTAGAAAGCTTCATTGTTTCTCCTCCGTGGGGGCGTCCGTCCCCGGTATTGCGCTGTGCGCGTTGGCGCGCCGCAGGCTGGCGACGGTCTGCAGCACCGCCAGCCCCACCAGCCCGGCCCCCAGGCCGACGCCTGCCCACAGCAGGGTTTCTTCAAACAGATAGACCGCGCCAAGCGCGGCGGCCAGATAAACCGCCAGCTTGGCCGCAAGCAGCAGCGGCAGCCGGGCGGCCGCCCCGCTGCGCCGGGCCAGCGCCAGACGAACGAGCGCTTTCAGCAAAAAAAATTGCGCGGCCCCCAAAGCAAGGCCGTAACACAGGGCAAGCCACAGCATCGAAAGCACTCCTCCTTCGGCCGGTTCGGTTCTATTTTGTTCTGCCAAGGCAGATATTATATACTTTTTGAAATAAAAAGGGAAGTTCAAAAACTGTAAAAGTTTTCTAAAAATGCACCCGGTTTCTTGTGCACTATTTCAAAAGAAAGCGCCAAAAGCGGCATGCGCCGGGCCTGTCGGCGCCAGAAGCCGCCGCTTTGGCGGCTGCGGCGGCAAGCGAAAGGGCAAAACGGGCGGCCATCCGCACAAAAGGCCGCAAAAGCCAGAAGGAGCCTGACGCCTGCCGAAAACGCCCGCCGCATCGGGGAAAATTGTGCGAAAATGGCGGCGGCCGGTTGACAGCGGCCGCCGGATGCTATACCATTATTTCAGGTAAAGAGGCGGCTGCCGTAAAACGCGGCGGTCCGCCGACCGAAAGAAAGGATGAGGTCACAATGGAGGAAAAACGACCGCTGACGACGCCGGAAAACGCCGGGGATGCGCCGCAGCAGGAGACCGCCGAATATGAGGAGCGGCCCGGGGTGCAGCAGCCCCTGACGGATGCCGCCGAAAACGCCCCTGCACAGCCGGACTCTGCCGCCCCGACAGGCAAAAAGGCGCGCCGAACGCCGCAGGCCCTGTTTGTCCGGCGGGATACGCTGGAATGGATGGGAACGCTGGCTGCCTCTGCACTGATCCTGTATGCGGGCTATCTGCTGGGCGAGGCCGCACAGGCCGGGTATACCGGTGCGGCGCTGCTGCGGCAGGCATTCACCGGCTGGTACCCCATCGTTTACGCCGCGCTGCTGGCCGTTTATGCCGTGGTGTGCAACACGCTGGCCAAAAAAGAGCTTCGCTGGCTGGCCGCCCCGGCGGCCGTGCATCTGGGGCTGACGGTGTATAAGCTGTATCAACCGTGCTCGGTGCTGGCGGCGCTCATCACGGCCGGGCTACGCGGCTCGGCCAATGCGCCGGGCATGGCCAAAAAGCTGGCGCTGCCGCTGGCGGCGGTGCTGGTGCCCTATGTGCTGCAGCTGGCGGCGCTCATCAGCCTGATCGTGCTGGTGTGCGGGCGCGGCAGCCGCATAGCGCACGGGGTGCTGTGCGTGGTGTGGACGGCGGCAGCCGTTACCGGTTCGCTGCTGTATCTGTCGGGCGGCCTGCGCGAAAACGCGCCCCGGCTGATGCTGGCGCTGGCGTTTATCGCCGTCGGGCTGCTGGCCATGCTGCCTGCGGGCTGCGGCCGCCGTGTGCCGCTGCAGGAGCTGGATGCTTTGCGCGAGGAGGATGCCCGCGCGGCGGCACAAAAGAAAAAGCGCGGTGCGCGGGCAGCGGATCGGACCGGCGAGGAGGTTCTTTCGGAACCGGATGCGGAAACGGCCGCCGAGGCCGAAAGCACGGCCGATGCGCTGGAGACGGCGGAGAAAGAGGTCGTCGTCGAGGAAGCGGCGGTCGAACAGCCTGCCGCGCAGCCCGCTGTGGAGGAAACGGTGGAGGCCGCGGAGGCAGCAGGGCCGGAGGAGTCCCCCGCCCCGTAAGCGCAAGGCCCGTTTGGGCCGCCTGCCGCCGTGCGGGCCGTCAAACAGGGAAAAACCGGGCGTCGGCGCGGCACATCCGCCTTGTGCCGCACCGGCGCTTTTTGCCGCCCGCCGCCGGGGCTTGACTTCCGGCGGCCGCCGCGGTATGCTGTAAAAAACTGCCCAAAGGAGAGAATGCCCACATGCCTGTCATCGGTCGCTTTGCCCCGTCGCCCAGCGGGCGGCTGCACCTGGGAAATCTGGCCTGCAGCCTGCTGGCCTGGCTGAGCGCGGTGAGCGCGGGCGGCCGGGTGGTGCTGCGCATTGAGGATCTGGATGCCGAGCGCTGCCCCCGCCGCTGGGCCGATCAGCTGGAGGAGGATCTTTCCTGGCTGGGGCTGCACTGGCAGGAGGGCGGCAGCGGCGGCGGGCCGCACGCGCCCTATTATCAAAGCGAGCGCAGCGCCCTGTATGCTGCTGCGTATGAAAAGCTGGCGTCGGCCGGGCTGGTATATCCGTGCTTTTGCAGCCGCAGCCAGCTGCACGCGGCCAGCGCGCCGCACCGCAGCGACGGGCAGGTGGTCTACCCCGGTGTCTGCTACGGGCTTTCCCCGCAGCAGGCGGCCGCGCGCGCGGCAAAGCGCCCGCCTGCCATGCGGCTGCACGTTCCGGCCCGGACGGTAAGCTTTGTTGACGGGCACCTTGGCCCGTACAGCGAATATCTGCCGACCGATTGCGGCGATTTTGTCCTGCGGCGCGGCGACGGGGTCTATGCCTATCAGCTGGCGGTCGTGGTGGATGACGCCGCCATGGGGGTGACGCAGGTGGTGCGTGGGGCCGATCTGCTGTCCTCTACGCCGCGGCAGCTGCTGCTGTATCAGCTGCTGGGCCTGCCGCAGCCGCAGTTTTTCCATCTGCCGCTGCTGTTGGATGCCGACGGCCGCCGCCTTTCCAAGCGGGACGGCGACGCCAGCCTCGAAAACCTGCGCGGGCGCTTTTCGGCAGAGGAGATCGTCGGCCGTCTGGCCTATGTGTACGGCCTGAACCCCGGCGCCGGGCCCCGCACCCCCGAAAGCCTGCTGGCCGATTTTTCGTGGGATAAGGTGCCCAGGGAGGATATCTGCCTGCCGCGCGGTCTGTTTGACAAAGCGTGACGGCCGTCTGCGCCGCGTTGTCCGGGCGCACCCGGGCCCGACGGGGGCGGCTTTGGCGGCGCATCCGCCCATTGTGGAAAAAAGGAGGGCTGTGGAGTGGACGAGGGCTATACCGTGCATTTTATCGGCCGTGTGCACAGCGATTTTCACAACAAGTTCGGCATTCCGCGGCAAAGCGGCCTGGTGGAAGAGCTGCGCTCGGTGCTGGTGTTCGAGCCGCCCTATCGCGACCCGGCCGCTCTGCGCGGGTTGGAGGGCTTTTCGCACCTGTGGCTGCTGTGGCAGTTTTCGGCGGCGGTGCGGCAGGGCTGGTCGCCCACGGTGCGGCCGCCCCGGCTGGGCGGCAACACCCGCATAGGGGTGTTTGCCACGCGCTCGCCGTTTCGGCCCAACAACATCGGGCTTTCCTGCGTGCGCCTGCTCGAGATCCGGCAGGATGCCGCGCAGGGCCCGGTGCTGGTGCTGGGCGGCGCTGACCTGATGGACGGCACGCCGGTGCTGGACATCAAGCCCTACCTGCCCCATGCCGATTGCCGCCCCGAGGCGACCGGCGGCTTTGCCGCGCCGTTGGCGGCCCGGGCGCTGGCAGTCGATTGCCCGCCCGCCCTGCTGCAGCGCCTGCCTGCCGAAAAGCGCGTGGCGCTGTTGGGGGTGCTTTCGCAGGATCCCCGCCCCGCTTACCAAAGCGACCCGGCGCGGATATACGGCTTTTCCTTTGCCGGGTTTGAGGTGCGCTTTTCCGTGCGGGAGGATCGGCTGACCGTGCAGGATATCCTGCCGGAAAACGAAAAGTAAAAAGCAAAAAACGCTTTTCAGGCGGCCGTCCGTCTCCTGAAAAGCGTTTTTCTTATGCGTGGGCCCGGCGAAAACAAAAAGCCGCGCAAGGCTGTGCGCCGCCGAAGCGCCCGCGTGGCCCGACCGCAGGCGCGGCGGGTCGGTCTTTGGGGCGGCCTTGCTGCGCCTATCTGTGTATGAGGGGCTCCCTTTGCCCGCCGCGCTTGGGAGATCAACGACCGCCCGGATCGGCTTCTTTCTGCCTTGGCCGCGCTGCATTCTGCGGCCGAATGTCTTCCGTCACAGAATGCGGCCGGAAAGCGGCGGCCGCCTTTTTGCCGGTTCGACTGCACGCGGGCGGACTTTTTTCGGCCCGCCGCGGCTTTTCTCCCCTGCGGTACGGTGCCGCTCAGGCGCGCCGCAGCCGGGCTGCCAGCCGCTTCAGCCTGCGCAGCGGCCAGGTGACCAGACGCCCCACGCGGAAAATGGTTGAGCCGGTCAGCTGCTGTACGGTCAGGGCATATTGGGCGTTCTGCTGGAGCAGCTCCTCCTCCCGGCGGCGCAGCTGCTCCAGCTCGGCGGCATCGGCCGCGGGCGCGGCGCTTTCCGGCCCCTGCGCGGCAAACTGCATGGCAAGGCAGACGGCGGTCTCCAGCGGCGGCCGCTGGGAAAGCGACGCATACGGCTGGCCCGGCTGGGCGGCGGCTTCAAAAATGCTGTGCCAGCAGGCGGTCAGGTCAAACGCCTCCAGCTCCTCGGCCCGGCGGCGGGCGGCGGCCCCTGCGGCCTGCCGCAGCTCCCTGTTTTGCAGCAGCCGCAGCAGTGCGGCGGCCGCGCCCCGGCGGTCGCCCTGCGGCACCACAAAGCAGCCCTCGCCGCTGCGCAGCAGGTCAATGTTGGGCAGCTCGTAGGCGACGATGGGCAGC
Organism: uncultured Oscillospiraceae bacterium; assembly: GCA_934527255.1. Classification (GTDB taxonomy): domain Bacteria; phylum Bacillota; class Clostridia; order Oscillospirales; family Ruminococcaceae; genus UBA1762. The sequence continues at coordinate 7,070 of CAKTAM010000026.1, read as the reverse complement.
CCGTACAGCTGCGCCTCCGTCAGGGCCATGCCCCAGCCCTCCTGCTGCGAGGTGCTCAGCAGGGCGCTGGCCTGCCGGTAGCAGGCGTCGACCTGTGTGGTAAAGCCGGCAAACAGCACGGTGTCCGTCAGCCCGTGCGCCTCCACATAGCGCAGATAGGGCTGCCATTCCTCCTCCTTTTCCGGCCCGCCCGCAACGATCAGCCGAAAATCCGGCAGGCTGCGGCGCACCAGTGCGGCAATGTCAAAGGCGTCGCAGGCCTGCTTTTCCGCCGAAAGCCGCCCCACCCATACGGCAGTGTGGCTGTGCAGCCCGGCCGGGGCGACCTCGGCAGCCGGGTACAGCGGCGGGTTGACGGTGCGCATGCTGCGCAGCCCCAGCGCCGACCACCAGGCGTTGTCGGTATCCGTCAGGGTGACGATGACGTCGCACAGGGCATAGGCGCTGCGCTGCTCCAGCCGGGCGCGGCTGCTCCACGCAAAGCTGCCGCACGCCAGCGAATGGGCGTACAGCACATAGCAGACCCCGACGGAGTGGGCCGCCATCGAGTCCAGCGTGACGTGCGGGTCTATGCTGGCGTGGCTGACCAGCAGGTCAATGCCGTGCTCAGTCAGCAGCCGCTGCCAGGCCAGAAACCGGCCCCGGCTGCCGCGGGCGGCGGGCAGCACCACGCGCGGCGTCCCCGGCGGCAGAGGGTAATCGTTTTCGGCGGGGGGCTGTTCGGTAAAAACGACCACGCGGTACCCGGCCTGCTGCCAAAGGCGAACCAGCAGGGCGGCCACGCGTTCGGTGCCGCCCTCGCGCAGGCGGTAATAATGGCAGCCGATGGTCTGCGGGCGGTGCGCCGGTGCGGCAAACAGCCCGTGCAGGCACTGCGCGGCCTGCGGCAGGGTCAGCCAGCGTTCCCGCTCGCAGATGCCGACCACATCGGCCAGAAACTCTCGCACAGGATAATGTTCGCTCAACTGACGAAAAAACAGCGGTCGGTCGGCCGGGTGTGCGCGCCGGAAAAACGCCCACAGCACATCGTGCGCCACATGCCGCCGCACGGCGTGCAGCACCGGCTGCAGCTGCGCAGGCGACAGCGGCAGCTGGGGCAGGCATTCCTCCAGCCGCGTGCAGACCTGATATTCCTGTGAAAAAGCGGCGATCTGCCCGGGCGTCAGCGGCAGGTGACATTGAGTGGAAACGCCGCTGTCCACCCGGTAACAGTAAAACGGCTGCACCGTATGGCCGTAGGTCTGCGCGTGGCACAAAATGAAAAACGACGCCAGCAGATCCTCGGCCATGTTCAGCCGCAGGCTGCGGCAGAAGCCGAACGCTTTCTGCAGCAGTGCCGTTGGGTACAGCTTGTTCCACAGCGTAAAGGAAAACGCATTGTTCAAAAAGCAGGCGCGCAGCAGCGCCTGCGGCCCTCCGGCAAGCGGTCGGCTGCAGGGGCGGAACATCCTCCGGTACCCGTCCAGCTCCTCATCCGTCAGCCGGTACCCGTCGTCGGCAAACACCAGCACGCCAAACTGCAGCACATCCACCTGCTGGCGCTGCATCTCCCGGTACAGCACCTCGCAGGCGTTGGGCAGCAGCCGGTCGTCGCCATCCAGAAACAGGGCGTACTGCCCGGCGGCGGCCTCGACCGCCGTGCACCGGGCGGCCAGACGGCCCAGGTTCTGCTCGTGGCGCAGAACGCGCACGCGGGCATCCTGCGCGGCAAAGCGTGCCAGCAGCTGCGGCGTGGCATCGGTCGAGCCGTCGTCCACGCACAGAATTTCAATATCCGGCAGGGTCTGGCAAAGAACACTGTCCAGCGTTTCAGCAATGGTGTCTTCCACATTGCAGGCGGCGATCAGAACAGAGAGAACAGGCATGGCGGGCTCCTTTGTTTTTATATAGAAAGGTTCTGCACTTTTCTACTAATATTTTACTACCGCATTGATTATAGTAGTAAAAAGTGAGTGCGTCAAGCCTGTTGTAGTAAAATACTGGTACAAAGAAACCGGAAAAGGATGCAGCAAAGCGAGAAAAAACATGAAAACGCAAAACCGAATCCGGGCGCTGCGGGAGGATCGGGATCTGCGGCAGATCGACGTTTCGCAGGCGACGGGGATCGACCAGAAAACACTTTCCAATTACGAGACCGGCCGCACCCGCCCCGACAGCGAGGCGCTGATCCTGCTGGCCGATTTTTTCCATGTCAGCATTGATTATCTGGTGGGCCGCACCGTGGCCAGCATCACCACGGACAAGGAGATCGTTTCGGCCATCGAGGGCGTGCAGCGCCAGCTGGAAAGCATCAAGCTGTATCTGAGCGACCGGTGCTGAACGCCGTCCCTGCCTTTTGCGGAAAGGAGACTGCATGGAGCTTCGACAGCTGGAAAAAGAGCGATATGCGGGCCGGGCTTTTACCGCGCGTTACCGCACAAACGGCTATTACGCCATCGAGGCCGGTGAAGGCGGCTTTTCCATGCGCTATACGCCCTTTGCGGCCCCGGTGGAAAAAGCCTTTGACGATGTGTTTTTCGGCGCATGGCTGGAAGCGCCGGTTGCGTTCGGCGCGTGGGAAAACGGTGAGCTGATCGGCTTTGCCGAGGGCTCGCCGGAGAGCTGGAACCGGCGCTACCGGCTGAGCAACCTCTGCGTGTTCGACCCTGCCCGCCGCGGCTGTGGGGCCGGCACTCTGCTGCTGGGCGCTATCCAGCGGCAGGCGGAGGCCCTTGGCGCGCGGATGCTGGTGCTGGAAACGCAGACCTGCAACGAGGCGGCCATCGCCTTTTACCGCAAAAACGGCTTTTCCGTCATCGGCTTTGACCTGTACGCTTATTCCAACGATGACCCGCAGCGGTGCGAGGTGCGGCTGGAAATGGGCAAAAAGCTGCGCTGACGGCCCGCCCCGGTGCGCCGGAAGGGCGGCAGCAGCACGCCCCGTTTGACGCCTGCCGCTTTGCCTTTTGCGCCGCCCCCTGCCCCGGGCAAAAAATGCACACAGCAAAAACGCCGCCCCACAGAAAGCGTCTGCTTCTGCGGGGCGGCGTTCTTTTATGCCCTGCGGCGTGCGGGGCAGGTCAATCCTCGGTTTCGGTCACGGCAATGTGCAGCTCCTCCAGCTGGCTGGGCAGCACCGTGCCGGGCGCGCCCATCATCACATCCTGCGCGTTTTTGTTCATGGGGAAGGGGATGATCTCGCGGATGGAATCCTCCCCGGCCAGCAGCATGACCATGCGGTCAACGCCCGGGGCAATGCCTGCATGCGGCGGCGCGCCGTAGCAGAACGCATTGTACATGGCGGGGAACTTGGCCTTGACGTCCTCCTCGCCCAGACGCACCAGCTCAAAGGCCTTGATCATGATCTCCGGGTCATGGTTGCGCACCGCGCCGCTGGAAAGCTCGACCCCGTTGCACACAAGGTCGTACTGGTCGGCCGTGATGGAAAGCGGGTCGATCTCGCCGCGCTCGGCCTGCAGCAGCACATCCAGCCCGCCGGAGGGCATGGAGAACGGGTTGTGGCAGAACTCCAGCTCGCCCGATTCCTCGCCAATCTCGTACATCGGGAAATCGACGATCCAGCAGAAGGCGTACTGCTCCTTATCCATATGGCCGGGCACCGCCGCGCCCAGCGTTTTCACCAGCACACCGGCCGTTTTCTGCGCGGCCGTCCGCTTTCCGGCGGCCAGCGCCACCAGCGTGTTGGGGGCCAGATGCAGGGCGTCGATCACCTGCTGCTTGATGGGCGTCACAAACTTGGCAATGCCGCCCACCAGCTCGCCGTTTTCGTCCACGCGGAACCAGTAGGGCTTGCCGCCGGACTGTACCTCCACATCGGCCAGCGTTTTGTCAATAAACTTGCGGGTCTCGTGGAAATCGCTGACCGCCACGGCCTTGACCACCTGCCCGGCAAACGGCTCAAAGCCGCAGCCGCCCAGCAGCGCGCTGACATCCTGCACCCGCAGGTCAATGCGCAGGTCGGGCTTGTCCGAGCCGTAGGTCTCCATGGCCTCGGTATAGGGAATGCGGCAGAACGGCGCGCCGGAGGCACGGTCATAGGTGCCGAATTTGGCAAAGATGGGCGGCAGCACATCCTCCAGAACGGCAAACACGTCCTCCTGCGTGGCAAAGGCCATCTCCATATCCAGCTGGTAAAACTCGCCGGGGCTGCGGTCGCCGCGGGCGTCCTCGTCGCGGAAGCACGGGGCGATCTGGAAATAGCGGTCAAAGCCGGAGGTCATCAGCAGCTGCTTGAACTGCTGCGGGGCCTGCGGCAGCGCGTAAAACTTGCCGGGGTGCTTGCGGCTGGGCACCAGATAATCGCGCGCGCCCTCGGGCGAGGAGGCCGTCAGAATGGGCGTGGTGATCTCCAGAAAGCCGTGTTGGGTCATGGCGGCGCGCAGGGCGGCCACCACGTTGCAGCGCAGAATGATGTTCTTTTTGACGGCCGGGTTGCGCAGATCCAGATAACGGTACTTCAGGCGGGCGCTTTCGTCGGCCTCGCGGCTGCGGTTGATCTCAAAGGGCAGCTCATTGTAGCGGCAGCGCCCCAAAACGCGGATATCCTCCGGGGAAACCTCAATATCGCCGGTGGGCTGCTTGGGGTTCTTGCTGGCACGCTCGCGCACGGTGCCGGTCACCTGAATGGTCGATTCCTTGTTCAGGCCCTTGACAAGCTGCATCATCTCTTCGGTTTCCACCACGATCTGTGTGGTGCCGTAGAAGTCGCGCAGAACCAGAAAAGCAAAGTTGCTGCCCACCTCGCGGACGTTTTCCATCCAACCGGCCAGCGTTACGCGCTGCCCCACATGGGCCAGGCGCAGCTCGCCGCAGGTATGGGTGCGGGATTGCATCATAACAAACCTCTCCTTACATCAATAAACAAATAGGAAAACAAATAGGAACGCTGCGCCCGGGCAGCGCCGGACGCCCGGCCGCTTTTGTACGGCGGCGGCAGGCATCTGCCGCCCCCAAAAGACAACGGTACTACTTTATCATACCGCAAGGCGCGGTGAAGTGCAAGCGGTTTTGCGGCCAAAGCGGAAAAACCGCATCAAAAAAACGGCGCATAAGCGCCGCCGCAGGGCAAAAGCCGCCTGACGGCGGACCGACGGATGGAAACGACCGGGCCTCCGGCAGCATTCACCGGCCGCGCTTCGCCGGGCCAAAAGGGCTTACTCCTCCGTCAACGCAATGCCGTTGGTTAGCAGCCACAGCCGCAGCTGTGTGAGTGCTCCGGCGGCCTGCGTGCCGCGCACCGCCAGCCCGGGCAGCAGCCGTGCGCCGGGGCAAAGGGCGGCAATGTCCGCCTCGCTGCGGCCAAGGCCGCCGCCCTCGTGGGTGCACAGCGGCGCAATGGCGCAGCCCTCCCACCGGTAATGCTGCAAAAAGGTCCATACCGGCATGGGCATGGTGCCGCAGTAATTGGGGTAGCACAGCAGCAGCGTGCGCAGCCCCTGCAAAGCCTCCGGCTGCGGCCAGACGGCCAGCGGCGGCCGGGCGTTGCCGCGCAGCTGCTCGGCGGCCTGCCGCACGCAGACGGAATAGGCGTCGTCATACGGCTGTTTTGGGGTGATCTTGAACACATCCGCCCCGGTCAGCTGCTCCAGCAGGCTGGCGGCGCAGGCAGTGTTGCCCACGCGCAGGCGGACAATGCCGTCCGGCGTGTAGTTTTCGCCCGCGCGGGAAAAATAGGCGATCAGCACAGAGCTCACAGCAGGGCCTCCTTTGAAACCATGGCCGGGGCCGATGAACGCGGCCCGGCGGAAAAAAAGAAAAAACGGACAGGGGCATCAAGCGGCGGCTGGCGGTTGACCTCTGGGCGAGGGTATGCCGACCCTTTCGGGCGGGGCTGCCGCCCCAAAATGCCCGGCCGCCCCCGCTTATGCCAGCAGCTTTCCGGCCAGATAGCACAGCGGCAGGGTCAGCGCGCACAGCAGCGTGGAAAGAAAGCACACGCGGCTGGCCAGCACCTCGCGCCGGTGAAACCGGATGCAGAAAACCGTCAGTGTGGCGCTGGTGGGGGCGGCGGTGCCCACCAGCAGCGCCATGATCTGCCCCTCGTTGAAGTGCACGCCGGGCACAGCGCGCACTGCCAGCAGCAGCCCCAGCATCAGCGCCGGGGCGGCCAGCGCCCGCAGCATGGCCAGCAGCCAGGCATCCGCATCGCGCACCGCACCGGCCAGGTCGCTCTCCCCCAACGACAGCCCCACCAGCAGCATGGCCAGCGGGGTGACGCAGGCCGCCGTCGTGCGCGAGACGGCGTACAGGGCGGGCAGGGTCTGATCCACCCGCAGCAGGGCGACGGCCTGCCCGTTGACGGTCACCTGCGGCTGCAGCCCCTGTGTCAGCCAAAGCAGTAGCCCGGCCAGCATGGCCAGCATCACCGGGTTGCGGCAGGTGCGCCGCAGCGACTGGGCAAGGCTTTTCGAATCGGGGCTTTGCCCGGCGGCCACGCCGTACCCCACAAGATACAGCATGGCGCGAAAGGCCAGCGACATCATGTTGCAGGCCAGCAGAACGTCGCGCGGCGCATCGGCGTAAATGGCCTGCAGAATGGGCATGGAGAACAGGGTGATCTGCCCCAGCGCCGCAAACAGGGCGCACAGCGCGGCATCCGCCCCAAAACGGCGGCGCAGCAGGGGCGTTAAGCCCATCAGCAGCGCGTACAGCACTGCATCCAGCGCCAGCACCAGCAGGTTGCTTTTCAGCTGCGCGGGGTCAAACTCCGTCATAAAGGCGTTGAACGCCATGCAGGGAATGGCCAGCCGCAGCAGAATGGCCGAGACGGCGTTTTTGCCTGCCGCATCGACAACGCCGCGGCGGCGCAGCAGAAACCCGGCAAAAATGAGGGCCAGCGAGGAGGCAAACGCCCCCAGAAAGGCTTTGTCGGCCAGCATGGCGTGAAGAGCATTCCACATAAACGGGTGGGACGCTCCTTTCCGGCGTCCGGGCGCGGCGCGGGGCCGCAAAGGGAAAAACACGGTGCATAGGGCCGCCGGGGCGGGCGCTGCCGCCTGCATGGGGCTGGCCCCGGCAAAGCATACGGCGGAAGAGGCCGCCGGTTTGCCTGCGATCGGACGGTGTACCCC
>CAKTAM010000025.1 GCA_934527255.1 uncultured Oscillospiraceae bacterium | reverse complement strand
GCCGCAGGAGGAGCACCGGTTGGTGCTCAACGGCCGACGGCAGCTGACGGCCAGCGGCGTCAAGGAGGTCACCTCTTATGATGCCTATGCCGTCACGCTGGAGACCGCCTGCGGCACGCTGGTCATTGGCGGCAGCGGCCTGCGGGTGCGCAGCTTTTCGGCCGAAAGCGGCGAAGCGCGCATGGAGGGCTCGTTTGAATATCTGCAGTACCAGAACGCCGCAAAGGGCGAAAAGCAGGAAGGACTGCTGCGGCGGCTGCTGAGGTAGGCCGGTGATGGCGCAGATCCCCCTGCCCTGGCAGCTGACGGATGCGCTGTGTGCGCTGGGGCTGGGCTTTTTGTGGGCAGGGGCGTCCTTTGTGCTGGGCGGGCTTTGGTTGGCTCCGGCAAGGCTGTTCGCTCGTGGGCGTGCACGCCGCTGTCGGCGGGCAGGCCCGGTGCTGTTTGCGGCGGATGCTGTGTGGGGCTGTGCAGGCGCGCTGTTTGTGCGCGCATGGGCGCTGACAGACAGCCACGCCGCCCAGGTGCGCGGCAGCATCGTGTTGGGGGCGGCAGTGGGCTATGCGGCGTTCTGGCTGGGGGCGGCCCCGGTGCTGTGCCGCGTGCTGCGCCGGGCAGAAAAGGTGCTGTGCACTGTGTGTCGACCGTTTCTGCGGCTGGCCGCCTGGGTGCACCGCCGGATATACCGCCTTTGCCTGCCCGGGCGCGAACGCCGCCGCCTGCGGTGGGAAAAACGGGCAGCGGCCCGCGCGCAGGCGGCGTCTCGGCCGCCGTCGGCCGTTCCGTCGCCCAGCCGCCGTGTTGGCCGCAAAGATTTTGAAAAAAATGAACAAAAAGAGTTGCAATCCCGTCGGCGGGTGTATTATAATAATTTATACTAAGCCTTGGTATGCCCCAAAAAGGCCGCGTTTTGGTCGGCGGGGCGCAGGGCAGAAAAGGAGGGCGGGCCGGTGAAGCGTGCGCAGAACAAAAGCGAAAAACGTTCGGGCGGGCCGTTCTCGGTGCTTGTGCGGCTTGGCGTGGTGGCGCTGTGCGGGTATCTGCTGGTATGTCTTGTGACAAATGAGGTGGATATCATGGTAAAAAAGCAGCAGATCGCCGCGCTGCAGCAGCAGATCGCCCAGCAGCAGGCGCAGTCGACCGAGCTGCAGCGCCTGCTGGAATCCAGCGACGACATCAACGATTATTACGAGAAGATCGCCCGCGAAAAGCTGGGCTATTCGTTCCCGGATGAGCAGATATTTGTGGATATTACCGGCTAAGCTCCGTTTGACGATGCCGGCCCGCCGCGGCCAACAGAACAGCAAACAAGGGTAAGGAGAACAGACGTTCCGTATGCAGATCGAAGCAAATATGGTTTTGGAAGGCCGTGTGACGGGCATCAAGCCCTTCGGCGCTTTTGTAGAGCTGGAGCCCGGCGTCAGCGGGATGGTGCACATCTCGGAGGTGGCCTCCGGCTTTGTGGAAAACATTGCCGATGTGCTGCAGGTGGGGCAGACGGTCAAGGTGCGCGTACTCTCCGTTTCGCCGGAGGGGAAGATCGCTCTTTCCATCCGCAAGGCAGAGCCCCGGCCGGAACGTCCCGTGCGTGAGGGCGGGCGTTCCTCCGGCAAGGGTGCGGGCCGTCCGCAGCGCCGCGAGGCGCCGCGCGTCTGGCAGCCGCCCCGTCCGCAGCCCGATCCCTCGACCCTCAGCTTTGAGGATATGATGAGCCGCTATAAGCAGCGCAGCGAGGAGAAAATAGGCGATTTGAACCGCGCAACGGAAAACCGCCGCGGCGGCCGCCGTAAATAAGCAGCAGCAAACCGGTACGGCCGCGGCCGCGCCGGTTTTCTTGTGCAGATTTTTCTTGTGCGGGAAAAAATTTTACGCTATAATAAAGACGGACAGCGGCGGTTTTCCCACGCGTTGCGGCCGCCGCAAAAAGAAAAAACGCACGGCGTGCGCCGTGCAGGGAAGAAAGGAAGCAGAAAGTATGTTTGACCGTGCAGCGTATGAAAAAAAGGTGCAGTGGTTCACGCAGGCCCGTTTCGGCATGTTCATCCACTGGGGACTGTACGCCATTCCCGCCCGCGGCGAATGGGTGCGCTTTTTTGAGGAGATTCCGGCGGAGGAGTACGAGCCGCTGAAATACGAATTTCAGCCGGATGACTTTGACCCGCGCGCCTGGGCAAGGCTGGCAAAGCAGGCCGGTATGCAGTATGCCGTGCTGACGGCCAAGCACCACGACGGCTACTGCCTGTTTGACACCAAAACAACGGATTTCTGCGCCCCCAAATGCTGCGGCCGCGACCTGGTGCGGGAGTATCTGGAGGCGTTCCGTGCCGAGGGTATCCGGGTCGGCCTGTACTATTCGCTGCTGGATTGGCGGCACCCCGATTATCCGCATTACGGCAACCGCAACCATCCCATGCGCAACCATCCCGAGTGCGGCAACGAGCACCGCGATTTTTCGCGCTATCTGGATTATATGCACACCCAGATCGAAGAGCTGTGCACCAATTACGGCAAGCTGGATCTGCTGTGGTTCGATTTTTCCTATGACGATCTGACCGGCGAGGCCTGGCGTGCCACCGACCTGGTGCGGATGGTACGCAGCCATCAGCCGGATGTCATTATGGATAACCGGCTGGAGGCCAGCGGCAGCGGCTTCGGTTCGCTGGTGACGGATGCGCCCACCGAATACTGCGGCGATTTTGTCAGCCCCGAGCAGATCATTCCGCCCGACGGCATCCGTGACAGCCATGGCCGCCCTGTTGTGTGGGAGGCCTGCGTCACCATGAACAACAACTGGGGCTACCACGCCGACGACCGCAACTTCAAGCCTGCGGAGATGATGATCAAAAAGTTGGTCGAGTGCGTCAGCAAGGGCGGCAACCTGATCCTGAACGTGGGGCCGGATGCCCGCGGGCGCATCCCGGCCGAATCCTGCCGCATTCTGCAGGGGATCGGCGACTGGATGAAGGACAACAGCGCCTCCATCTACGGCTGTGGCTATGCCGGGATCGACAAGCCGGAATACGGCCGCGTGACCGCCAACGGCAAGAAGCGCTATTACCATGTGATGGAATCGCAGATCGGCTATATCTGCCTGCCGGGCCTTAAGCGCGATGAGGTGGCAGCTGTGCGGCGGCTGCGCGACGGCAGCGAGCTGCGCATTGCCGACGACTGGATCGTGAACAACTATCCCGAGCTGGTGTTTGTCAAGCTGAGCGAAAGCCCGCTGCTGCCCGATCCGATCGATACGGTCATTGAAGTGACGCTCAAGTAACAGGCACGCAAGGAAAGGAATACCCCGTAATGAAGTTTGGTTTGATCGGCTGCGGCAACATGGGCGGCGCGCTTGCCGCGGCAGCCGCGCAGAAGCTGCCCCCGCAGGAGCTGCTGCTGGCCAACCGCACCCCGGGCAAGGCGCAGGCACTGGCCCGGCAGTTGGGCTGTGCCGCAGCGGAAAATGTGGCAGTGGCCCGGCAGGCCGAGTATATTCTGCTGGGTGTCAAGCCGCAGTATATGGCGGAGATGCTGGCCGGTATTGCCCCGGTGCTGGCGGCCCGGCAGGCCGCGGGGGAGCGCTTTGTACTGGTCAGCATGGCGGCAGGGCAGACCTGCGAGACCATCCGCACCATGGCGGGCGGGGCTTACCCGGTGCTGCGCATCATGCCAAACACCCCGGCGGCCATTGGGCACGGTATGACGCTGTACTGCTCGCTGGGGGTCAGCGCGGCAGAGGAGGCGGACTTTTTGCAGATGATGGCGGCGGCCGGGCGCTTTGACGTGCTGGACGAACGCCTGATGAACGCAGCCTCCGCCGTTGCGGGCTGCAGCCCGGCATTTGTTTATCTGTTTATCGAAGCGATGGCGGACGGCGGCGTCGAGGCCGGGCTGCCGCGCAGTAAGGCGCTGCTTTATGCTGCGGCCGCTGTGGAAGGCGCGGCTGAGCTGGTGCTGCAAAGCGGCAGCCATCCCGGTGTGCTGAAGGATGCTGTGTGCAGCCCGGGCGGCAGCACCATCGCGGGGGTGCACCGGCTGGAGACCGGTGGCCTGCGCGGCACGGTGATGGAGGCGGTGCAGGCAGCCTGCCGGAAGGGGGATGCCCTTGGCAAGAGCTAAGGGAGGCCGGTCATCTTTTTGAAACCGTTTTCCGGGGATGTCCCGGCGTGTTTTCACTTACATTCCGCTGCCGACTGTGGTATAATGAAAACAGCGGGCGGCGTCCTTTCTCCGGCGTTTTGCTGCTGCGGGGCCTTCCGGTAAAACGGGGCGGCTTCGGGCGGCGCATGCGGCCGGGGAAACCGGAAGAACAGCAGAAAAATGTGCGGCGCAGCCCGACTGCCGCCGCACATTTTTTTATCGCAGAGGCGAACCGGTCGGCGCTTTTGGTACAGGGAGGAAGCAAAATGTATAAAACAGGCGATATGGTGGTGTACGGCGGCGTGGGGGTCTGCTGTGTGGAAAGCGTGGGCAAGCCGGAGCATCCGCTGCCGGGCGCCGACCCGGAGCGGCTGTATTACACCCTGCGCCCGCTGAACGAAAGCGGCGTGGTGTATACCCCGGTGGATGCGCGGGTGTTCATGCGCCCGGTGATGAGCCGCCAGCAGGCGGCGGAGCTGATCGACAGTCTGCCGCAGGTAACGGCGCTGGACGGTATTGCCGGAGATTATCGCCAACTGGCCGGGCAGTACCGCGCCGCGCTGCAGACCCATCAGATAGGTACGCTGCTGCGGCTGCTGAAAACGCTGCATCAGCGGCAGGAGCATTGCCTGGCACAGGGCAAGCTGCCGGGCAAGGTCGACCGTCAGTTCCAGCAGACGGCCGAAAAGTTCTTGTATGAGGAGCTTTCCTGTGCGCTGGATATTCCGACCGATGCCGTGCATGATTATATTCAGCAGCGGCTGGACAAAGCCGCCGCTGAGGCAGCGGCGGGCGCGAACGCCTGAAAAACAACAGGGCAGGTCATCGCGGCAGCCTGGCAAAGGGGCTGCTGCGGTGGCCTTTTTTGAACCGTCACGGGGCGCATGAGCGGGTGCGGGCCGTTCACGGCGGCGCGGCACACGGTGTAATGGTCTGAAAAGTCGGCCAAAGGCCGCTGCAGACGGCCGGGAGCGAGAGTGTCCGCACCGTCGGCATGGCGGCGGACTGCGTGCCCTTGTGGCTTTTGGAAAACAGAACGGGAGGAACGCCGAAATGAAAAAGTGCCGCGTGGGAACGCTGGCGGCAGGCGCAGCCGTGGCTGCCGCCCTGCTGGCCACCATATGGATGGTGTTTGCGGTGGTGCTGACCCTTTGCTGGCATCGAGATCGGCTTTTGCTGACCAATGCGCTGGCATCGGGCTATCAGTCAGGGGCGCAGGCGGAATATGACGGGGCCAGCATCCCGGCAGACCGTGCGCTGCTGGATTATACCTATTCGGTCGTGATGGATCCGTACACCGTCGCCGCCCGCCGCATGCGTCAGGCTCCGGCTATGGCGGAGGATGCCCTGCAGCTGCACCTGCCGGAGGCGGCAGTGACCTTTTTTCCGGCGGATGGTCAGGGAATGCTCTGCATCCGCTTTGCCGGGGCGGACGGCACGGCCTGGTGCTATACGCTGCATACGCAGTCGGGCTTTGATTATCTTGTGCGCTGCTTTGCCAACGCGCAGCGGCAGTTGCCGTAACACACGAACGACAAAAAAGCCCTTTGCCGCCTGTGGGGCAAAGGGCTTTTACGGTCAGGTCAGGGTCAAAGCACCGGTCAGTGTTCTTCCCGCACGTCCACCCAGTGGGCGTGCCGCTTGATGGCTTCAAATGACTCGTCGCTGATGTTGTGCTCAATTTTGCAGGCATCGGCCGATGCGGTCTCCTCACTGACGCCCAGCTGAATGAGCCAGGCGGTCAGCATGCGGTGGCGGGCATAGATCTTTTCGGCGACCTCTTTGCCGGAATCCGTCAGATCCAGAAACCCCTCGCTGTCCACCCGCACATATCCGCCGTTTTTCAGCAGGCCGATGGCCCGGCTGACGCTGGGCTTGGAAAAGCCCATATATTCGCCAACGTCGATGGAACGGACGTTGCGGCTTTTCTGTCGAAGAATCAGAATTGTTTCCAGATACATCTCTCCGGATTCCTGTAAGTGCATGAAGCATCCTCCTGTTTGAACGGTCATAGCGGAAAAATTAGCGGCAGCAAAATGCGACGGTTTACCGCAGGCGAAGGGCAAACCCCTGCAGATGAAGCGTTGCCCACAAAAGCAGCCCGAATGCCAGCAGCAGCCCGACGGCAATCAGCGGCAGCGCCGCCCGCGCCAGGGTGCGGCGCTGGGGGTGTTCGTTCTGACGAAAGCCCCAGACGCAGGCAAAGATGATGTTGCCGACCGGCAGGCAGAACAGCGCCAGATAACACACCAGCGTCTGCCACACGCTCAGCGGCGCGTGCGTGTCCTCCAGCGTGGGCTGCGGCACGCGCTCGACCGGGGCGTCGGGGTTAGGGCTATCCTTCAGCGAGGCGCTTGCCGCGCTTTTGGCGGCCGGGCCGTCAACGCTCTGTCGGTAGGCGGGCGTCTGTGTGCAAACGCTGCTTTGGGCGGGGTCGGCCATGTGCCAGTTGACGGGGGCGTCCACTTTTTCGGCAGGCGCAGCCGCGGCAGCCGCGGCGGGCGCGGCATACGGGGCAGCCTGCGGCATGGCTGCCGCAGGGCAAAGGGGCTGTATGCAGGCGACCGGTACATAGCCGCAGGCCGCGGCCTGCACAGGCGCCGATGCAGCGGGCGCAGCCGTCGGCGGGGCCGTGACCGCACTGCCGCACAGGGCGCAGAAGCGGCTGCCATCGGCCAGCGGCGCGCCGCATTGGGTACAGAACATGGCAGGAAAACCTCCTTTTGCAGGCGCGGGTAACACTCCGGCGCTTGCCGGTGCTCCTGCTTTCTTATTATTGTAACACCTGTACATTTTTGAGGCAAGGCTTTTGCGGCAGATTCCTGTCAATTTTCTGTGTCCTGCTGGGGCGTCAGGCCGTACAAACCGCAAAATGACAAAAAACAGTAGACAGCGGCGGCTTTTTGCATTATGATAAGCACCGACAGGGAAAATGCCCGTGCGTACAAAACGGCCGCCTGCCCCGGCGCAGCCGCATGGGGCCTTATGACGGCAGAAAGACCTTTGCGAGGTAAATAGGCTTGGAAGAAAAAGAAAAAGTGATCCTGCTGGCGGCCGACACCGGCGACATCGACCGCGAACGCAGTATGGCGGAGCTTTGGGCGCTGGCCGAAAGCAACGGGATGCAGCCGGTGGCGCAGGTGGTGCAAAAGCGCGACAGGCCGGACGGTGCGGCCTATCTGGGCGAGGGACGGCTGGAGGAGACCCGCGAGCTTTGCCGGACGCTGGAGGCGGACGTCTGCATTTTTGACGATGAGCTGACCGGCGTGCAGCTGCGCAATCTGGAAAAGCTGCTGGAAACGCCGGTGATGGACCGCACCATGCTGATTCTGGAGATATTCTCCAACCGGGCGGTGACCAATGAGGGCAAGCTGCAGACCGAGCTTGCCCGCCTGCATTACCAGCTGCCGCGGCTGATCGGTCTGGGCGGCAGCCTGTCGCGTCAGGGCGGCGGCGGTGCGGGCGGCGGCGGCGCACGCCGCGGCGCGGGCGAAAGCAAGCTGGAATATGATCGCCGTCACATTCGCCGCCGCATCGAGGCGCTGCAGCAAAAGCTGGATGCCATCGAGCAGCAGCGTGCGCAGACCCGCCGCAGCCGCCAGAAAAACGGCACGCCGGTCATTGCGCTGGTGGGGTACACCAACGTGGGCAAAAGCAGCCTGCTCAACCGCATTTGCGGCGCACAGGTGCAGGCAAAGGATATGCTGTTTGCCACGCTGGATCCGACGGCGCGGCGCACGGTGCTGCCCAGCGGGCTGGAGGTCATTTTTGTGGATACGGTCGGCTTTGTCAGCCGCCTGCCGCACAATCTGGTCGAGGCGTTCAAAAGCACACTGGAGGAAGCCAGCTATGCCGATCTGATCGTCAAGGTCTGCGACCTTTCGGATGAGGAATCGGCCGAACAGCTGCAGGTGACCGATGAGGTGCTGGAAAGCCTTGGCTGTACCGATATCCCGCAGCTGACGGTGTACAACAAGTGGGACGCTGCGCCGGAGGCATTGCTGTTCCAGACGGAGGATCTTCGGGTATCCGCCGCGACAGGCGACGGCATCGAAGAACTGCTGAACCGCATTGACACCGTTTTGGCTGATCGTGTCCGCCTGATTGAGGTGCTTCTGCCCTATGGTGACCTGACCTTAAGCGGCCTGCTGCATGCCAATGGCACGGTGCTGGAGGAGGAATACCGCGCGGACGGCCTGTATTGCAGGGCCACCGTGCGCAGGGAGGATCTGCACCGCTTTACGCCGTATCTGCTGTAAGCAGCACAGCCGCACTCGACTGGGAAGAATTTCCCCGGCGGGCGCGGCTGTTTTTTGTCTGCTTTGCAGGTAAGAGCGGGCGATGGTTTTGTTTCATGGCGTTCGCGCGGCCCGTTCTGTGCGGAGCGTGGCTGTGGAATTATCCGCAGAAAAAAGCGGCTGCGGCGCTGCTGCCGTCGCAGGCAGCCCGGCCTGCCTTTGAAAAGAACAGGGGCGGCGTGTTTTTCAGAATGCACAACAGGGCCCGTCTTTCGACGGGCCCTGTTGTGTAGAGGGGTGGGAAAGTATAAACAAATATGAGAAGTGAAGTAATCAAAAGTAAGAGAAAATGGGACTTGTGGAAAACGTCTAAAATATTTTCCCTATCACAATACTAATTTTACGCTTTTTTCAAAAAATGTCAAGAGCAATTTTTTGGTTGAAAACGGTTTACTTTTTTGAAAAAACTTATTATAATAAGTGTACACTTCATTTTTGTTAAGTAAAAGAACGAAAAGCAGGCGGCAAGACGGCGTTTTGCTTTCGAAAGATAGGAAGAGGAGCCCCAATGGACAATATCGACAAAAAAATACTATCCCTTTTAGTGCAAAATGCCAGAATCCCGGTGAAGGAGATCGCAGGCGAGGTGGCGCTGACGGCCCCTGCCGTCAGTGAGCGCATCAAAAAAATGGAAAGAGACGGCACCATCAACGGGTATACCGTCCGCATGGGCTACCCGCAGGGCAAGGACACCATCAGCGCTTTTATTGATGTGGCGACGTTTCACGACAAAAAGGAAGAATTTGCCCGCCGCATTGTGGATGAGCCGCTGGTCAAAAGCTGCTCGTCCGTGACGGGCTCCCGCAACTATGTGCTGCTGGTGCATTGCCCCAATATCGGCACGCTGGAGCGTCTGATCAGCGAGCTGCAGGAATATGGGCAGACCAACACGCAGATCATCCTCAGTACGCTGGTGGAACGCCAGAGCTGAGGCAGCCCATACCGCCGACGGCAAGGCTGTTCGCGCCTGGCGGCTTTGTCGCGAAAGGGCCGCTTTGGCGTTGACCGGTGACATTCGGGCCGCTTTGGCGGCAGGCCGGCGTTACCGGCCAGGCCGACAAGGTAAGCAGAAAAGACTGTCGGCCAATGTCGCACACCGGAACGCCCCGGCAAAAACAAACGGCAGACAAAGCGCCCCCTGTGCAGAACTGCTTCTGCGCAGGGGGCGCTGCTGTGCTTTCAGGTGTGTGCGAACAGGGAAAAGCGCACAGGCGGGCTTGCCGCGGCAGCCGCACCGCTCATCAGGCGGCGAACAGGGCCCCGGCTGCGCCAAGCACACCGGCTGTGGCCAGCCCCATAATGATGCCGGCCAGCACCACGCCGCCCATAACGGCCAGTACGCTTTTCTTAAAATCCATATCCAGAATGGAGGCCGCCAGCGTGCCCGTCCATGCGCCGGTGCCGGGCAGGGGAATGCCGACAAAAAGCAGCAGCGCCCAGTACAGCCCGCGCCCGGCCGATGCCTGCAGTTTGCGACCGCCCTTTTCGCCTTTTTCCAGACACCAGCGGAAGAAACGGCCAATGACCGGCTTATCCGTGCCCCAGGTCAGCACCTTGCGGGCAAAAAAGTAAATGATCGGCACCGGAAGCATATTGCCCAGTACGCACAGCACAAACACCGGCAGGGTGGGCAGCCCCATGCCGATGCCCATGGGCACGGCGGCGCGAAGCTCGATCAGTGGAACCATGCTGACAAAAAAGATGGAAAGATATTTGGTAAATGTCGTCATAAAAGCGGTACCTCGTTTTCGGTGTCGGCAGCCGATTTTGACAGCTGCCGCTTGTGCCGCGCGGCGCTGCGGGCAGCGGCATAGATAACGGCGGCCAGAGGCAGTGCCAGCAGCACGCCCCAAAAACCGCCCAACTCGCCGCCGCACAGGACGCTGAACAGAACCAGCAGCGGCGGAAGCCCCAGGCGGCTGCCCACGATGCGCGGGTAAAGAAAACGTCCCTCCAGCTGCTGCAATATAAGATAGTATACCACGAACCATACGGCCTGTAAAGGTTGGACGGCCAGTAGCAGAAAAAACGAAAGCGCCCCGCCCAGAAAGCCGCCCACCATGGGGATCAAATTGCAGACGCCCGTCAGCAGCCCGATCAGCGCCGGGAACGGCAGCCGCAGTACGGCCATGCCAAGGCCGCAGGCCGCGCCAAGCAGCAGGCAGTCCAGCAGCTGCCCGACCAGCCAGCCGTACAGCATGCGGCGGCAAAGCCGAAAAAACCGTACCAGCTGCCCGGCACGCCGGTGCGGCAGCCACAAAAACAGCGCGTCGGCAGCCTGCCGGGCCAGCAGAGGCCCATCCGTCAGCAGATAAATGCTGAAAAACAAGCCCAGCGTCATTTGCAGCAGGGTCTTCAGCAGGTTGGCCGTCAGATCCAGCAGCTGGCCCAGCAGCAGCTGAAGCCGCCCGGCCAGCCAGAGAAAAAGCTGCCCCAACAGTTTCTGCTGCAGGGCTTGCGTGCGCGGTGGCAGTGAAAGCCGGTCTGCTAGTGCCTGCAGCAGGCAGTGCAGGTTGGCGGCATAGTCGGCGCTGTGCTCGCCCAGCAAAAGGGCGGTCTGGGCCAGTGTCGGCGTCAGCAGCAGCGCCAGCCCGGCGGCCGCGCCCAGCACCGCCAGATAACACAGCGCCAACGCGGCGGCTCTGGCGGTTGCGCTGCCGCCCAGCAGCTGCGAAAGCTTTTTCCAGGGCGCGGCCAGCAGCATGGCCAGCAGCCCGCCCAGCAGCGGCGGCAGGGCAATATCCCGCACGGCAGCCAGCAGCGCCGTCAGCAGCTGCGGGCGGTACAGCCCACAGCCGCAGAAAAGCAGAATGCCGCCGTAAAAAAGACCCCGGCGCGCCCGGTGCTTTTCCATGCCGTCACCCCCCTGTTCTGCTTTCAGTTTACGGCCCGCCGGGCTGTATTATGTTTTGAAATGCGCGTGTACTATAAAGCCGGAGCCCTGCCTTCGCCGCACCTGCCCTGCAGGCGTTTTTGGGCAGATGTCCGCAAAAAGCGCTTTTGGTACGGAGGCCCTGCCATGCCGTAAGGCATGGGCGTGCCCGGCGGTGTCTGCGTTTACTGCCGCTTCGGCAACGCCTTTTTGGGCGGGGCTTCGTGCATACGCCTGTTTGCCGTCATCAACGGCGATTTTTTTACGCCGTCCGTTCACGGGCAATTTCTGCCTTGACAGCCGCCGGGAAAACGGGTATAATAGCACTGTTCCAGAAAAAGCTGGCCTGTTTTGCAGGCGTCGTACAACGGCTAGTACATCAGCCTTCCAAGCTGAGGACGTGGGTTCGACTCCCATCGCCTGCTCCAAAAAAGAAACCACATTTGTCGGCCGGGCAAATGTGGTTTCTTCTGTATCACGGCAAATGGGCCGCAGCCGCCCCGGCAGCGGCACGGAACAGTGGGCTGTCCGCGGCCTGCTGTCAGCCTGGCGTATGCGCCCGGGCGGCCATATGGCAGGCGGCGGGCCGTGCGTTACGCGGCAGGGGAAGCCGGGCGCGTTTTTGGCATCCGTGCCTGACGGCAGCGGCATTCGGGCGGCATGGGCGGCAGAGCCGGAAAGGGGGGCAGAAGATCAATGAAGAAAAAAGATCTGGAAAAGCTTGCGCAGCTGGGCAGTGTCAGCGTTTCCACCGTCAGCAAGGCCATACGGCACTGCCCCGGCGTCAACGACACCACACGCCAGCACATTCTGAAGCTGGCGGAGGAGCAGCAGCTTTACCCGGAGGACGGCGCGCAGCAGTCGCTGCGCGTCATCCTGCCGGATAACCCGAAATATTACTGGATGGATCTGTACCGCGGCCTGCGCGATGTCAGCACGGCGGCTGCGCCGGGGCAGTGCCGGTTTGAGGTGTATGCCCGTATGTCTGAAACGCAGGGGGTGCTGCGGCGGTATCTGCAGCAAATCCCGTTGGAGGAGACCAGCCTGCTGATCGCGGCGGCCTCCGGGCAGGCGGCGGTCGTCCAGCGGCTGCGGCAGCTGGCCGGTCAGCTGCCGGTATTTCTGCTGACGGAATATCTGGATGTGCCCGGAGCGATCTTTTTTGGGGCGGATGCGTGCGGGGATGCCGAACGCCTGGGGCACTATTTCGCATGTGCTCATCCGGAACGCCGCCGTATCTTGTGCCTGACCCTGCCGGAGGCGGCCACGCACCGGCAGCGGGTAAAGGGCTTTTTTGCCGCGGCGGGCACGGCGCCGCGCATACTGCCGCTGCCGCAGCAGGAGCCCTTGGCCGCGCAGATCGCCCGGTTGCTGTATCAGGCGTGGCAAAGCACGCCCTTTGATGCCGTTTACTGCACGGATGGACAGCTGCCGTTTGTTTGCCGGTCGGTGCTCAAGGCAGGTCTGGGAGGCCGGGTCATCTGCGTGGGGCACGAAAACCCGCAGACCAACGCGCCGTTTTTTGAAAGCGGCCTGCTGGCGGCCACCGTCGAACAGGACGGTTATGCGCAGGGCCGGTTGGCCATGCAGTGCGCCGTGCAGTATTTGCAGCAGCGTACCCTGCCGACGCAGGCGGTACAGACGGTGCCTTCACGCCTGTACGGCGCGGGCGGCCGTCTGTTGGAACAGACGTGACGCCTGCCGCCGCACACAGCCAAAAAGAACCGCCGCCGCTTTCCGGTTGGGAAAGCGGCGGCGGTTTTGCCGCAGCATTATTGAATTTGGGTGATGGCGGCGTGCAGGGCCTGACGGACAAAATCGACTTTTTCCTCTTTCAGGCAGTCAAACAGCTTTTGTTTGACCTCGGTGTCGCCCAGCTGTCCCAGGGCCTCGGCGGCGGCTGCGCGCACCTCAAACTCGGGATCCTTCAGCAGCGGCAGCAGCACACCGCAGCACGAGGCATCACCGGCCTTGCCCAGCCCCTTGATGGCGGCGATCTGCACAGCGTAGCTTTCATCCTTCATCAGGCGCAGCAGGGTGCGGGTGTTTTTGCGCTCCGCTGCCTTGCGTGCCTTCTGAACCTTATCTCCAAACGAAAACAGCGACATGATATTCTCCTTTCTTCGGCTCATTCCTCAGCGCCGGCGGCGCTTTCCACCAGCAGGGTGAAGCCCCAGTCGAAGGCGGCCTCCTGCAACAGATACGGGGCGGCGGGCTTTGGCCCGCAAGAGTTGGAGCCAATGCCGTTCTGCCGATAATCCACCGTGAGGATGGTGGCGTTTTCCTCGCTCAGCTCAAAGCTGTGCGCCGCCTTTGTTAGCTGCTGCGCGCTGTAATGCGACGCCTGAAAGCTGAACGGCGTCTGCAGGGCCTGTACCGTCAGACGGTGACCGCCGCCGCTCAGTTGCAGCTGACGGCAGCCCCAGTGTGCGCCGTTTTCCTGCGGGAAGAGATAATCCTCGTGCATGGCGCTGACGGTGCTGTCAAAGCGGCCGTACCAGCTGGCGCGGTGCTTGTCCATATAGCTTTCATAAGGGCCGTACCCCAGGTACGATGCCTGCTCCAGCGCCCGGGGCAGCACAAAGCGCAGACCAAAGCGCGGAAACTCCGGCAGGGCAGTCTCCTTTTCCACATGCAGCTGTGCGCTCAGGCGGCCGTCGGCGGCGATCACCCAGTCGCAGGTCACACGGGCCAGCCGCGCCACACCGTCGGCGACCACGGCCAGATGGCTGTGCAGGCAGACGGCGCCGGGCAGCTGCTCGACGGTCACGTCATACCCGCGGGTATAGGCGCGGTCATAGCCGAACTGCTGCCACTGCGCCCGGATGTTGCGGTCATTGTCAGTGGGTGCGCGCCAGATGGTGTACTGCACCGGTTCGGCCACGGCGCAGCCCTGTACGCACATGCGGTCAAACACGGCGCGGCCGCAGTCAAAGTGATACGCAAAGCCGCAGCCGGTGACGGAAATGCCGTCAGCGTCTCGCTGTACCGTTGGGGCGGCCGCCGCAGTGACGGACGGCAGGGCGGCCGGTGCGGCGGGGATCAGGCAGAACTGGTCAAAGCCGAGCTCCTGCCCGGCCGGGGCATACCAGGTGTCGGCCTTGCGCCGCAGGGAAAACCGTACCCAGGTATCGGGCTGCGTGCATTCCGGCAGGGTGACCGACAGCGGTACGGTCGCGTGCGGCGGCACCGACGGCAGCGCCGCATCGCCGCAGGCGACGGGCTCTCCGGCCACCGTCAGCTCATACTGCAGCACGGCATAATCGGCCAGGTCGGTAAAGTCCAGAATGCTGGTGATGGTCCAGCCCTTGCCGCAGCGCCGGATGCGGCCGGGCCGGATGACGTTTTTGTATTCCAGCAGGCCGGTGTGAACGCGGCGGTCGGGGTATACCAGCCCGTCCATGCAGAAGTTGCCCGCGTGGATGACCTCGCCGCTGTCGCCGCCGTACAGAAATTTATCCCTGCCGTCGGCAGTTTTTCCGGCATAGAAGGCATGGTCGCACCATTCCCAGATAAAGCCGCCGCAGCTCTGGTCAAAGCGCTGGAACGTGGTGAAATACTCCTCCAGATCGCCGGGGCCGTTGCCCATCGCGTGGCTGTACTCGCACAGCACATAGGGCTTTTTCGGGGTGGCGGGGTCGGTCAGCTCGCGTGCCAGATCCTCCGGCTTCGGGTACATCTGGCTCAGCAGATCCAGATTGGAAAGATCCTGCGGCCGCCCGGCGGGCGTCGGCTTATAGCTTTCATAATGGGTCAGGCGGGTGGGGTCATGCTGCTTGAAATAGGCCAGCTCGCCCTCGGTGTTGGGCCCCCAGCCGGATTCGTTGCCTGCCGACCACAGCAGCACGCACGGCCGGTTTTTGTCGCGCTGCAGCATCCGCGCGGCGCGGTCGACAAAGGCGTCAAAATACTCCGGCTCGTTGGCCAGCTGACAATAGCGGGCGTAATCGAAATAGGCGGCAAAGCAGCCGTGCGCCTCCTGGTCGGCCTCGTCGATGACATAAAAGCCGTACTCGTCGCACAGCTGCAGGAACCACGGCGCGTTGGGGTAATGGCTGGTGCGAATGGCGTTGATGTTGTGCTGCTTCATCAGAGTCAGGTCACGGATGACCTGCTCGCGTCCGACGGCGGGGCCCACAAACGGGTCGCTGTCGTGCCGGTTGACCCCGCGGAACTTGAGGTTCTGCCCGTTCATGCGCAGAACGCCATCCTCTGCGGCCACCCAGCGGAAGCCGACCTTTTCACAGATGACTTCGTCTGTCGTTTCCAGCCACAGGGTGTACAGGTACGGCACTTCGGCGTTCCACAGCCGCACATCGGGCAGCAGGGCAGAAAAGGTGCTGTCGGTCTGCTGCGAGAGCAGCACACGGCCCTCGGCGTCTGCCAGGGTCAGACGGACCGTCTGCGGCGCACCCTGCCACAGTGCGGCGACCTCCAGCTGCATACCGTCGGCTTTGGGCAGCGTGCGGACGGTATAGTCGCGCAGATGCTCCGCCGGGCGGTGCAGCAGATAAACGTCGCGGAAAATGCCGCTGTAGCGGAACTTGTCCTGATCCTCCAGATAGGTGCCGTCGCACCATTTCAGCACCAGCACCGCCAGGCAGTTGTCGCCCTCCCGCACGGCGTCGGTAATATCAAATTCGCCGGTGCAGTGCGACACCTGATTATAGCCGATGAACATGTCGTTCACCCAGACATAGCAGCACGAATCGACCCCTTCAAAGTTCAGGTACTGGCGCAGCTTCTTTTGCTTTGGCGTAACGGTGAAATGCCGCACATAAGCGCCGCAGGGGTTCTGCACCGGTACATGCGGCGGGTCAAAGGGAATGGGGTAAATATCGTTGGTGTACTGGGGCCGGTCAAACCCGTTGTGCTGCCAGACCCCGGGCACCGGAATGCTGTCGGGTGAGGGCTGCCGCCAAAAACGCTCCGGCACATCAGCGGGGCTGGCATAATAGCCAAAGCCCCAGTCGCCGTTCAGCGGCGTAAAACGTTCGGTGGCGGTACGGGAGGTATCCGCGGCAGCGGCACGGTCGGCCGCAGGCAGATAATAGGCGCGCGGCTCCTGCGTGCCAAGGCGCAGAAGATGCGGATCCTCATGATAAGCGGGAAGCTGCATGGCAGTTCCTCCTTTTCCTTTTTATTGGTTTCATCATACCGCGTTTTTGGCGTTTTGTCCAGCAAAAACCATAAGAAAAGCGTTGGCCGCACACAAATAACGGTTGCTTTTCCCGCGCGCTTCCCTTACAATAGAAAGGAAGGCGTTTCGGGCGGCTGCAGAATGGCTTTTCTGCCCGGGCACTTTGCCTGAGCACTTTGCTCGAGTGATTTCTGCTCGGGCAATGCGCAGATATGGCTCGACTTTAAGCCTGGCCTGCGCCCTGCCGGGGCCGACGGGAAAAGCAGGGGTCGACCGGAATTTAAAAACGCCCCTGAAAAGGGCAAAAAGAGAAACTATAAAGCAGGCCGACCGGCCTCGCGCGCGTATTTCGGATGCTGCTTGACGCAGCGCCCGGACGGGCTGCGGGGCAATGCCGCGCAAACCGACCGCATTGGCAGCCCGTGCGCGGATGACCGGCCGGAACGCCTGCAGCGGCGAAAGGAGAATGCATATGAAGCTGGCGGAAGCCTTACAGGAGCGCGCAGACCTCAACCGTACCATTGAACAGCTGAAATACCGCCTGCGCAATAATGTACTGGTGCAGGAGGGCGAGGCTGCAGTCGAAGAGCCGCAGGCGCTCAAGCAGAAGCTGGACGGCTGTTTGGAACGGCTGGAGCATCTGATCGCCTGCATCAACCGCACAAACGGCAATACCGTTGTGGATGGGCAGACCCTGACGCAGTTGATCGCCAAAAAGGATGTGTTGACCCTGAAAATCGGCACATACCGCGATGTCCTCGCGGAGGCCAGCCAGACGGCGGGCCGTGCCCGCGGCACGGAGATTCGCATCAAGGCGGCTATTTCGGTGCCGGAGTGGCAGGCGGAGGCGGACAGCCTCTCCCGTGAGCTGCGCCGTCTGGATAACCGCCTGCAGGAGACCAACTGGACGACCGAGCTGCAGGAATAACGCCCCGCGCTGGTAGCGCAGGCAGAGCGAATGTCACGCGGCGACAGCGAAAGTCGCACATAGATAGCACCGAAGGGCAGGTGCGGGGTTCGAGCCCCCAAGCATCGTCAGGCCCAAACGGCGCACAGGCGTATCATTCTTTTTATTGTTATGACCGGACATTGGCTGCCCGTGTGAGGGTGGGAAAAGGGGAAAGCTGCGCCAAACGCTGCAGGCAGGGCGGCGCGGACAAAAAAACGGGCCCGGCGCGGGATTGACGCGCAGGGCCCGTTTTGTATGGCGCAATATGGCCGCAGACGGCGGGCGGAGGCGGCGCGTTACAGATAAGCGCGCAGCTCCTCCGCCGTCTTTTCCTCCAGCGCGATCAGCTCGTGTGCCAGCGCGCGCGCCTGCCGGTCGGCGCCGCCGTACTCGTTCAGATAGCGCGTCAGCGATTTGGCGCCCATGTTGCAGCCGTCCGTCAGCAGGTCGGCGGCGGTCTTGTCGGAAAGCTCTGCCGCCATGCGGACATTGGTTTTCAGCCATGCCATGCCCCGTGCCATGGGGTCGGGGGCCGTCGGCGTCTGGCCGCAGTCGGCCAGCATTTGGTCGGCGCGCTCGCCCAGGCGCTCATGCTTTTCGCGGCAGGCTGCCAGCTGGCGGCGCATATCGCCGCTTTGAATGCGTCCCTCCACATCCTGAATGGAGCGCACGCCCATGCGGATGCCGCTGCTGCATTCCTTGAGCAGCTCGACGGTATCGTGCGAGATCGGTTCCTTCATCCTGCGTTCCCTCCCAAACGTTTTTGCAGGCAGCCGACGGTATGCACCGCTGCCTGTAAGCATCATTCTGCCCAGGAAAAGACCGTTCAAACAGGAAAAATCCGGTTATCCAACTCAAGACTGCGCCGAGAGCGGATAACCGGACGAAAGACTTCTGCTCCTGCTGTGCGGCCGACGACTGCGCTTTTGAAGCGGTACAGCCGGGCCGATGCCGCAGGCAAATGAAACAGGACAGCTTATTTTTCCGCCTTGGGCACAGGGGCCGGGCGGACGGCCTCCGGCCGGGCGGCATGTGCCGCCGGAAGCCCCTCCCGCGCCTCTGGCGGCGTACCGTCGGCAGCGCTTCGTTCCCGCATCCGCGGCAGCGTATTCTGCACCGAATGCCGCAAAATGCGCAGCGCGTCAAAAATCAGGTGGCGGGTCGGGTCGTGCTGGCGCAGCACGGCTTTCAGGATTACCATGTTTTTCTTGCCGCTCGTCAGCTCCTTCATCGAGGTCACATCGGCCTGATGCAGAATGTCAAATACCGCGTCCACCACCTGCTCGCGCTGCGCCGGGGTCATGGCGGCCATCCAGTCCTTCAGCGCGGCGTCGACAAACTGGCTCTGCTCGGTCAGACGCTCCACATACACCAGATGCTCGCGTGTGACCGACCATGAAAACAGGTCGTGCTGCGCAAGGCCGGTGTTGGTGCTGTAAACGACGGAATACGCTTCGGCATGTTCCAGCAGCATACCGAAAATGGAGGATTGCGGCAGATAGGTGTGGATGCGCGAAACGATGCTGCGGTACTGCGGCGACTTCAGTACCCGGTCGCTGAAGCCGGGGCCGTCGTTGTTGCGCACGCTGACAATGCGCTTTTGCAGGGCAGGCGGGCAGAAGGCGGCGGCATACACGGCCAGATTGCCGCCCTTGGAATGCCCGCACACGCGCAGCCGTGCCCACCAGAAGTGCTCCCCCGCGCGCCTGAGGTACTCCACGGCCTCCAGCTGGGCAGGCACCGTGTCGGCAAAGCTCATGTTAAAATCCTCTTTCCAGCCGGTCATGGTGCCGTCCGTGCCGCGGTAGGCGACCAGCACGCTGCCGTCCGGCAGCAGCATGGTGGTGGCCGAAAACTGCTTTTCCTTCTGCGGCTCCAGATGGTTGACATACCCCGTCAGCCGAATGGCGGCAAAGCGGCGGCAGTGCTCCAGCTTTTCCAGCATGGGCGCGTCGCCGGGCATCAGCAGCCGCCGACCGTCGCCGTGCTCGCCCGTCAGCGGCCGCACGCGACGCACGGCCTCCTGCAGCGTCATGGCGCGGACGGAAAACTCCTCCGTCAAAACGTCCTCAAACGGAATGTAGGCCAGACGGCATAAGATCAGCTCGTCTACTTCATTATAAGGGGCGGTGCGGAACGAAAGATCGCCGCGCCAGTCAAGATAATCCAGAATACCGGCCATATGTGTTTCCTCCGCTGAAAGCTCAGAAAGATAAAAGCCCCTGCCGCCCGGCGCTGCGCTGCGGCGGACGGCCTGTTCCCGCTTAGTATAGCACATTCTGTGCATTTGCGCCAGTCGGGCCGGAAAGCATTCACAGGGCCGGCGGCTGCCGTATGTAAAAAACGCCGCATAAAGGGCAAAAACACGCCGAAAACCCTTGATTTTCCGGCCGGGGTGTGATAAAATACTTAGGCAATTCGCACACAGGGCTTGCCAAGCCGGTGCCGCAAGGTGGTAAGGCGCAAGGGCTCTGTGGAGGAAAAAACAATAATTGGAGGAAACACAAATGGCAGTCGTATCTATGAAGCAGCTTCTGGAGGCCGGTGTGCACTTTGGCCACCAGACCCGTCGCTGGAACCCCAAGATGGCCCGTTACATCTTCACCGAGCGCAATGGTATCTATATCATTGACCTGCAGAAGAC
>CAKTAM010000024.1 GCA_934527255.1 uncultured Oscillospiraceae bacterium | reverse complement strand
GGGTATTACCGGCTGGGCGCCTCCGACCGGCAGGAGCTGGAGGCCCTGCTGGCCTCGGCGGCCGTGCTGGGCGTTAAGGATGTGCGCATCTGGGGCGGCGGTAAAAATTCCGGCGACTGCACCCCGGAGGAATGGCAGGCACTGGTGGCCGCGGCACAGCAGGCGGCCCTGCTGGCGCAGGAGCGCGGCATGACCCTTTCGCTGGAATGCCACAACCTGACGGTCACGGATGACTGGCAGGCGGCGCAGCGCTTTCTGCAGCAGGTCGGCAGCCCGGCACTGCAGATGTATTGGCAGCCCAACCAGCTGAAAAGCGAGGAATATGACCTTGCGGCGGCCCGGGCGCTGGCCCCTTGCGTGACCAATGTGCATGTGTTCAGCTGGCTGCCGGATCGTCGCCTGCCGCTGAACGCTTATAACGAGCGTTGGGAAAAATATCTCACGGCACTGGAAAGCGGCCTGTCGGAGCAGCGCGACCACGCGTTTATTCTGGAGTTTATGCCGGATGACCTGCTGGAAACCCTGCCCAAGGAGGCCAAGGTGCTGAACGACTGGCTGCTGCACCGCGGCCGTCGGCCCCGGCCGCAGGCCGACCGCCTGCCGCTGCTGCCGTACCCCCGTACGCTGCGCCGCTGCGGGGATGACTTGCCCTTTGCGGCAGACGGCGTGCTGCAGCTGGATGACGGCGCGCTGTATACGGCGGTGCGCCCGGCGCTGCGCCGTCGGCTGAAGGCGTTGACCGTCACCGTCGGCTATTGCCCTGCGCCGACCGTTCGCCTGCAGGCGGATGCCGCCCTGCCGACGGAAGGATACCGCCTTAGCGTACAGGCGGACGCCGCAGGCATGGCGGCCGTGACCGTTGCCTATGCCGCCCCGGTCGGTGCGTTCTATGCCCTGCAGACGCTGGAGCAGCTGCTGACGGCGGGGAATGGCCGCCTGCCGCAGGTAGAGGTGGAGGACGCGCCGGATTACCCGGTGCGCGGCTATATGCTGGATGTCGGCCGCAACCGCATTCCGCTGCGCAGCGAGCTGTTTGCGCTGGTGGATAAGCTGGCGGGCTGGAAGATCAACCATCTGCAGCTGTACATGGAGGGTGTGCCCTATGCCTACCCGCACTACCCGGAAATGTGGCGCGGGCGCGAGCTGCTGACGGCCGAGGATATTCTGGCACTGGATGCCTACTGCAAGGAGCACTTTATCGAGCTGGTGCCCGCCCAGAACAACTTCGGGCATATGGATGTCTGGCTGAAGGAGCGCTTCCGCTCTCTGGCCGAATGCCCGGACGGGTTCGAGTTCCAAGGCACAAAAATACCCGATCCGCGCTGCCTCAACCCATTCGATCCGGCCAGCCTGCAGCTGGTCAACACTCTGGCGGACGATCTGCTGCCCTGCTTTTCCAGCGAGAAATACAACATCTGCTGTGACGAAACGCTGGAGCTGGGGCAGGGGGCCAGCAAAGCTGCGTGCGAGGCCGACGGCATGGAGGCCGTTTATGTCGATTTTGTCACCAAGGTGTGCGAGGTGGCGCGCACTCATGGCCGCCGCCCCATGATCTGGGATGACATCATCCGGCATGACCCCAAGCAGCTGCAGCGCCTGCCGAAGGATGTTATTCTGCTGGATTGGGGCTATTCGGCCGAGGAGCCGATCGAGGCCAACCTGCAGCACCTGCAGCAGCTGGGCTGCACCTGGTACGTTTGCCCGGGCACCGGCGCGTGGAACTGTTACCTTGGCTCAACGGATAAAATGCTGGCCAACATTTCCCGCAGCGCCCGGCTGGGCCTGCAGTACGGGGCTGTCGGCCTGCTGAACACCGACTGGGGCGACGCCGGGCATCTGCAAAGCATCTCCTCGGGGTATGCGGGCATTGCCTATGGCGCGGCCATGGCGTGGGGCGTCAGCCAGAACGAATATCTGCCGCTTGCCCATGTGCTGGATGTGCAGCTGTTTGAGGATGCCGCCGGGCTGATGGGCGATGTGGCGCTGGATGCCGGGCGATATAACCGCTACGAGGGGCGCAGTGTCGGCAATGTGACGCAAAGCATGTGGCTGCTGTTCCAGCAGGATCCCGAGGCGGTGCGCACCGTGGATGCCGAAAGCTTTGCGCGGGTGCACAGCTATCTGGCAGATATCCGTGCCCGGCTGGAGCGCACCCGTATGCAGTGCGCCGAAGCGCCGCGCATTCTGGCCGAGTACCGCTGGGCAATCCGTCTGGTTGATACCATTCAGCTGGTGGGGCAGGCATTCCAGGCGCAGCAGCACAGCGAGGCCGAGCGTGAACGCGCCCTGTGGCAGCAGCTGGCGCTGGAGGTCCCGGCGCTGGAGCAGGAGGGCCGCCGTGTCTGGCAGGCCCGCAGCCGCCAGGGCTGGCTGGAGGAATCCATGCAGCAGTTCCGCCGTCTGGCACAGCGCGCCGCCGAGCGGCTGAGCGCTTTGTCTGCCGCGGCACAATAAAAAAGAACGGCGGCCCGTTTTCCCTTTTTGCTTTCCGATTTTGCTTCGGCCAGCTCTGCCTGAAAAGAGGGCGGTGCGTCGGTGCATCCATGGAAAGGCGCTTCGGCACGGACGGCCGGGCGGTGGGGAAAACGGGCCGCTCTTGAAAAAAGGAGAACGCGATGGCGCAGCACGAGAAATTTCATTTTGATACCCTGCAGCAGCTGGAAGAGAAAATACAGGCCTTGGGGCTGGAGCTGCCCTGTACGCAGCAGTTGGCCCCGCTGGCGGCCCCGGTGACCATCGGCACGCGCACCGCGCCAAACGCCATGGCCGTACTGCCCATGGAAGGGTGCGATTCGCAGCCGGACGGCAGCCCCAGCGAGCTGGTGCGCAGCCGGTATCTGCGGTTTTACCGCGGCGGAGCGGGGCTGATCTGGTGGGAGGCCTGCGCCGTGACGCCCGAGGGGCGCGCCAACGAGCTGCAGATGATGCTGACGCCGGAAAAACTGCCGCAGTTTGCCGCGCTGCTGCACGAGTGCCGCGCGGCCGCCGTGCAGGCCAACGGGGCGGCCCCCGTGCAGGTGCTGCAGCTGACCCACAGCGGGCGCTACTCGCGCCCGGCAGGCCACGCCCCGGCCCCCATCGTGCCGCAGCGTGACCCCATTCTGGATGCACGCACCGGCGTGCATGACGACAGCGCCGTATGTACGGACGAGTATCTGGACTCTCTGCCGGAAAAATATGTGCGCAGCGCCCTGCTGGCGCAGCAGGCCGGGTTTGACGGCGTAGATATCAAGGCGTGCCACCGTTACCTGCTCAGCGAGCTGTTGGCCAGCCATACGCGGCCCGGCAAATACGGCGGCAGCTTTGAAAACCGCAGCCGCCTGCTGCTGGATATCGTGCGGGCGGTCAAGGCTGCCTGCGGGCCCGATTTCATCGTTGCCTGCCGCTTCAATGTGTTTGATGCCCACCCGTGGCCGTACGGCTTCGGCCAGCTGCCGGAGGGCGGCGTCTGGGGCTTTGACCGCGAGGAGCCCATCCGTCTGGTGCGCGCGCTGTGCGGGGCGGGGGTCGGCCTGCTCAGCAATTCGGCGGGCAACCCTTACTATATTTATCCGCAGGTGACGCGCCCATTCGATACCTCCAGCCAGGGTATTCCCGTCCCGCAGGAGCATCCGCTGCAAAGCGTCGCGCGTTTGTTTGCGCTGACGGCGCTGGTGCAGCAGGCGGCGGGCAGCGTGCCCGTGGTGGGCAACGGCTATACCTGGCTGCGGCAGTTTGCGCCGTATTTTGGGGCGGCCAACCTGGCGGCAGGCCGCTGCCGTATGGTGGGCTTTGGGCGGCAGAGCATCGCCTACCCGGATGCTCCGCGTGATATTCTGCGCAGCGGGGCCATGCAGGCAGAGAAATGCTGCGTGGCCTGCAGCCGCTGCACGCAGATCATGCGCGACCACGGCCGCACCGGCTGTGTGGTGCGCAATGCGCAGGTGTACGGCCCGCTGTACCGGCAATACCGGCAGCAGGCGCAGCAGCGTGAAAAGGAGGCGGGGGTATGAATACGCAGACAAAGCGTGCGGCCATTGTTACCGGCGCCGGGCGCGGCATTGGGCTGGCCATTGCCCGGCGGCTGGGGCAGGATGGCTGCGCATTGGTGCTGACCGGGCGCAGCCCGGCCGAACGCTATGCCGACGCGCTGCAGTCGCTGACGGCGGCGGGCATCACGTTCCGTTATGTGCAGGCAGATGTCTCCGAGGAGGAGGGCCGCCGCAAAACACTGGCCGCCGCCTGCGAGGCGTTCGGCAGGGTGGATATTCTGGTCAATAACGCGGGGGTGGCTCCGCTGCAGCGGGCCGATCTGCTGGAGATGACCCCCGAAAGCTTTGACCGCGTGCTGCGCATCAACACCCGGGGCAATATGTTCCTAACGCAGCTGGTTGCGCGGCAGATGCTGACGCAGCAGCCGGATGCGGACGGGGTGCGCGGGGTGATCGTCAACATTTCCTCCTGCTCGGCGGAGGTCTCTTCCGTCAATCGGGGCGAATACTGCGTTTCCAAGGCGGGTGTCGCCATGCTGACGCAGCTGTACGCCGACCGTCTGGCGGGCGAGGGAATTCTGGTGCACGAGGTGCGCCCCGGCGTGATCGACACCGATATGACCGGGACGGTGCACGAAAAGTACGACCGGCTGATCGCACAGGGGGCATTCCCCATTCCGCGCTGGGGCACGCCGGAGGATGTGGCCCGTGTGGTGGGGGCGCTGTGTGCGCCGGGGGCCTTTGCTTATACCACCGGTGATGTGATCGATGTGGACGGCGGATTTCACATCCGCCGACTGTGAGCGCCCCGCCATGCGGGGCGGCGGATGAAAAACGACCGGAGAGCAACAGGAGGACGCCTATGCAATACACAACGCTGACCGTGTGCGGCCGACAGCTGCCGGTGCTTTTGTGCCGTACGGCGGTGCTGGGCGGCGGCGCGGCGGGCTGGGCGGCCGCCTGGCGGTTGGCCCGGCAGACGGAAACCGTTTTGCTGTGCGACGACCCGCAGGCAGGCACCAGCCGCAATGCCGGTTCGGATAAGCAGACCTATTACCGGCTGGGCGCGGTGGGCGCGCCGGACAGTGTGGAGGCCATGGCGCAGGATCTGTTTGACGGCGGCGCGGCCGACGGCGATCTTGCCCTGTGCGAGGCGGCGCTTTCCGCCCGGTGCTTTTATGCCTTAAGCGAGCTGGGCGTGCCGTTCCCCGGCGACCGGTACGGCCGCGCCGTGGGCTATAAGACCGATCATGACCCGGCGGGCCGCGCCTCCAGCGTGGGGCCGTACACCTCCCGCGCTATGACGCAGCAGCTGGAGGCGGCCGCCCGCGCCGCCCATGTGCAGGTGCAGGAGGGCTGGCAGGCCATCCGCCTGCTGACGCCGCAGCAGACCGGCGGTGCGGCCCCGTGGGCAGATGACGGCGAAGCGCCGTCGATCGGCGTGCTTTGTCTGAACCGGGCGGGCGAATACTGCGCCTGCCTGTGCCGCAGTCTGGTGCTGGCGACGGGCGGCCCGGCGGATATCTGGCAGCATAGCGTTTACCCGGCGGGCCAGACGGGGGCCGCCGGGCTGGCGCTGGAGGCTGGCGCGGCTGGCAAAAACCTGACCGAATGGCAGTTCGGGCTGGCCAGCCTGGCCCCGCGGTGGAATGTCAGCGGCACCTATATGCAGGCGCTGCCGCGCTTTTTCAGTGTGGATGAAGCCGGAAACACCTATGACTTTTTGCAGGAGGCCGTGGCCGACGGCTGGTTTGCGGATAAGAATGCGCTGCTTTCCGCTGTGTTTTTCAAGGGCTATCAGTGGCCGTTTGATGCGCGGCGCACCGGCCCCGGAGGCAGCAGCCGCATTGACCTTGCCGTCCTGCGCGAGCAGCAGCGCGGCCGCCGCGTTTATCTGGATTTTACCCGTGAGCTTTGCGGCCCGGTCAACTGGCAGGCCCTGCAGCCCGAGGCGGCAGCCTACCTGCGGGCGGCGGGGGCCTGTCTGCCCGGCCCGTTTGCCCGCTTGGCGCATATGAACGCCCCGGCGGCCGCTTTTTATGCCGAGCATGGGGTCGATCTATCCGTGCAGCCGCTGGAGATCGGCGTCTGTGCGCAGCATCACAACGGCGGTATTGGGGTGGATCTCTGGTACCGCACAGGGGTGTCGGGCCTGTTCTGCATCGGCGAGGCGGCGGCGACCCATGGCGTGCGCCGCCCCGGCGGCAGCGCACTGAATGCCGGACAGGTGGGGGCTTTGCGCGCGGCGCAGTACATTCTTGCCCGCCGTGCCGTGCTGGAAACGCCCACGCCGCAGCAGGCGGCGGCGCTGCTGGCCCCGGCGCTGGGGCAGTGCCTGCAGCTGGATGAGGCGGTGCGCCGCAATGCGGCCGCCGCAGGGGCGCAGCATCCGGCCGGGGCACTGGCGGCGGCCCGTGCGCGGATGAGCCGCGCGGCGGGCATTCTGCGGCAGCCGGAGGCCCTGAGCCGGGCGCTGCAGCAGACCCGGGAGGCGTTAGCGGGGCTGCCGCAGCTGGCGGTGGCCCATGACGACGAGCGAAAAACATTGTACCGGCTGCGGCAGGTGCTGGTGTGTCAGTACGCGGTGCTGGCTGCCATGGCGGATTATGTGCAGCGGGGGCTGCCCTCGCGCGGCAGCGCTTTGGTTGCCGCGCCTGATGCGGCGGCCGATGGGCTTCGGCTGCTGGGCTGCGCTTACCGGCCGGAGCCGCCCGCCCCCGACGGCGCGCCGCGCCCGGACGAGCGGCAGGTGCAGGAGCTCTGGTGGAACGGCGGCGACTGCCGCGCCGTTTGGCGGCCGGTTCGCCCCATTCCACAGGATGACCTCTTTTTTGAAAACGTCTGGCGCGCCTATCGTGAGACGGGCGGCGTGTATTGAAGCATGTTTTGAAACATGCGGCGTGCGGTGCGCTGCCAAAGCAAAGGATAAAAAGCCGTACGGCTGCATTCGCCGCCATATGGGGGCGGCGGGCATGCCGGGACGGCTGGCGCCTGCGAAAGCAGCGGTCGGCGCAAAGCTCGAATACCAAAAAGAAAATTCTCCAAACGAAAAACGCCTTGCGCTGCAAAACCGGCAGCGTAAGGCGTTTTTTACGGATGGAGAAAGGCAGGGCCTGCCCGCGGCGCGTCTTCGCACCGCGGCGCACGGCCGATGGGACAGCAGGTGGTGTTCGACTCAATCGCCCTGCAGCGGTGCGATGATCGGCTTGCCCTCGGCATCCAACAGCGGGGTCAGCCCTCCGGCATAGCCGCTGGCGTGAAACAGGTACTGCACGCTGGTCTCCTTGTCTACCCAGATCTCGGTGGTGGAAAGAGCGCCCTGTACATAGATTTTCTCAAAACGATCCGATGCTTTGGCCATACAAATTTCTCCTTTGTGTTTCTATAGCAGCCAAGCGCCGCTGCCCAGGGGCGACAGGCGCAAAACGGACGGAAAAAACAACGCTTTGCACGGCACGCCGCCGATTTCAAAGAGGGCGGTTGCCCGGTGGGACAGGGGACAGCGTGCGGCTCAGGCATGGGCGTTCCCGGCGTTTTCCGGCTTCATGGTCAGGCTGATGCGCTTTTTGGCGGCATCCACCTTCATGACCCAGACCGTCACCACATCGCCCACCTTCAGCACCTCGCCGGGGTGCTTGATATAGCGGCTGCAGATCTGGCTGATGTGCACCAGACCGTCCTGATGCACGCCGATATCCACAAACGCGCCAAAATCAATGACGTTGCGCACCGTGCCCTTCAGCTGCATGCCGGGCTTCAGATCCTCCATGCCCATCACATCGGTGCGCAACAGCGGCGGGGGCAGCTCGTCACGCATATCGCGCCCGGGGCGCAGCAGCTCGGCCAGAATATCCTGCAGGGTGGGCACGCCCACCCCCACGGCGGCGGCTATCTGCGGCAGGCCAGCCGCCTCAACGCGGGCCTTCAGCTCTTGCAGGGCAGGGGTGCCAATGTCGGCCGCGGTGTGCCCGCACAGCGTCAGCAGCTTTTCGGTGGCCGCATAGCTTTCCGGGTGCACGGCCGTGGCATCCAGCGGGTTTTCCCCGCCGGGTACACGCAGAAAACCGGCGCATTGCTCAAAGGCCTTTGGCCCAAGCTTCGGCACCTTCAACAGCTGGCGGCGGCTGGTAAACGCGCCCTGCTGCTCACGCAGGGCCACAATGTTTTTGGCAATGGCCGCGTTGACGCCCACCACGTTCTGCAGCAGGCTGGGGCTGGCGGTGTTCAAATCAACGCCGACGGTGTTCACGCAGTCCTCCACCACGCCTGCCAGGGCGGCGCTCAGCCGGGCCTTGGGCATATCATGCTGGTACTGCCCCACGCCGACGGCCTCCGGCGGAATTTTGACCAGCTCGGCCAGAGGATCCTGCAGGCGGCGCGCAATGCTGATGGCGCTGCGCAGGTTGACATCATACTGTGGAAATTCCTCCGCCGCCAGCTTGGTGGCGGAATAGACGCTGGCCCCCGCCTCGCTGACGACCATATAGCTGACCGGGCGTGACAGCTCGTGAATGACCTCGGCGGCAAACTGCTCGGTCTCGCGGCTGGCGGTGCCGTTGCCAATGGCGATGATCTCCACGCCGTAGGTCTCGATCAGCCTTTTGACGGTGCGCTTGGCTTCGGCCACCCGCTTGAATTCCGGCACGGGAAAGATGACGGCCGTTGCCAGCACCTTGCCGGTGGGGTCGATCACGGCCGTTTTGCAGCCCATACGGTATCCCGGATCCAGCCCCAGCGCGACCTTGCCCTTGATGGGCGGCTGCAGCAGCAGCTGCCGCAGGTTGTCGCCAAACACCTTGATGGCCCCCTCGGCGGCGCGGGCGGTCAGGTCGGCGCGGATCTCCCGCTCCAGACTGGGATGGATCAGCCGGTCATACGCATCCTGCGCAGCTTCGCGCACGGCGTCGGCACAGGCGTTATCCGCATGGATCACCGCGCGGGTGATGGCAGCCATGGCGCGCTCGGCATCCGGCACAACGGAAACCTTCAGAAAGCCTTCACGCTCGCCTCGATCCAGCGCCAGCACGCGGTGCCCGGCAATGCGGGCCACCGGCTCGGAATATTCATAATAGTTGGCGTAAACGCTGTCCTCGTCGCGCGCCGCTTTGGAAACCACCATGGCGCTGCTCTGGTACAGGCGGCGCAGCGCGGCGCGAATGGCCGCGTCGTCGCTGATGGCCTCGGCCAGAATATCCTTTGCGCCTGCCACGGCGCTTTCGGCGTCGGGCACCTCCTTTTCTGGGTCGATAAAGGCGTCGGCCAGCTCCAGCGGGTAGGTGCGGTCCTTCTGGGCGGCGATGGCATCGGCCAGCGGTTCCAGCCCGCGTGCACGGGCAATTCCGGCACGGGTACGCCGCTTGGGGCGAAACGGCCGGTAAATATCCTCCACCTCGGCCAGTGAGCGGGCCTTTTCCAGCGCCTCGGTGATCTGCGGCGTCAGCTTTTCCTGTTCGGCAATGGCAGCGCTGACCTCCTGCCGACGCTGCTGCAGGCTGCGCAGATACGCCAGCCGATCCGCCAGCCGGCGCAGCAGCTGGTCATCCATGCTGCCGGTGACCTCCTTGCGGTAGCGGGCGATAAAGGGGATGGTGTTGCCTTCGTCGATCAGGCGTACCGTGCCTTCGACAACGGCGGGGGTCAGCGACAGCTCGGCGGCCAGCGTGTTTATCAGTTCCATAGGGTTCCTTTCCATGCATTACATAGGGGCGTTATCGCCGTTCGGGCGGGCGGCCGTGTCATCGCCCTCCGGCTGCGGGGCAGCGTGCGCCGTCGGGTCTGCCGGGCCAGCCGCAGCATCCGGGGCCGAAGTATCGGCTGTCGGCAGCGGTGTGCAGCCCTCTGCGGTCGGGGCGGCCGCAGGTGCGGCTTCCCCGGTGTGCGCAGCCTCCTGCATAGCGGGTGCGTCATCGGCAGTCTGCAAGGCGTCGGTGTCTGTCGGCACGGCATCGGCAGGGCCTGCCTGCGCGCAGGGCGCTTTTGCATCGGCCTCCTGCACGGTGTCGGCAGGCTTCGGCGGGTCGGGCGGCAGCCAGGCGGGCAGCGCGTCGGCCTCCTCGGCAGGGGTCAGATCCAGCAGCGGCAGCGGCCGCGAGCGCAGACCGGCGCGGCTTTGTCGGGTGCGCAGTACCGCGCAGCCCAGCGCATAAACGGCCCAAAGCACCGCACACACCAGCGAGACGGTGCGCCCGGTTTTCAGCCCGACGGCGTGGTATTCGGCGTGGATGACGCTTTCGCCCGCCTCTACGGGAATGGCGCACAGCCCATCATCCACATTTTCCACCGTCACCGGCTGGCCGTTGACGGTCACCTGCCAGGCATCGTTGTACGGAATGGCAAAAAAGACCAGCTGCGGGGCGTCTGCCGTAAAAACGGCGTCAAACCCGCTGCCGCTTGCCGTAAAGCTGCTGCAGGCCGTGGCGGCACGGTCGCTGCAGTCCTCGGCATAGGCGGCGTAGGTGGCAACGGAAAGCCCCGCGTCCGACAGCGGGCGCAGGCGGTCGCCGTATTGGGCAATCTGCTCCTCGTTGAGCACCAGCGCCCGCAGCAGCAGGTTGGCACGGTTGCCTTCCGAAAGCGATTCGTACTGCTCCTGCGTGATATAATATTCATAGGCGGTGCCGAACGGCACATAGCAGCGGTATTCCAGAATGGTGTAGGGGCCGATCTCGGCGGCAAAGCTCCAGTCGTCGGAATGGCTGACGCCGGTGTTGAAATCCTCCAGACGGTCGGAGGGCAGCAGCAGATACCGGACGTTCAGCAGACCGCGCAGGGCATAATTCTTGGCCTCCGGCTTGCTGGAGACATCGCGTTTGACCCCGACCATGGGGTAAAACTGCATGATGGAGGCATCTACCGTGCTGTTGAAGAACTGCAGGCAGCTGCGATCCAGCCAAAGCCCCAGGTTGATATAGCTTTCGTAAGCGTCGATGCGGTAATAGTTTTCGTCGGCATTGTCCAGCCAGGTTTTCAGCTCCTGCCGGTAATCATAGCATTCCAGCTTGTAATCGGCATCGCCGCTGCGCTGCGGAAATTTGCCGCAGGCGACGGTGTAAATGCCGGTGATGACCCCGAACATGGCCGCAAAGGAGGCGATGCGCAGCAGCAGCCCCGCGCGGGAGCGGCAGTGCTTCAGCAGCCAGTACAGCAGAGCAACGCTGCCCAGCGCCAGCGCCAGCGTGCCCGCAAAGCGCAGCGGGTCATCCTCAATGCCCAGCTTGAAGCTGCCGTCGCTGTTTTTATCCGGCAGCAGTGCAAACACAAGGTACCCGGCCGTAATGGCGCCGCACAGCCGGGTGCTGCGCAGCCAGTCCTCGCGGGGGGCTTCCTCCAGTGCGCAGGACGTTGCCAGCGCCATAAACAGCAGCGGCAGATAGTACCACCGGCAGTAATAGCTGGAGTTGAACGCATAAAACGCGGCGTTCAGCACCGGCACCAGCGCAATGACGACGCAGGTCAGCAGCAGGCGGCGGACGGTGTGCTTTTTGTTGTTTTTCAGCCAGGTGAGCACACCGGCCATGCCGGTCAGCGGCAGGTACAGCGACATACTGGTCCATTTGATGGAGCAATCCGGGAAAAGGTTTGGCAGGTAAGAGGGATCCTGCGGCAGGAAAGCGCTGGTGAAAATGGCCAGATACTGCTGGGTGCGCCAATAGAACAGCATACCCAGCCCGGTGGAAAAGCTGTCTACCCGCGGGTTGCGCAGCACCGAAAGGCCGCTTGGCAGCGCCATCACCATGGCCAGCCCCACGCCAAGCACCGCCTCCAGACAAAACACGCCGAACTTTTTCAGGCTGGGCCGCCAGTCGTCGCCCAGCACCCGCAAAAAGAAATACAGCACAATGAAAACGACCTGTCCGACAAAGAAAAAATAGTTGACAAACAGGCACAGCGCCGTCATCAGGGGGAAAACGGCGCGGCGGTCGTTTTCATAAAATTCGTCGACGCTCCACAGCAAAAACGGAAAAACGGCAACGACATCCAGAAAATGGTTAAAGAAGATGTTGTAGATGCTGAACCCGCTGAAGGCGTACAGGATCGCCACCAGCTCGGCGGCATAGGTGGTGCGGGTATAGCGCCGCGCCCACAGCTGCGCGCCGGTACCGGCCACGGCAAACTTCAGGCACAGCAGGGGAACCATCAGATAAGGCGACCACGCCTGCGGCAGCAGGCAGCCCAGCCAGAAAAACGGCGACCCCAGCAGATAAAACGAGTAGCTTTCCAGGAAGCCGCTGCCAAGGTCTGTCGCCCAGGCGTACGAGGGCAGGCCGTTTTTGATGAGGCCCTCCATATAGTAAGTGAAGGGAATCTGCTGACTGTTGAAATCGCCGCAATAGAGAAAGAACCCCTTGTCGATGATGAGAAAGGGCAGAAAAAGGGCGGCGGCCAGCAGAAAGCAGCGTCCGAAGGTGCGCGCCAGCGAGGCGCGCAGGCGGGCAGGTCGTATGGGCATGGGACATCCTCCTTTTTGCGTCTGCGAATAAAGAAAGCCGGGCAGGGCGGGCAGCCCGCAGGCCGGGCAAAGGGCGGCAGGCAGCGCTGCCGCAGGGCAACGCAAGACTATTTTCTATTATAGCATAAAACACTTGACCGCGCACCGGAAAAAGGAATAAAATAATAGAAACAGTCAGCAGAAAAACGACGAAGTCCGCCCTTGTCCTCTGCCTTTGCAAACGCACGGCGGCGCGGCTTCCCTTCTCATTTTTCAGGCGCCCGGCGGGCCGCCGGGCAAAGCCCCGCAAAAGGAGGAATGCGCATTGAATAAGACGCCCTGTACCGAAAGCGGCGCCGCGCCGCAGCAGCCGGAGACCTCGGCCTTTCACGCCATGCTGTCGCGGATGCGGTACATTCCGCGCTGGAGCCTGATGCGATGCACCCGGTCGGAAAATTTAAGCGAGCACACGGCTGAAACGGCGCAGCTTGCCCACACGCTGTGCTGCGTCAACAATGTGCTGTTTGGCGGCGACGCCCGCGCCGACCGTGTGGCGGCCGCGGCGCTGTACCACGATGCGCCCGAGATCATCACCGGCGATCTGCCCACCCCGGTGAAATACCGCAGCGCCGAGATGAAGGAGGCGTACCGCCAGATCGAGCGGCAGGCTCAGAAGGAGCTGCTGGACATGCTGCCCGAGCCGCTGCGCCCGGCCCTGCGCCCGGCTCTGCTGGGCGAGGGCCTGACCGAGACCGAGCGCCGTTTGCTGAAGGCTGCCGACCGCTTGAGCGCCATTATCAAATGCCTGACCGAGCAGGCCAGCGGCAACAACGAATTTGACACCGCCTGCCGCCAGCAGACCGAGGCGCTGGCTGCCATGCAGTGCCCCGAGGCCGACTGGTTCGTACAGACCATGCTGCCGGCCTATCGCTGCACGCTGGATGAGCTGACCGGCCGCTGACCGCCCGGCTTTTTGCGGGCGGCACGCGCCGCCGCTCACATGCCATGCGGCTTATGACCTGCAGACCGAAACACATACCGCGCGGCCATGGCCGCGCACCGCACACAGGGGAGAGCAACTGCCATGAAGAAAAAGTATTTTGAAAGCTATAAGGCTGCCGGCGTGGACATCGACGCGGGCTACCGCGCCGTGGAGCAGATGAAGGAATCCGCCGCGCGCACCGTGTCCGAGCGCGTGCTGGGCGATTTTGGCACCAACAGCGGCCTGTTTGATCTGACGGGCCTCGGCAGCGAGCCGGTGATGGTCTCCT
Source organism: uncultured Oscillospiraceae bacterium (assembly GCA_934527255.1). Lineage (GTDB taxonomy): Bacteria > Bacillota > Clostridia > Oscillospirales > Ruminococcaceae > UBA1762. The sequence goes on along the minus strand of CAKTAM010000024.1, from coordinate 6,958 downwards.
CGACGGATGCCGTCGGCACCAAGCTGAAGATCGCTTTTTACATGGACCGTCACAGCACCGTTGGCATTGACTGCGTGGCCATGTGCGTCAACGATCTGCTGTGCTGCGGCGCACGCCCGCTGTTTTTCATGGATTATCTGGCCATGGGCAAGATCGTGCCCGAAAAGGCCGGGGCCATTGTTTCCGGCGTGGCCGAGGGCTGCGTGCAGAGCGGCTGCGCGCTGGTGGGCGGCAAAACGGCCGAAATGCCCGGCTTTTATGAGCAGCAGCAGTATGACCTTGCCGGTATGGCCGTCGGCATGGTCGAGCGCGGCCGCCGCATCGACGGCAGCACTGCCCGCGTGGGGGATGTCATCATCGGACTGGCCAGCTCCGGCATTCATGCCAACGGCTATTCGCTGGTGCGCAAGGTGTTTGATATTGAGGAAAAGGGGCTGGATGGGTACGCCACGGTGCTGGGCCGCCCGCTGGGCGAGGTGCTGATGGATCCCAGCCGCATTTATGTGCGCGCGGTGCTGACCCTGCTGGAGCAGGTGCCGGTCAAAAGCCTGAGCCATATCACCAAGGGCGGCCTGTATGAGCATCTGCCCCGCAGCCTGCCGCAGGGGCTGACGGCAAAGGTGGAGCTGTCGGCGCTGCGCCCGCAGCCCATTTTCCAGCTGATCCAGCGCGTGGGCAACATTCCCCAGAAGGATATGTTCGCCACCTTCAATATGGGCGTTGGCATGACCGTTGTGGTCGCCCCGGCCCATGCGGAAAAGGCGCTGCAGGTGCTGCGCGCCGCCGGGGAAAAGGCCGCCGTCATCGGCGAGGTGGTCGAGGGCGACGAAATGCAGCTGGTTTGAAAACCGGTAAACAGGAACGGCATATTGGCCCGACAGAGGAAGACGGAAGCGGTTTTCCTCTGCCGGGCCGTTTTTTGCCTGCAGACGCCTGCCGCAGGAGGCAAAAAAGCGGCGCGCCGCCTGGCTGCAAAGGGCAGGCAGACCGGCGCTGCCCCGGCGGCATTCCCGGCGGAAAAACGCTTATGAAGAAATTGTAAATTGCACGCGCCGGTCGGCTTTTTTTGCAAAAAAGCACTTGCATTTTCGCCAAAAGGGGTGTATGATTACACTTAGATTAGCACTCATGTAACTCGAGTGCTAAACAATGAAAAAACAACAGTGAGGCTGATGAAGTATGGCAAAAAAGCAGTTTAAGGCGGAGAGCAAACGCCTGTTGGATCTGATGATCAATTCTATTTATACCAATAAGGAGATTTTCCTGCGCGAGCTGATCAGCAATGCCAGCGACGCCGTGGATAAGCTGTATTATCACGAGGGCGGCGCGGGGCTCAACCGTGACGATCTGGCCATCGAGCTGGCGGCAGACAAAACGGCGCGTACCCTTACCCTGACGGATAAGGGCGTCGGTATGACAAAGGAAGAGCTGGAAAACAACCTGGGCACCATTGCGCGTTCAGGCAGTCTGGCTTTTAAGGAAAGCAACGAGAAGAAAGAGGATATCGACATCATCGGTCAGTTCGGCGTCGGCTTCTATTCCGCGTTCATGGTGGCCAAAAGGGTCGAGGTGACCTCCCGCGCCTACGGCAGCGACGAGGCGTGGTGCTGGGCCAGCGAGGGCGCCGACGGGTACACCGTCTCCCCGGCCGAGCGGGATGCCAATGGCACCACCATCTGCCTGTACCTGAAGGACGATACCGATGAGGAGCGCTACAGCGACTATCTGGAGGAGTATCGCCTGAAAGAGCTGGTGCGCAAATATTCCGACTATATCCGTTATCCCATCACCATGATGTGCGAGCACAGCAAGCCCATCGAAGGCACCGATAAGGACGCCGACGGGAAAGATAAGGCCCCCGAATACGAGACCGTGCTGGAGCGTGAGACCCTCAACAGTATGGTGCCGCTGTGGAAAAAGAACAAAAGCGAGATCAAGCCCGAGGAGTACAACGCGTTCTACAGCGAGAAGTTCTACGATTACGAGGCCCCGCTGCGCGTGATCCATTCGCACGCCGAGGGCATGGTCAGCTATCACGCGCTGCTGTTTGTGCCCGGCCATGCGCCGTACGATTATTACACCAAAAACTTTGAAAAAGGGCTGCAGCTGTATTCCAACGGTGTGCTCATCATGGAAAAATGCGCCGATCTGCTGCCCGATTATTTCAGCTTTGTCAAGGGCGTGGTCGACAGCCCCGACCTGTCGCTGAACATCAGCCGTGAAATGCTGCAGCAGGATCGCCAGCTGAAAACCATCGCCTCCGCGCTGGAAAAGAAGATCAAGAACGAGCTGGAGGCCATGCTGAAGAACGACCGCGAGAAGTACGAAAAGTTCTTTGAGGCGTTCGGCCTGCAGCTGAAGTTCGGCATTTACCAGAGCTACGGCATGAAGAAGGATCTGCTGCAGGATCTGCTGGTGTTCCATTCCTCCAGCGAGAAAAAGCCGGTCACGCTGGCCGAGTATGTCTCCCGTATGAAGGAGGATCAGAAGTATATCTACTATGCCTGCGGCGAAACGACCGCCAAGCTGGATATGCTGCCCACGGCTGAGCTGCTGCGAGAGAAGGGCTACGAGATCCTGTACCTGACCGACGATGTGGACGACTTCCTGATGAAGATGCTGGGCAAGTACGGCGAAAAAGAGCTGAAGAGCGTCACCGACCCCGACCTTGGGCTGGAGACCGAGGCCGAAAAGGAAGAGGTCAAGCAGGCGGCCGAGACCAATAAGGAGCTGCTGGATGCCGTAAAGGAGGCGCTGGGCGATAAGGTCGCCGAGGTCACCCTGACCGGGCGGCTGAAAAACCATCCCGCCTGCCTCAGCGCCAAGGGGCAGGTCAGCCTGGAGATGGAAAAGGTGCTGAACGCCATGCCCAACCAGACCGAAAAGGTCAGCGCCAGCAAGGTGCTGGAGCTGAACGCCAACCATCCGGTGTTCCGCAAAATGCAGGCCGCCTTTACCGGCGATAAGGAAAAGGTCGCCGTTTATGCAAAGGTTCTGTACAATCAGGCTTTGCTGATCGAGGGCCTGCCCATTGACGACCCCGTCGATTATGCCAACGCCGTGTGCGAGCTGATCGGCTGATAAACCGCCGCGGCGCAAAAAACGCCGTACAAAACAATCATGCATCATCGGGCTTCGGCATTGGCCGGGGCCCGATTTTTTGCGCGCCGCTTTCCGGGCTGCCCAGCAGTTCGCCCGGCGCGGTCAGCCGCCCTTTTTGGGGGGTGCGCGGCGCACTTCTTATGGCGGGTGATCCGTCCGGCCTGCCCGGTGCGCCTGGGGCACGTCTGCGCCGGGCAGGCGGCCGGGCGGCACAGCTGCCCACTGTACGGGCTGCCGGAAAAACATCCTTTTGCAAAGGCATAAAAACAAGCGACAAAATGCCTCTTTACAACTTTGTCAACTCAAAAAGAGAAAGAGGTTGACAAAATGGGATGTACTACTTTTACAAAAAATAATGTTTAACATTGTGACAAACAACAATAGACTTTTCCGGTGCTTCCCGGTAGAATAAAAGCAGAAAAGGTAAAAACGCCCATCGCTGCAAATTGGCATTTTTCCACAGTAACGCAATCCCTTTCTTTTCCGGGCCTTCGCTGCCCATAAAAAATTTGTTCGCTGCGGTTTTCACACCGGGCCAGGCCAGCCCAGTGTGAAAATAGTCCGAAGCCTCCACCCTGTTCGGCGGCTGTTGGCGGCAGTGCGCACTGCCGCGGCGGCAAAGCAGAACACCGACAAACGAAGAAAGGATGTAAAAAATGAAGACAAAGAAAAAAGTTTGGAAACGATGCTTGGTGCTGTTGCTGCTGCTTGTGTTATCTATTGCGGGTATGTCTCCTTGCATTGCAGCAGAAAATGTTGGCCGGGGGACCTGTGGGCATGTCTGGGCAAGACTGACCTCCAGTGTACAGTATGTAGCTGACTCAAACAATGCGGTGCAGCATCACCGAATCGACACAACGCTTTACCATTGCATCAATTGTTCTGTTACCAAAAACGAAGAAATTCGAGTTTGGGAACCGCATGTGTGGGTGGGCAACACCTGCAAAAAATGCGGCGGTGTATTCAAAGCATAAATCATAAAGTTCAGAACGGATTTCTCATGCAAGTATAAAGGAAAAAGTATAGAAAAGAGGTAAGACACAATGAAAAAGAAAATAGTTGCTTTTTTGCTGGTTCTGGTATTGCTGTTGGCAATAATGGTGCCTTGCTTTGCGCTTGTAACAGTGGAAGGTGCGCAGAATTCCTGCAATCACCGATGGGTCTGTATAGTTCGTGAGCCACTCGGATATGAAAAAATTTCTGAGAAAGAGCATTGTTATAAAGCCAATCTATATTACCGTTGCAGTTTTTGTTCTGAGATAAAGACGGAAATAGAGCGGCAAGTAGAAGATCATGCATGGGTGGGTAACATTTGCAAAAAATGCGGTGCACCTATGACACGTGCAATGGAAAGTTAAGAAATTAGTAGAAAGGAATAAGCGACGATGAAAAAGAAAATAGTTGTGTTCTTTTTGGTCTTGACAATGCTTGCTACAATGATGGTACCCGGTTTTGCACTGGAGACGCAGGTGGATACACAGGAAGCGTGTGTCCATAACTGGGTCTATCTCTCTACTGCTATAAGCTATGAAAAATTTTCCGCGCAGCATCATTATCGCCTGACAAGCAAGACTTATCATTGCAGTAATAACAATTGTAGTGCCGCGAAGACGGAAACGCTGCGTACAGAAGAAGCGCATGATTGGGTGCGCAATATTTGTAAAAAGTGCGGCGCTGCTGTGACGCGGGCCAGTATAAGCTAAAGAGCTGAGAAGAAAGGAGCGAGTACAATGAAAGGCATCCGGCGCAGCGGAAAAATGCGGCTGGCGTGCGTGTGTCTGGCGGTGCTGTGCCTGTTGACCGGCTGCGCCGGACGGCCAGAAGCGAACGGCGGGCAGTCGGCGGAAGAAAGCGGCGGCGCCCCGGTGCAGACCTCGCTGCAATATGCCTGTACTGCCGTGCAAAGCGATGTGACGCAGTATCTGCCCCAGGTGGAAGCATGGGGCATGGATAACGGCAGCGTTTGGGCCTGTGGCCCGCGGGAAGAGGGCGGCATGCTGCTGGTGCATCTGGATGAAGAAGGAAAGGTGCAGAGCTCCCGCATTCTGACCATGCCGCAGCGCCTGCCGACACAGGGCGACGGACAGGCGGCCCTGCAGTGGGGCAGCGTCTGCAGCGTTGGCAGCAATGGCATCTGGGCCATTTTAAGCGAGCGTATCATTACCGTGCAGAAGGACGGCAGCTGGACAAACGAGGATTATATGGCCCCGCTGACGGAGCAGGTATCGCTTTGCAGGGCGGATGAGGAAGGCGTGCTGCAGCGGGAGATCGTGCTGCAGCTTCCGCAGGAGGTCGGCTCTTCTCTTTTCCTGACAGGCCATGTTTTCTGGGGATGGGACGACGAGCCGTGGGTGACAGTCAATGGGCAGGATAAAACCGGCAGCAACGCCGCATGGCTGATGCATTTCAACCGGCAGGGCGAATGCCTGAGAAGCGAGGTGCTGGCAGGCGGCGACATGGTTTTGGATATGCTGCCGCTTTCCAGAGAAAGCATGCTGCTGCAGCTGGGACATTCCGGTCAAGTGGGGGCCGGGCTTTGGATGGTGGAGTATCTTGGCGCCGGAAAGCCCGGGTTCCGAAAACTGGAGCTGGAACCGTTGACCTATGAGGGCAGCGAGGAAAGCTTTGTAAGCGCCTGCTTTGTGCGCGGCAGCCAGCAGCAGGATACGGTGCTGCTTTACGGCAGCAACGCGTTGTATCGCATTGACCTTGCAGAGGAGAGCTGGCAGCGGCTGTTCAGCCTGTGGGAGGTTGGCCTGAGGAGCACGGACGACCTGACGGACGGCGTACGGCTGATGCAGCAGCTTCCCGACGGGCGGCTGCTTGCCGTTACCGGCAGCTACCCCTCCGGCCCTTATCGGCTGAATGTTCTGTCAGAGGAAAAAGCCGAGGAGCCGGATGCCCGCCAGGTGCTGACGCTGGCGCTGGCCAATCAGACGCCGGAAAGCTTCAAGCGGCTGGTGCGGGAGTTTAACAGCACCTCCCCCTCGGTTACCATAGAGCTGTTGGATTATAGCGATGAGGGCGCCCGGCTGGCCGGGTATGACAGCGGCGCCGATATGCTGAACCGGGCGATCGTGCAGGGAAATGTTCCGGATATTGTGATGCTGTCGCTCAACAATGCGGCAAACGGCTATGTGAGCAAGGGGCTTTTTGTTGATCTGTACCCGTATATTGATGCCGACCCCGTCCTGCAGCGAACGGATTTTGTGCAGGGCGTTCTGCAGGCGGGAGAATATGACGGCACGCTGCCGCTGCTGATACCCGCATACTGGGTGATAAGCGCCATCGGCGACCCGGAGGTGCTTGGCTCTTCCTTTGGCTGGAGCATGCAGCAGTATCTGCAGGTGCTTGCCGAAAACCCGCAGGTGGAGGAGCCCTTCTGGGGGACCGGCCGCAATACGGTGCTGGCCAATCAGATAGAAATGGCTGGAAACATTTTTCTGGATTACAATGCCGGTCAGTGTCATCTGGACGACCCTGCCTTTGTGCGGATGCTGGAGGACAGCGCCTCCAATACGACCGAGTTCAACGACCAGTCGACCGACCCAAAGCCCGGCTTCGGCGCCCGGCAGCTTCTGCTGCGCAACGTATGGCAGATCTCGTTCCGTCAGCTGCTGCAGTGGCGGTATGAATTTGACGGTGATTTTGTATACAAGGGTTTCCCCGGCGATGGAACGCTGGGCAGCGCGGTGCTTCCAGCCTTCCAGCTGGGCATTTCGACCTCCTGCAGCGATCCGCAGGCGGCATGGTCGTTTGTGCGCAAGTGCCTGCTGCCGCAGTATCAGGACAACCTGCAGAAAAGCAAAGGGGGCAACATCAGCAGCTTTCCGCTGCGGTATGACAGCCTGCAAAA
>CAKTAM010000023.1 GCA_934527255.1 uncultured Oscillospiraceae bacterium | reverse complement strand
TTTGGAAAAAAGCAGCAGACCCTCGTCCCGCAGGCGGCAAAGCTCCTGCGAAAGGCCGCTGCGGTCAACACACAGATAATCCGCCAGCTGCTGGCGTGAAAACGGAATGTCAAATTTTGGCCCGCCGTGCTGCCGTGCCTGCGCCGAAAGATATGACAGCAGCCTGGCCCGCGTGGTGCGCTGGCCCAGATGCGTGACCTTCTGGTTTAACCGCAGGTTTTTGCCCGCAAGGTCGGTCAGCAGATTGCGGATGACCCGGCCGTGACAAGGGCAGGTACACCTGCCCCAGCAGGCCGTCAGCAGACGCCCCGCATCCAGATACAGTGCCTGCACCGGCTCGCAGGCGACCACACTGACATTTACCGGCGTGCCGGGCACGCAGGCAAAGCTTTCGCCAAAGCATTGACCCGGCGCCAGGGCGGAAAGAATGCTGCGGTTTCCCCAGAAATCCTCCTGAACGACCAGCGCTTTCCCTGCCAGCAGCAGGCCCACCGCCGCAATGCTTTCCCCCGCGCGCAGCAGATAATCATCCCGCGCATACGATGCCTCCCGGGGCTTCAGGCAAAGCAGCAGCTGCTCCAGCTCCTGCCTCTCCAACCCGGCAAACAGCGGCGCGCTACACAGAGGCTCCCACTCTTTTTTCATCTTTTTTGCCCTTTCGTTGAATTTTCAACCGACTGTTCCCTTGGTATTGTAGTATACTTTGCAAGGAAAAGCAAGCTGCCGCACCGCCGGGGTATCGGCACGCCGCCGACAGTGCGGCGCGCGTGTTTCCTGTGCGGCCGCCGTACAGGGAAAGCGCCCGGCCAGAGGCATCCACACCACAGCTCCAGCAGCATGCCGGACAGCCTGCCTATAGGGACACCGCGGGAAAAACGCCCGGCCGCTTTTCCGCTTTTGCCCCAAACAAGATCCAGGAGGAAAAAAGATGATCCGAAAAATCATTCACATTGACGAGGAAAAATGCAACGGCTGCGGGGCCTGTGCCGCCGCCTGCCATGAGGGTGCCATTGCCATGATCGACGGCAAGGCACGGCTGATGCGCGACGATCATTGCGACGGGCTGGGTGACTGCCTGCCCGCCTGCCCCACCGGGGCCATTACCTTTGTCGAGCGCGAGGCGGCCGCCTATGATGAGCAGGCCGTTGCCCGCAGCCATCAGGAAAAAGCAGCCGCCGCGCCGCAGCCCTGCGGCTGCCCCGGCACCCGCGCGCGCAGCCTGCCGCATCAGGCAGCCTGCCCTGCGCCGACCGCAGCCGCCGCCAACGCCCAAAGCCAGCTGGCGCAATGGCCGGTGCAGATTCGCCTTGTACCGGTACAGGCCCCGTTTTTTGACGGCGCTGAGCTGTTGATCGCAGCCGACTGCACCGCCTATGCCTACGCCGGTTTTCACGAGCAGTTCATGCGCGGGCGCGTCACCCTGATCGGCTGTCCCAAGCTGGACGCGGTGGATTACAGCGAAAAGCTGACACAAATTCTGCAAAGCAACAACATCCGCAGCGTGACCGTGGCGCGCATGGAGGTACCCTGCTGCGGCGGGCTGGAGAACGCCGTGCGCAGCGCCCTGCGCAGCAGCGGAAAGCGGCTGCCGCTGCAGGTCGTGACCGTACAGGTCAACGGTTCGCTGCTGCCGCAAAGCCTTTGATCCCACGCCGACTGCCAGCGGCCGCCCCAACGGGCGGCCGTTTTTCTGTGCAGATGGCTTTCTTGGCGCGCACAAACGCTTACCGCACCGGCGAATGCTTCCGGTTTGTTTGCCGCCGCCCATTGTTCCCGGTGTGCTTTGGCTGCGCGGGCTGCCCGCCGTACGTTTTTATTTTGGGCCGCCGTGCCCGCCCGCAAACAAAAAGGCCGCCTGCCCGTTCTCTCCACCCTGTGAGAAAACCGGCAGGCGGTCTTTGTCAGCATCGGGCCTTGGGCCGCCGTCACTTCGCGGCCAGCGCCGAAAACGGCAGCGGCGCGGCAGGCTGCTGCGGCTTATCGCACAGCGCCTTTTCGTACCAGTACAGATCCAGCCAGCGGCCCTGCTTATACCCCGCGGCAGGCAGCACGGCGCGCAGCGCATACCCCAGCGAACGGTGAAACGCCGCGCTGGCAGCGTTTTCCCCGGTCACCAGCGCATAGGCGGTGCAGTAGCCCATTGCCCGCAGGTCGCTTTCCAGCCGGGCATACAGCGCCCGGCCTGCCCCGCGCCCCTTCGCCGCAGGGGCAAGGTAAATGGACAGGTCGGCGTCCCACTGATACGCCGCGCGGGCAAAGGCGCGGTCGGCATAGGCATACCCGACCACCTCGCCGCCGCACACGGCCGCATACCACGGAAAGCAGACCGTGACCGCCGCAAACCGTGCGGCAAACTCTGCCAAGGAGGGCGTTTCGTATTCAAATGTCACCGTGGTTTTTTCCACATAGGGGGCATAAATTGCCAGCATGGCGGCAACATCATCCGCCGTCGCCAGCCGCAATTGCACTGTTTCGTCCGTTTTCATTCTTTTACACGCTTTCTGCGCACGGCGTCGGCCGCTGTGCGTCGTTGTCCGCAATGGCCTGCGCAAACATCTGCTCGCACTGCCGCACGCAGGCATCCAATGCGTACTGCCTGGCATGCTCGGCATAGCGGTGCTCCATCCGGGCGCGCTCCTCAGGGTTCTCGATCCAATAATCGATCTTCCGCGCCAGATCCTGCGCGTCACCGGCGGTAAACAGGCTGCGCTCATCCAGCGCAAACTGCGGCGTGGCCGATTTGGGGCTGTTGGCAATCACCGGCACCAGCCCGCCCGCAAACGCCTCCATGCAGGACATGGCCTCGATCTCCATATCCGCGGCGTGTACATACAGGTCGCTCATGGCAATCAGCTCCAGCAGCTGAGGCTTTGGGAAAAACCGCAGAATCAGCGGGTTTGGCAGGCTGCGCGCCAGCTTTTGCAGATAGCGGGTGCGCGGGCCCTGCCCGGCCAGCACCAGCTGGATCTGCGATGCGTGCCGCGACAGCCCCACGGCGCGGATAAGGACATCCTGCCGCTTTTCCACCGACATGCGGCCCACCATCAGCACGGTAAATTTTCCCTGCAGCTGCGGCGCTTTGGGCAGCTTGCGATAGGTGAAATCGGGGTCGATGCCGTTGGAGATAACATGCAGACAGCTGGTATAGCCGTTGCGGCGCAGCTCGCCTGCGATAAAATTGCTGGGGCAGTGCACATGCCTGCAGTAGCGGTAAATATAAAAGCGGAACCAGCGGTAAATGGCGGTATTGACCCAGCCCACACGTCCCAGATGAATGGAGGAAGTGATGTTTTCGGGCTGTACATGGAACGCCGCCGTATAAGGCACGCCCAGCCGCCGCGCAATGCCGATGCCCACATGGCTGAGCGCGAACGGCGAGACAAAATGCACCACATCTGCCCATACGATGGCCTGCGCCAGCAGCGCCTTATCCGGCCGGGCAAAGGTCATTCCCTGCGAACGGATCAGCCCGTCAAAAAACGGGATGGTCAGCTTTTTCATCACATAGGCAATCTCACCGGCGGGCACGTCGCCCGGCGCGGCAAACGAGGCAATGCGCACCTCGTGCCCATGCGCGCGCAGCACGGCAGCAAACCTGCGGCTGGAAATGGTGTAGCCGTTGTTGGCCGAATAGTACTGATCCGTAACCATCAGAATTTTCATGAGGTGGTTCCTTTCCCTGTCCGGCGGCAGCGCCGCCTGCATCGTTGTCCGTCCCGGCATTGCTCCGTTGCCGGGGCTGCCTGCGATGCGATGAAATGTTTTTTATGAGGGACTTGTCCCGCTGTGCCATACCCGCCCCGGCGCATCCCGGTAAAAAATCATTCGCTTATGCTCTCTGCGGCAAAAAACGCCGACGGCCGCATATACTTCTCCAGGTCCGGCACAAAAAAGGCCTGTCCGCGGCCGTCAGATGCTGCCCATGCCGCAGCGGCGCAGAGCGTCCGCCAGCCCCTGCGCCGTGGCCGAAAACCGCAGGCCGAAGGCATACTGCTTGTCCTGCGTCATGCGGATGTCACGCGGCGCAGCGGCAAAGGCCTGTGTGTCGCCCTGTACCGACTGTATGGGCATGCCCAGCTGCCGCAGCGCCTGCCGCACCGTTTCGCAGGTGTTTTCCGCGCTGCCGCTGCCGAAATTGTATACACCCGCCGGAAGCGCCAACGCGCGCGGCAGGTTGTCCAGCACCTGCGCGACATCCGTCAGGCCGCGCCTGTCGTACACCGGCAGGCACAGCGGCGGCGTCTGCCCGCCCTGAAAATTTTCCAGCGTCTGCAGCAGCGTCAACAGAAAATTGCCGTGCTCGCCCGGCCGCTGACGGATGTCATACATCCACGAAAGCCGCAGGCAGACGGTATCCGGGCACAGCGCCCGGCACAGCGTCTCCGCCCGCAGCTTCTGCTGCCCGTAGACCCCGCATGGGGTCAGAGGCTCGTCCTCGGTATGCGGACCGGGGCGCCCGCTGCCGAAATAGACCTGGTCGGAGCTGCACAGCACCAGCCGCGCCCCCACTGCGGCGCAGGCCGCGGCAAGCCGGGCGCTGCCCTGCACATTGACGCGCGCCGCCGCGGCAGGCTGCTGCTGACAGGCTGCCGTAGAGGACACCGCTGCACAGTGCAGCACCAGCTGCGGCCGGTGCCTGGCCAGCCACGCCGCTGGGCCGGCGGCCTGCGTCACATCCAGCAGGGAATGCGGCGGCGTCAGCACGGTATGGCCGCACGCTGCCAGACGTTCGGCTGCGCGCCGTCCCAGAAAGCCGCTGCCCCCGGTTATCAGAATGCGCATGGCTGCCCTTCCTTTCGTCACCGGCCTGTCCGGCGGCAAGGGGCCTTTCCGAAAGCCGGAAAGGCCCATACGGTTCAATCGATCGGATAAATGCCCGCCTGCTCCTCCTCGGCGCCTGCGGCGACCTCCTCGGCCGGGGCGCCTTCTTCGGCAGCCGTCGGCGTGTCACCGGTCGGATCCTGCGCGGCAATGGGCGCGGCCGGTTCGGCCTCATCCGCCGCGCACTCCTGCTGCGGCTGGGCTTCGGCCCCGACTTCCGCTTGTGCTGCCTCGCTCTGGGCGGCGGCAACGGCCTGCTGCGGCTCGGCCAGGGCGGCGGCATCCAGCGTATCGCGCAGGCCCAGCACCTCGCCGCTGGGCTGATACAGCAGATACCCGCCGATCACTTTTGCATCCTTCACCAGCAGCACGGCATAGGCCGTCTGATTCTCCACCGTGCGGTTCGGGCTTTGCAGCACCCACTTTTCCACCATTTTACCCTTATAGCGGGTCAGATCCATCCCGCAGGATTGGATCACCTCATTGAACGCCCGGAAGCTGCTGTCAAATTTTCGGGGAATGGTGACCTGCAGCACCTGCGCGGTACCGACATCTGCTTCGACCCCATAGCCCAGCAGAAAATCGGCCATATCCGCCGCGCTTTTCACCGTGCGGCCGTCTGCCGCCGCAGCGGCGGCGCGCGCGCCATCCGCCAGGCTGTTTGCCCCCAGCAGCACCCCGCACAGAATGACTGCGCAGCCCAGCATGGCCGCCGCCTTTTTCCAGCTGTCCTTGTGTAGCGTTACCATAAACACCCGTCAACCCTCCCCCGTTTTCACCGGCCGCACAGGCCTGCGGCCTGTCTGCACCCATGCAAAAAGGGAAGCCGAAACCTGCGGCGGAATTCCATACGGAACAGCGCGATTGCTTTTCGACTTCCCTTTGCTGGTACTATATGCGCACCGCTGCCGCTTTAGCACACGGCACGCCCGGGAGGGCCCGCGGCGGCAGGGCGTTCAGCTGCGGGCGGCGGGCTGTGCGCCTGCCACGCGCAGGCGGGTCTCGGCACGGCGCAGATGATCCTGCAGGCTTTCCCGCAGGGCTGCATCCGCCACACCGGCCTCCAGCTGCTGCAGCGCACGCTGCCTTGCCGCCTCAGCACGAGCGGTATCGATCTGCTCGGCCCATTCAAACGTTGCCGCAATGATGCGAACGCTGTCGCCCACGTTCAGCAGCCCGCCGCAGCAGGCAGCCCGGCGGTCGCTGCCGTCCGGCAGCAGCAGGCGGCATTCGCCCATGCCGATCGCCGTCGCATAGGGCACGTGCCCCGCCAGAACGGCCACGTCGCCGTCAATGGTGCGCAGCCGCACCTGACAGGCTTCGCCGTCAAAGCACAGGCCGTCCGGCGTGACGATCTGCAGTGCAAAGGTATTCATGGTTACTCCTTCTCCGTGCGGCGTTTATTTTGCTGCGGCGGCCTTTTCGCGCACCTCGTCAATGGTGCCTGCAAACAGGAACGCCGACTCGGGCAGGTCGTCGCACTCGCCGTCCAGAATGGCCTTGAAGCCGCGCAGCGTTTCCTTCAGCGGCACATAGCGGCCCTGCATACCGGTGTACTGCTCGGCCACGGTAAAGGGCTGGCTGAGGAAGCGCTGCACCTTGCGGGCGCGGTTGACCGTCAGCTTATCCTCTTCCGAAAGCTCATCCATGCCCATGATGGCAATGATGTCCTGCAGCTCTTTATAGCGCTGCAGCACGCGCTGCACCTCGCGGGCGATCTCGTAATGCTCCTGGCCCACCACATCGGGGCTGAGGATGCGGCTGGTGGAATCCAGCGGATCCACGGCCGGGTAAATGCCCTGCGACGAAATGGCGCGCGAAAGCACCGTGGTAGCATCCAGATGCGCAAACGTGGTGGCGGGGGCCGGGTCGGTCAGGTCATCGGCCGGTACATATACCGCCTGAATGGAGGTGATGGAGCCGCGGTGGGTGGAGGTGATGCGCTCCTGCAGGGCGCCCATCTCGGTGGCCAGCGTGGGCTGATACCCCACGGCGCTGGGCATACGGCCCAGCAGCGCGCTGACCTCGCTGCCCGCCTGGGTAAAGCGGAAGATGTTGTCGATGAACAGCAGCACATCCTGCCCCAGCTTGTCGCGGAAATATTCCGCCATGGTCAGGCCGGAAAGCCCGACGCGCATACGCGCCCCCGGCGGCTCGTTCATCTGGCCGTAGACCAGCGCGGTTTTCTGCAGCACGCCGCTTTCCTTCATTTCATTGTACAGGTCGTTGCCCTCGCGGGTACGCTCGCCCACGCCGGTAAACACCGAAATGCCGCCGTGCTGCTTGGCAATGTTATTGATAAACTCCATGATGAGCACGGTCTTGCCCACGCCCGCGCCGCCGAACAGGCCGATCTTGCCGCCCTTGGCGTACGGGCAGATCAGGTCGATGACCTTGATGCCGGTCTCGAGGATCTCGGCGCTGGAGTTCTGTTCCTCATAGGTAGGGGCCGGACGGTGAATGGGCCAGCGCTCCTGCGTTTTGGGGGCCGGCTTGTCGTCCACCGGCTCGCCCAGAAGGTTGAAAATGCGGCCAAGGCACTCTTCGCCCACCGGCACCGTGATCGGGCTGCCGGTATCCACGGCCTTTGCGCCGCGCACCATGCCGCCGGTGTCGCTCATGGCGATGCAGCGCGCCACATTGTCGCCAATGTGCTGCGCCACCTCCACCGTGATGGTCTCGCCGCCGTTTTCCACCACAACGGCGTTTTGCAGTTCGGGCAGCTCCTCCGCCTCAAAGCGGATATCCAGTACCGGCCCGACGACCGTTACCACTCTGCCCACATGTTGTTCTTTCATGCAGTCATTCCTCTCCTGTGGCTGTCGGGGCCCGTCGGCTGATGCGCCGGGCCGCCGCCTGCTTGTTAGCCGCCTGCACCGGCGACGATCTCGGTGATCTCCTGCGTGATGGCCGCCTGCCGGGCCCGGTTGTAATGCAGGCTCAGATCGCTTATCATGGCGTCGGCGTTTTTGCTGGCCGAATCCATCGCCGTACGGCGTGCGCCCAGCTCGCTGGCAAAGCTTTCGCAGACAGCACACCAGACAATGCCCGCCAGATAATCCGGCACAATGGCATTGTACACCGCTTCAGGGCCGGGCTCATACAACACCGTATGGTGCTGTGCCTGCCCGTCGGCCGCCGCGGGCGGCGCGTTCAGCGGCAGCAGCCGCAGCACGGCGGGCTGCTGGCTGAGCATGGAAACAAAATTGGTATAAACCACATACAGCTCGTCAAATTCACCGGCCAGATAGGCGCGCGCAAGCAGGTCTCCCAGCTCGCTGCAGGCGCCGACGGTCAGCTCCTCGATACGGGCATATTCCTGTGTGTAAATATCCGCCCTGCGGCGGGCGAAATATTCGGCCGAGCGGCGGCCGATGGGCACCACGCAGCAGCTTTTGCCCTGCATGGCCTCCGCTGCCATTTTGAACACGTTGCTGTTGTAGCCGCCGGCCAGACCGCGGTCACCGGCGATCACCACAAAGCAGCTGCGGCGCACCGGGGTGCGCTGCTGTACAAACGGCGAGGAAAAATTCTCCGTGCCCTCGGCAATATCGGCCAGCGCGGCATGCAGCACATCAAAGTAGGGGCGGCTGCGCTCGGCGCGCTCCTTGGCACGGCGCAGCTTGGAGGATGCCACCATCTCCATGGCCTTGGTGATCTGGCGTGTGCTTTCGACGCTGCGGATACGCGATTTGATATCCTTCATCGAGGATCCCGCCATGCTGCCTCACTTCCTTTCGTCACGGCGGCAGGCAGGGCGCCTGCCCCGCTCACTGCCCAAGAAACTGCTGCGTAAAGGCACGCAGCGCCTCATCCAGCCGGTCGTTGGTCTCCTTTGTCAGCTGTCCGCTGGCGGCAATGGTATCCGTCAGGTCGCTGTAGGTCGTATCCAGCGCCGCGTACAGCGCCTCCTCGTACTCCTTCACGCGCTCGAGGGGCACATCCTTCAGATAATTGTTGACCACGGCGTAAATGATCGCCACCTGCTTGGCCATGGGCACGGGGGCGTTGCGGTGCTGCTTGAGGATCTCCACCACGCGCTCGCCCTGCGCCAGACGCGCCTTGGTGTCGGCGTCCAGATCGCTGCCGAACTGTGCAAAGCTCTGCAGCTCGCGGTACTGGCTGTACAGCAGCTTCAGGCTGCCCGCCACCTTCTTCATGGCCTTGGTCTGGGCCGCACCGCCCACGCGCGAGACGGAAATGCCCGGGTTGACCGCCGGCATGACGCCTGCGTGGAACAGCTCGGTCTCCAGGAAGATCTGCCCGTCCGTAATGGAGATGACGTTGGTCGGAATGTAGGCCGACACGTCGCCCGCCTGCGTTTCGATGATCGGCAGCGCCGTCAGACTGCCGCCGCCGTATTCCGGCGCAAGGCGCGCTGCGCGCTCCAGCAGACGGCTGTGCAGGTAGAAAACGTCGCCGGGGTATGCCTCACGGCCCGGCGGACGCCGGATCAGCAGCGACAGGGCGCGGTAAGCGACGGCGTGCTTGGAAAGGTCGTCATAAACAATCAGCACATCCTTGCCCTGATCCATAAAATATTCGCCCATGGCGCAGCCCGCATACGGCGCAATATACTGCAGCGGGGCGGCGTCGCTGGCCGGGGCCGAGACCACGATGGTATACTCCATGGCGTGGTTGGCCTGCAGCGTTTCCACCAGCTGGGCCACCGTTGAGTTTTTCTGTCCGATGGCCACATAAATGCAGATGACGCCCTTGCCGCGCTGGTTGATGATGGTATCCGTAGCGATGACGGTCTTGCCCGTCTGGCGGTCGCCGACGATCAGCTCGCGCTGGCCGCGGCCGATAGGGATCATGCTGTCAATAGCCTTGATGCCGGTCTCCAGCGGAACGCTGACGCTTTTGCGCTGGATGATGCCGGCCGCCTTGCGCTCGATGGGGCGCATTTCGGCCGCGGCGATGGGGCCCTTGCCGTCCAGCGGCTGACCCAGAGGGTCGACCACGCGGCCGATGAGCGCCTCGCCTGCCGGTACGCTGACCACGCGGCCGGTACGGCGAACGGTGTCGCCCTCCTTAATGCCGACGTCGCTGCCAAGCAGCACCAGCGAAACGGTGTTTTCCTCCAGGTTGAGCGCCATGCCGTATTCGCCGTTGGGAAACTCGACCAGTTCGTTGGCCATGCAGTTTTCCAGGCCGTTGGCCCGGGCGATACCGTCGCCCACCAGAAGCACCGTGCCGGTCTCGCTTTGTTCGATATGGCTTTCGTATTGCTTGATTTGCGCTTTGATGATACTGCTGATCTCTTCAGGACGCAGTTGCATCGTCTCACCAACTTTCCATAACAGCCCAACGCGGGCTGCCCATCACGGCAGCCTTTGCCCTTTTGGGGCAAAAGCGCCTTGTTTTGCCAAAAATCAGGCCAGATCGGCCATCAGCTGCCGACGCAGGCTTTCCAGCTGCGCGCGCACGCTGCCGTCAATGCTGCGGCCCGCCAGCTCCAGCCGGACGCCGCCCATGCAGGCGGGATCCACGCGGTTTTTCAGGCGGATCGTCTTGCCGGAAGCGTCCTGCAGCCGCCGGGTCAGGCGGTCGCTCTGCGCAGGCGTCAGCGGTACGGCCGTGACGGCGCACACCGGCAGAATGCCGTGCGCTTCGTCATACAGCACACCGTAGACCTCTGCGCAGCCCTCCAGCTCCTCTGCGCGGCCGTGGTCGATCAGCAGCCGCACAAAGTTCAGCACATAGGGGTGCACCCGGCCGCGCAGCGCCTGTTCGGCCGCCTCGTCGCGCTCCTGCGCGGGAATGGTCGGGCAGGCCAGCACCTTATACCATGCCGGGTACTGCGTCAGCAGCGTTTTCAGTGCCTGCAGCTGCTCCAGCACCTGTGTTTCCAGCCCTTCGGCGGCGCACAGCTCATACAAAGCCGTGCCGTATTCGCGGGCGGCCTGTGTCATGTGCATCATTCCTTCCTGCTTGTTCTGCCGCGCCCGCCGTCCAACCGCCGGGCGCGGGGCGCGGGTCACTGCGGAAGCTCCACCTCGTCAATGAAGCGGTCGATCAGCTCGCTCTGATCCTTTTCGTTCAGCTCGCGGCCGATCACCTTTCCGGCAACCTCCAGCACCATTTCGGAAACATCGTTCTTGATCTCGTTCTTCGCCTTCAGGCGCTCCTGCGCAATGTCGGCCTCCGCCTTTTCCTTCATGCGGCCCACCTGACGCTGCGTTTCCGCCAGCAGCTCCTCCGAGCGGTGCGCCGCCCGTGCGGCGGCATCCTTCATCAGGGCGTCCGCCTCCTGCTGGGCCGTGCCCAGCTTTTCGGCGTACAGCGCCTTGTCGGCCTCGGCAGCCGTGCGCGCGCCCTCTGCATCGGCATAGATGCCGTCCACCTCTGCCTTGCGCTTGGCCAGAACGTCATTCACCGGCTTGAAAAGGAATTTTTTCAGCAGCAGCACCAGCAGCAGCAGGTTGATCCATGTGAACAGGAGATGCCAGGGGTCGATGGATATAAACTCCAAATACTCTGCCATAGTTTTCGCCTATCTCCTTATTTTTGCCGCGGCGGCCGTTTTTCGGCGGCGCTGCGGCGGCTGCTTACAGCTTGCCCAGGAACATATTGGGGCACACAAACATCAGCAGCAGACCGACGACAAAGCCATAGATACCGGTCGTTTCAGCAACGGCGCAGCCCATCAGCATGGTCGTGGTAACGCTGGAGCGGCATTCCGGCTGACGACCGATCGCCTCGCAGGCCTTACCGACGGCATAGCCCTCGCCAATACCGGGGCCGATACCGGCGATCAGCGCCAGACCGGCGCCGATGGCGCAGCCCATCAGAACAAGTGCTCTTTCCATAACGAATACCTCCGTAAACCTTCCATTCTGTTTTTATCAGCTCTTTCCTAACGAAAGAAGATCTGTCTTGAAAGAAACGCCCGGCCTTACGCCTGCTGCGTTTTGCCCCGCGCGCGTCGTTCAGCGCGCCTGCGCTTTTTGGCCTCGGCGGCCTCGGCGGTGTCCTCTGCCGCCATGGAGATGTAGATCATGGTCAGCATGCAGAAGATGAACGCCTGCAGGCAGCCGCTGAACACATCAAAATAGATGGACAGCACCGCGGGAAGACCCGCCTGGAAATAGGGGATCTCGCCCAGCAGACCCGGCAGCCAGCCGAACACCGCATGGCTGAGCACCGCCAGCGCCGCATACACCAGCGACGAGATGACCCCGCCGGAGGCGATGTTGCCGAAATGACGGAACGCCATGGAGATGGGGGTCGCCAGCTCGCTGAGGATGTTGAACGGCAGCAGTACGGGGATGGGCTCCAGAAAGCCCTTGGCATACCGGCCGACGCCGCCGCGCATTTTGTAATAAGTGATCAGCACAAACACCATCAGCGCCCAGCCAAGCTCGGTGTTGAGATCGGCCGTGGGGGAATACAGCCCCAGCAGGCTGATGAGGCTGGAAAGCGCCGACATGCTGATGAGCGCCCCGATGAAGGGGGCAAAGCCCAGAAAGGCCTCGCCCATATTGCTGCGCACCAGCTTGTACACTGCTTCGACCAGGTATTCCGCCACCAGCTGCCGCTTGGTGGTGGGGTGTACCTTGAGGTCATGGGTCAGCCAGGCGGACACCAGCGTCAACGCCAGAATGACCAGCAGAGAATTGACCTGTGTGGAGGTGATGGTGATCCCTCCGCAGATGGGAATGGTAAACCAGATGCGCGCACCGGTAACACTGATATCCATAAGCGCAGCATCACTCCTTTCGTTGCGGTGCGACAGACGGCTGCTTTTCGGCCGTCTGCGCGGCGGCGGTGTAATCCACCTTGCCGCCGTATACCTTATCCAACAGCTGCTCCAGCTCGTCGGCGTCCTCCTCCGGCTCTGGCTCGACGGGGCGCGGGTTTTTCACCGGCGCGCCGTACTCCTTGCGGAAAAGGGACATCACGGCAATGGTCAGCCGCGGGTAGAACATGGCCGCCACCACCGGCACCCAGTGGAACCACGGCAGCACAAACGCTGCGATGATGATGGCCAGCATGGCCAGCGTGCGCAGCGAATAGCTTGTTTTGATGCGGCTGTGGGCTTCGGCCTGCGTGCCGCCGACGCTGTGCTGTACGGTAATGCCCATCAGCAGAAAGTTGAGCACCGCCCAACAGCCGCCCAGCAGCCCACCGGCCAGTACGGTCACATTCCATTGCCCCAGCAGTACATATATCAGCTGCAGCGCCACCGTACCGATGGCCGTGCCGCAGAGAATGTGCAGCGTTTCCTTCCGGACGACCGGATCCAGCTTTTTCATGGCAGCTCCTCCTGTGCAGAAGCGTCGGTTTTGGCTTTTGGCGGCGCAGGGGCATCGGCAGGCGGCCGCGTGGGCGGCGTGTCGGCGGCGTCCCAGTCGGTGCGCGGGGCACGGTCGGCCTCGCGCTGCATCAGCCGGGCAAAATCGGCAAAGGAGGACGCCCCCATCACCAGGCCCAGTATGATGGCCACGGCCCAGACCCAGCCGCCCCAGCCGAGACGCTCCTGCAGATACCATGCCCCCAGCAGACAGACAACGGGCGGCATGAGCATGGAAAGCCCCAGCTGCAGCAGAAACACAATGCTGCGCGCTGCGCTGCGCAGCCAGCGGTGATCGTTCACGGCAACGCCCTCTTTTGCATCCGGACGCGCTTTTCAGCGGATGCGCCCATTATAGCACCTTTTTTTTGCCCGGACAATGGACAAACCCGCCGCATTGACCGAAACCGGACATTTTTGAAAATTTGTGTAAAAACGACGCCGCGCTCACATTGCCTCGCGGATGCGCCGCACCGCCGCCTCCACGGCCGATACGTCGCCCCAGATGCCAAGGCAGGTCATGTGCTGCGGGCAGCTGCCGCCGATCTCAAACACCTCGACATCCGCCGCCTTCTGCGCAAGATCGCTGGCAAAGATCATATCGCACACATCGCCGTGCATCACCGCCAGCGCGCAGGGGCGCTCCAGCTGCTGCGCCAGCTCGTGCTGCCGTATCCGCCCGCGCAGAATTTCCTTTGTGCCGGGTGATACGGTCTTCATCACCCGAATTTTCCACTCATGCGCCATCCGCACACACCTCTTTATCGGGCTTGCACTGCCGCCCGCAAAAAGACGGCCGCACGCTCCGCTGCATTTCCTATGGTTTCAATAGTTATTTTTAGCACGTTTGGCCCAAAAAGTCAAATACTTTGGCCTGCCCGGCCGCCGCAGCGGTACAACAGCTTACACCAGCGCATCTATGGCCACGCTGGCCGTGCGGGCCGCGTGCATATACGGCTTGATGACGCTGCAGTGATAGTCGTCCTGCTGATACGCCTGCAGCGCCTGCTCGTCATCCACCAGCACCGTCAGCATCAGGTCATACGACCGGGGCGAGTGCAGAAAATCAATGTCCACCGTCAGCTGCCGCACCTGCGGCACCTTTTCCCGCATGGTCAGCAGCAGCGCCTTGGCCTCGGCGCACTTTTGCGGCGAGGCATCCTTCAATTGAAAGCATACGACATGTTTGACCATTTCATCTCTCCGTTTTGTATCTTGTTTTTCGGCTTATACGTTTTGTTGTTTGTTTTCTGTGGGCAGCGGCGCGCCGCACTGGCGGCAGAACCGTTGTCCGGCCTTGCCGCGCGCCCCACAGGCCGGGCACAGACACTCGGCAGGCGGCGTCCCGCTCTGCTGCGGCCCTGGTGCGGCAGGCTGCTCCGCCGCAGGCGCGGGCGGCACGGTCAAACCCGTCGGCTGTCCTGCCGAAGCGGGCGCAGACGGCTGTTCCTCTGCCGCTTTTACCGGGCCCGCATGCGGCGTCTGCCGCCCTTTTTCCGGCGCCCTGTCGGGCCTCTGTGCGGCCGGTACAGGCTGCCCGGGCGCAGGGGCGCTTTGCTGCGCCGCCGCGGAAAGGCCATCCTTCTTTTGCAGCAGCCGCTGCTCGCGCCGGGTCAGCGGCGCGCCGACGGCCGCCGCCGCACGGGCCGAGCGCAGCCGCCTTTTCCCGGCCGATGTCACCCAGATGCACACAGCGCTGACGATCAGCAGCGCCAGCGCCGCCAGGGTCACCCAGCGATAGCTGCGCGCCAGCCAGTAGCCACGGTGAGAATCCATCGTCAGCAGCCGTTCGCCCCCGACAGCGATCTGCATCCAGACGGCGGCCGCCGTGCACAGCACCGTCAGCGTGTACAGCACAGCCTTAAGAATTTTTCGGCTTTTCATTCTTCTGCCGCCTCCTTCCCCGCACAAGCACCAGCGTGTACCAGACCCCCAGCCCGACAAACGCCGCGCCGCAGGCGATCCACCCCAGCAGCGCTGCCGAAAGCCACGGTCGGGTGACGACCGCCGTATACTGCGACCGGTTGCCCGCGCCGTCCTCCGCGATCAGCAAAAGGGTATTTTCCCCCGGGCGCAGCGTACAGGCAAGGTCAAAATAGCCCTGCTGCGTTTCCACCGGCTCGCCGTTGAGGGTCAGCTGTGCGCCCGTTTCGGTCATGCCGGAAAGCCAGACGGTACGGGCGTTTGTGGTCAGGCCGTCAAGGTCGCTGTGCAGCCGCAGAACGGGCGGCGTGGTATCCACATGAAAATCACGCCCAAAGCTGCGGATGTTTCCGGCTGCGTCCGTCAGATAAAACGTCACGCGGTTGTCGCCCTCCTCCAGGTCGATCCGATAGCTGCCCGGCTGCTTTTGCCCCTCGCAGACCATCTCGCCGTTCAGCGCCGCGCTGACTGTATATGCGCCGGTAAACGCCACATCCGCGATCACCGCGCGGGTGTTCAGCTGTTCGGCCTGCGGAAAGCTCACGCTGACGCCGTCAAAGGCCGAACGGCTGACGGTCTGCCAGGTATAGTCGCCGGTAATGCCGCCGCGGCGGGCGGCGGCAAACACCTGCACCGTCTCCACGCTCTCCGGCAGCGCGCCGTACCAGCTGTACTCCTGCCCGCACTCCTCGTCAAAAAGCGTTTCGCCGGTGGCGGCGTTCCGCACCAGCACGCGGTAGCCCGAGGCCTCCTCCGCCGGCTGCCACGATACCCACAGCTCCTCGTCCAGCATGCGCGCCTGCACCGACGAAAGCGGCGGCAGCGCGTTTGCGTTTTTCCAGTGGAGAGCGTCGCCCCCGGCATAGGCCGTGGCAAAAATGCCGCCGGTGCCGATGGCCTTAAGGTAGAAGTAGTAATCGCCGCTGTCCAGCCCCGAAAGCGAAAACGTGTGGCTGTCCCCGGCCGCCCGGCCGGTAAACGACGCTGCGCGCACGCCGCCCAGCGCCTGCGGATCCGTCGTGGCCCACACCTCCAGCCGCAGCTGCTCCTCGCTGTCGGCAATGGCCCAGCTGACCGTCGCCTCCTCGCCGCTGACGCTGACGGTAAACACGGTAATGTCCATCCGGCCCGGCTGCACACCGGCATCCACCGTCACCCAGCCAAGCCCCTCGCCGCTGACGCTCACCGTCCAGTCACCCGGCACCGGGTCGGCAAACCAGAACAGCAGCTCGCCCTCACCGGCGGCCGCCTGCGGCATATTGTCCAGCGAGTAGCTCTGGCCGTCCGGCGCGGTCAGCGTCACCTGTGGCGTAAGCTGTGTGTTTTCCCACTGAATATCAAACAGATAATTTTGGGCATCCTCCCTGACCGTCACGGTGTATTCCTCGGTTTTGGCAAACGCCGTCGCCGACAGCAGCGCCGCCAGCGCCAGCAGCACCAGAAAGGCCGCCCCCGTTTTTTGAATGCGTCGCATCACTTGTGTCTGTCCTCCCCGGTTCAGAAATTGCCGTCGAAATGGACCTTATCCCACAGATAACGGCCGTTGCTGTCATACCACGCCCGGGCCCAGTTGTCCCCGGCATACAGGCGCAGCGACAGAATGACGCTGCCGGAATAAACGCTGTTGGTCAGCTCGACGCCGCACTCGCCGCTGTAGTCGAAATCGGCCCAGTCGCATTGAATGCCGCCGTCGGCCTGCAGGGTCAGCCGCACCGAAACACCGCCGTCGCTGCCGCCCCACTGTACCCGAACGGCAGGCTTGATGCTGCCGCTCAGCGAGATACCGGCCGCCTGCAGCTCGGCATCGAGGCTGCCGTCCACCGAAAGCTTCTGCGCATCCAGCAGAATTTTGGCCGAGGCCACCTTCTGCTGCAGCAGCTCGAGGTCTGCGCCAATGGAAATACTGCCATCGGTAAAATTGACCATCGCCTCGCCGTTGGAGAACTTGCCCATCTCGCCCCAGCGCGACACGCTGCGCATGGCCCCCTGCGTCGGCAGGCCCAGCCATTTGAACAGGTTGATATCCGCCTCGGCCACGGCGCGCAGGGTCACATCCTGCTCGCCCTGCGGGGTGTCGGCATCCGTCCACAGGCGGCTGCCGCCGGTAAAGCCGCCGCCGACCTTTGTCAGGTTCATCACCTCAAACATCCGGATGCCGGGCTCCAGCTCGGCGTTCAGCGTCAGACTGTCCGGATACCACAGGTACGAGGCCAGCGCGGCATCCAGCGTGACGGAATCCTGCGAGACGCCCGCGAACGATTCCACCCCCGGCAGCAGGAACTTGACCCCCAGCTTCCAGTATTCCAGCTTCGGATCCAGCGAGTTGAGCTTGACGGTGACGGCCTTAAGCGGGAACAGGAAAAACTTTTTGGTGGATTCCAGCTTGAGCGTGACCTCGCCGCCCACCCGCACGTCGCTGGCGCCCAGGGCTACCGAAAGCTTGCCGTCCAGCTCGTATGTGCGGACGCCCGGACGGCCCCGTCCGGCGCTGCCCTTGACCTTGCCCCAGTCGCCCAGCTGCTTTTCCAGCGCCTCCTTATCCTTTTTGGTGCTCCAGGCGCCGCCCGTCACCACCTTGACCAGGTTATCCTCAATGTCGCCGATGTCCAGCAGGTCGCTGTCCAGCTGCAGGCGGTCGTCATACAGCGAAACGCTGGTGGCAAACATATCCGCCAGGCCGGGAATTTTGACGGTATAATCCTTCCATGCCTCGGCGGAATTGACCGGCTGATCCCCGCCAAAGTCGGATCTTCCCTCCTCCACCTTGACGGTATAATAACCGCTGCGCACCACCAGATCCCGGCCGCCAAGCAGCTGTTCGGCAAAGGTGCTGCCCAGCGCGCCGCCTGTCTGGGCGGTCTGGGCATAGCTGACATACAGCTTGCCGTCGCCCTGCATGCTGCCGTTTCTGCCAAGATACACCGCCGCCGTGCCGCCGCTTTTCAGGCTGTCGGCCGCAAGCGGCTCGGCCGGGGTGATCTGCAGCTCGCCGGTGCTGTGCAGAAAGCCGTTGATGCTGACGCTGCCGCTGGCGGCCAGCGCGGTCACCCGGCCGTCGGCATCCTGCTGCAGTGCGCCGACGGCATCGGCCAGCACCAGCAGGTTGCCCAGCTGTACCGACTGCACCACCCCGGCGTCAAATACCCGCAGCCCGCCGGAAAGGATCTCCACGCGGCCGTCCGCCGCCGTCAGACGCACATCGTACTGCCCCGCCTGCAGCGACCCGGCAAGAGTGCCCGTCGCCTCGGTATCGGTGCTGCATGTCAGACCGGTGACGGTCAGCCCGCCAACGCTGACGGTCATGCCGTCGTGGAAGCCCGCGCCCCGCAGCGTGACGGTCACACCGTTTTTCAGATCGCCGCCGGCCACGCCGCCCGGCGTCAGCGACGACAGCAGAATGTCGCCGTCCTCAAACGGGCGCGCGCCGGAGGAAAGCTCCTCCTCCGTCACCGCCTCGCCCGAAATGCGGTAGGCGCGGCTGTTCTGCGCATGGTATTCCGGCACGCCCAGCGTCAGCAGGCGCGGGTCGCGCTGCGGGTTGGCCGTCACGGTATATTCAAAGCAATAATTGTTGACGATATACTTTTGCAGCATGCGGTAAATATCCGAAAGCTCGGTGGCGTTGGCGGCCGCAATGTATTTTCCGCCCGTCGCCTCGGAGATGCCGCGCAGATACGCGCCGTCCGCCTCGCCAAGGCCCACGGTGAAAATGGCCGCACCCTTTTGACGGGCGGCCTCCAGCGCGCCCTCCAGCTCTCCGACGCTGTTGTCCAGGCCGTCGCTCAAAAGGATCATGGCCTTGACCCCCGCGCCCTCCTGCAGGGTATCCAGCCCCGCGCGGATGCCGCTGGCGATATTGGTGCCGCCGCCGGAGGTCAGCCCGCGGATGCCGTTGGTCAGCGTCTCGGCCGAATCGGTGGCATCCACCACGACCGATGCCTGCGAGTTGTAGGCCACGACCGACAGCTTCTGCTCGCCCGCCTCCAGATGGTCGACGCAGGCCTCCGCCGCCAGCCGTGCGTTCTGGATGGGCACGCCGTCCATGCTGCCGCTGGTGTCCACCACCAGTGCCACGCTGATCTGCCGCGCCCCGGCATCTGTGACCAGCCGGAAATCCGCAATGGGGTACTGCGTGTCGATCAGCTCAAAATCCTCCGCCCCAAAATCGCTTGCCTGCCCGAACGCCTTGTCCTTTTCGCCGCTGACATTGGCAAAGGCGCGCACGGTAGGGTAGGCGCTGGTGTCAATGCGGCTGACGAACACCTGCAGGCGGCTGTATTTGATGGTCGAGGTCATATAGTCGACCATGGTCCCGTTGATGCTGCCATCCGTCGCCGGTACCACGCTCCGGCTTTGTGCCTCCACCGTCTGCCTCACAGCCTGGCTCAGCGCCGGGCTGCCCTGCTCGTCCTCCAGCTTGAGGCTGGCAGCCGCCACCTGCTGCAGCGGCTGCGCCAGCGGCGAGGACTCGGGCAGCGTACCGGCCCTGTCCACCACCTTCCATACATAGCCCTGGGCGGTCTCACGGTCGTCCATGGCAAGGTACAGCTTGGCCAGCTGCAGATCCAGCAGGCCGGTTCTGTCGCCGGTCAGCGGGCGCTTTGCCAGCAAAAAGTTGACCGCGCGCGCCACATCCAGCCGGGCGGCCTCCTCCCGCAGCGTCTGTGCCTGCGCATACAGCTTTTCGTACCGCTGCAGGCCGGACGGCGTGCTTACATCCGTTTCGGCGGCGCGCTGCTCCAGACGTTCGGCCTGGGCCAACAGCGCCTGTGCCTGCGCATCGTCGCTGCGCGGCTGCAGACCGCCCGTCAGCGCCCGCTGGGCGATCAGGTCGGTATACACAACCAGATTGGCCTCGCTGGCGTCTTTTTTTACCAGCTGCTCGGCCAATGCGCAGGCGTTGTCATAATCGCCCTGCAGGGCATAATACCGCGCCGCCAGCAGCAGCGCCTCCTCATCCTGCGGGTAGGCCTGCAGCAGCTGCGCCACGGCCTGCGCATCCAGCGCGTCGGCACGGCCGGTCAGTAGCGTACGCTCCACGCTGTACAGCTGCTGCAGGCGTTCGTTTTCCTGCCCGTCTGGCTGCCGCAGGTCACGGATGGTCTCCACCAGCGCCAGCACCTGCTGATGGCGCTGCTCCTCCGTCATGGCCGTTTCGGCCGCGGCAGCATCCGCGGATGTCTCCGCAGCCGTCCCGGTCTCCAGCGGCAGTGCCTCGCCCGTCAGCGGGCGCACCTGCCCGGTGCTCTCCTCCACCTGCAGGCCAAGCGCCCCGCCGCAAAGTGCCAGCAGCCGCTGCACGGCCGCCTGCTCCTGCCCGGAAAGGCGCGCCGTCTGCAGCAGCTGCCGTGCCTCAAACCATGCGGAAAAATAATCGCGATCCACAGCGTCCGCCAGCAGCGGCAGCAGGCGGGCATCCGTACCGGTGCACTGCGCCGCCTTGGCGCGCGCAGCCTCGCCCTCGCCCTCCTGCAGATAGCAATAGGCAAGGTACTGCGCACTGCGGCTTTGCCTGCGCCCGCTGACAACGCCGCCAATGCCGACGGCCGCGCACACCGCGCAGCCCACGCACAGCACCGCCAGCAGCAGCCGCTGCCCCGGCGAACGGCGGCTGCCAAGCCTGCGGTGCAAGGCAATATCCACCCCGGCATACAGCGCCAGAATACCGGCCAGTACAAACAACCAACTCATTTGGGTAGATTCCTTTCTGGGCGGCGGACCGCCGGATATGAAAACCGCCCCGATACAGCCGTACCGGGGCGAGGCTCAACACACTCAGCCGATCTTTGCACCGCAGCTGGCGCAGAAGGCGGCGTCATTTTCCAGCTGCGCGCCACAGTTGGGGCAGAAGGCGGGGGCGGCTGCCTCCTCCTCCTTCACCTCTTCCGCCGGGGCGGGCGCCTTTGCACCGCAGCCGGGGCAGAAGGCAGAGCCTGCCGGGATCTGCGCGCCGCAGCCCGGGCAGGTGGTAAAGCCCTTCAGCGCGGCGATCTGCGCCTGCAGGCCGGCAATGGCCGCCTCGGCCTGCGCCACCGCCGTCACCTGCTCGGCATATTCGGCGGCCGCATCGTCACGGTGAGCCTGTGCATAGGCCTTGCCGATGGCCACATAGGCCGAATGGATGGCCTCCTGCTGAGCGGCGATCTGCCCGTTCAGGCTGTTGATGGCCTGCATGGTCTTCAGCGACTGCTGCGCCTTAGAGGTGGCGTTGGAAATGGAATCGCCCGCCTTGGAAAGCGTGGCGCTTAC
>CAKTAM010000022.1 GCA_934527255.1 uncultured Oscillospiraceae bacterium | reverse complement strand
CTGCTTGACAGCGCCGCACCGCCACATCAAAAAGCCTTTCCGGGGCGCCGGCCACGCCGCGCCCCGGAAAGGCTTTTCTGCTTTTATTCGTTTGAGGCGGCCGCCGACCGAAGCGGCCGGTTTTTGCGCCAGAGAATGCCCAGCCCCTTTAACACCAGTGTAGCGTCGCACCGGATATCGTGCCTGCAGTACGGACACACCGCCCCGCACAGGCCGCCGGTGGCCACAATGCTGGCGGGTTCGCGCCCAAGGGCGGCAGCGTAACGATCCAGTATGCCATCCACCGCACCGGCACTGCCAAACACAATGCCTGCCTTCATGCTGTCAAGGGTATTGGTGGCAATGGCCTTTTGCGGCGGTGTAATATCAATGCGGGGCAGCAGCGCCGCGTTTTGCGCCAGCGCGTGCAGGGCAATGCCCGCCCCAGGCAGAATGCACCCGCCAATGTACCGCCCGTTTTCATCCACCACGGTGACGGTGGTGGCCGTGCCCATATCTACAATGATGCAGGGCAGCGGATATTCGGCCCGGGCCGCCACCGCCGCCGCCACCAGATCACCCGCCAGATCGCCGGGGTCATCAATGGCAAGGGGCAGGCCGGTTTTGACCCCCGCGCCCACCGTCAGCGGCTGTTGGCCGGTAAGCAGCTGCACGGCGCTGCGCACGGCATCCAGCGCGGGGGGAACCACGCAGGAAAGCACGGCCCCCTCCAGCGCGGCCGTTTCCACACCGCCCAGCGCCAGTATCTGCTGCATACGGGCGGCATAGCCAAAGCCGGTCTCGGCAGGGTCGGTCGCCATTTGAAACACCTGCCCGACAGAGCCATCCGCCTGCACGCAGCCAAAGCTGATGTGGGTATTGCCCACGTCAATTGCCAGTATCATGACCGCCGCCTTAATGCCGCTGGCCAATGCGGATCAGACGGACGACCGCCGGGCTGAGCACGGCGTTGATCAGCAGCTCGGCCACAAAGTTCAGCCCAACCAACCCCACGACCATATAAACGCCAACGGCCTCAAAACCGGCGGCCTGCGCCCAGCCGGTGATCAGCGGTAAAAAGAACAGCCGGCAGCCCAGCAAAAACACGCCGGTGTTGACCACCGGGCAGGCCACAGCCGCCGCCGCAACGGCCAGCGTGGAATTTTTGTGCGCCAGCGCATGGTAGATCACGCCTGCCGCCAGCCCTGCCAGAATGCCCTTGCCCAGCACCGTAAGCACCGTGCCCGGCGCGTTGACTGCCAGAAAAGCCGCCGCATCGCCCGAGAACAGCACCGCCGCCCCGAACACCGCACCCAGCCATGCTCCGGCTGCCGTGCCGTACAGCGCCGCGCCAATAACAATGGGCGGCAGCACCAGCGAAATGGAGACCGGGCCAAAATGGATAAAGCTGCCCATCAGCTGCAGCACCACCACAATGGCCGTAAACAGCCCCACACCGACAATTCGTCTTGTTTTTTCGTTTTTCATTTTCAAAATCCTCTCTGCTGCTGTTTCGGTCCTGCCGAATATAGCGCACCCGCATCATACCACAATCCGCCGCATTTTGCAACCGCCCGCACCGCCGCTTTCGGCCCGACCCAGCTGCATTTTTTCTTTTTGCCTCGCGCCCGGCGCAGCCGCGTGCCGCACCCGCAGCGCATGCGCGCCTGCCGCGCCCTTTTCCAATCTGCCCCGCACGCCCGCAAAGGCCAGTCGGCCTTTTTCTCCGGCCGCGCTGCCGTGTGTTTTCCAAAGCGGCGCCTCCCTCTGCCATCCCCTTTGCGAGCGGTGCACAGAGCAGCTGCGCTTTTTTCCGACAGAGTGCATTTTCTTTTGCAAACGGCCCAAAATGTGCTATACTATATATTAAGGAATAACAAAGGCCCCTTGGACAAAACACTGACGGGCCGCAATAAAAGGAGAGGATCTTTTGCTGGAGATCAGAAACCTTACCTACACCGTAGAAGATGAAAAAGGGCGGCAGGATATTCTGAACGATCTGTCCCTCACGGTTGCTACCGGCCGCCTGGTGGTTGTCACCGGCCCCAACGGCGGCGGCAAAACCACGCTGGCCCGCGCCATTATGGGCCTGGTCACCCCAAACAGCGGCCGGATCCTGTATAACGGCACGGACATCACCGCCGCCACCATCACCGAGCGTGCACGCCTTGGCATCGGCTATGGGTTTCAGCAGCCGCCGCGCTTTAAGGGCATTCGGGTGTGTGACCTGCTGAACCTTGCCGCGGGGCGCACCCTGAGCCACAGCGAAAGCTGCACCTGCCTGACCGAGGTTGGCCTGTGCGCAAAGGATTATCTGAACCGCGAGGTGGATGCCAGCCTTTCCGGCGGCGAGGTCAAGCGCATTGAAATTGCCACCGTACTGGCCCGCGGCTGTGAGCTGATGATCTTTGACGAGCCGGAGGCCGGTATTGACCTGTGGAGCTTTTCGCGCCTGACGCAGACGTTTCAGACACTGCACCAGAACAGCGACGCTACACTGATCATTATCTCGCATCAGGAGCGGATCATTCAGCTGGCAGATGAGATCGTTCTGGTAGCGGACGGCCAAGTGCGCGGCAAGGGCCCGCGTGAGGAGATGCTGCCCTGCATTCTGCAAAATACCGTTTCGGCCTGTGGGCGGATGTCGGAATAAAAAAGAGGAGTATGCTGTATGGAACCCATAGAGGAAGCCCTGCTGGAGCAGATCGCCGATCTGCACGGCGTGCCCGAGGGGGCATATAACATTCGCCGCAACGGCGAAAGCGCCGGGCGGCGCAGCACCGCCAATATTGAGATCATCCCCAAGACGGACAAGCCCGGCATTGATATCCACATCCGGCCAGGCACCCGCAATGAAAGCGTGCACATTCCCGTGCTGCTGACGGCCACCGGCATGAGCGAGCTGGTGTACAACGACTTTTTTGTCGGCGAGGGGGCCGACGTTACCATTGTGGCCGGGTGCGGCATTCACAACGACGGCGGCAGCAAAAGCGAGCACAGCGGCGTGCACACCTTTTACATCGGCAAAAACGCACGGGTGCGCTATGTGGAAAAGCACTACGGCGAGGGCGACGGCCGTGGCGAACGCATCATGAACCCCAAAACAGTGGCTTATCTGGATGAGGGCGCATACTGCTGCATGGAGATGACGCAGATCCGCGGCATTGATTCGACCCACCGCAGCACCCGCTGCGTCTGCAAGGCCAACAGCGAGCTTGTCATGACCGAAAAGCTGCTGACCCACGGCACCCAGAACGCCGAAAGCAAAATGGAGGTGCTGCTGAACGGTGACGGCGCGCGGGCGCAGCTGACCTCGCGCAGCGTGGCGCAGCAGCAGTCGCGGCAGGTGTTTTACCCCCGTGTGGAGGGTAACGCCCCCTGTTTTGGCCATGTGCGTTGCGATTCCATCATTATGGACGCCGCACGGGTGCGCTCCATTCCGGAGATAGCCGCCAACCATGTAGAGGCGCAGCTGATCCACGAGGCCGCCATTGGCAAGATCGCGGGCGACCAGATCCTGAAGCTGATGACGCTTGGGCTGACGGAGGCCGAAGCCGAGCAGGAAATTCTCAACGGCTTTTTGAAATAAGCCGCCCGGCAAAACCGGCGAGCACCGAAAAAGCCGACGGCACGGCTGCCTTTACAAAGGCGGTCTCCCTCCAGGGGCACGGCCGCCCCGGCGGCATTGCGGCGGTCTCCCCCCATCGTTTTCCGTACAAAAAAGCACCGGCAGAAGCGCAAAACGCTTTTCTGCCGGTGCTTTTTGTCCCTCATTACGGCTGCGCCGTCTCCGCGCCGTTTTCCAGAATGGTATACCCGGCAGGTTCTTCCTCGCCGCCGTACCCATACGGCACAATGGTCTGGGCCTCCACCAGCCCGTCGCGCATCCACATGGTCTGGTCGCACATCACCAGATACCCGCAGCCAGGGTCGCAGGCCCACAGCTTGGCCGGGCGCTGCGGCAGGGCGCGCTGCGACAGCATGCTCATGGCAACGCCGCCGTGGGTGACGCACGCCGCCTCGGAAATGCCGCTTTTCATCATGAACTCGAACATATTCATCAGCACGCCGCGGGTTCGCGCCGCAAACACATTGCCGTTTTCGCCGCCCTCCGGCATATAGTCATCCTTGGGATCCATCCAGCGGCGATAAGCGGGGTCGCCGGTCAGGTCGACTGCGCGGCGGCCCTCAAACTCGCCAAAGTGTACCTCGCGCAGATCCTGTATGACGTACTGCCGCACCCCGGGGTACAGAATATCCGCCGTCTGGGTACAGCGCAGCAGCGGGCTGGTAAACACCGCCTCGGCCTGCGGATACCGGTACTCCTTTTTCAGCTGCTGCAGCTGGTAAATGCCCTCATCGCACAGCGGCCAATCCGTCCCGGCCCCGGCGTACACTCCCTCCAGGTTGGCACGGGTCAGCCCGTGGCGAAAAATGGCCAGACGATAGTTTTTCATGGAAAGCCCTCCTTCCTTCAATGGGCGGCAGCGCCCGCCGGACGCTGCTTCTCTGCGTCGGGGGCGAAAATTATCTGATTCTACCAAAAAATTTGTCGGTATTTCGTGAATTTACGTCTTTACAAGGTAGTGTTCTTTCGGTATAATTTACAATGCGTATTATCCATGCGGCGCTGTACCGTTTCTGTCGGCCGCGCGGCCCTGCCCCGGCCGACGACAAACGCCGCTTATGTCGCCTATATTATACATTTATATTATATAAGAGGGAGCTGAACACTTTTGGCGCAGGACTTCAACCGTATCATCACGCTGCTGCGCAAGGAGCGTGGAATCACTCAAAAACAGGCTGCGCAGGATCTGGGCGTTTCGCAGGCGCTGCTTTCCCACTATGAAAAGGGCATCCGCGAATGCGGGCTGGATTTTGTGGTGCGCCTTGCCGATTATTATCACGTTTCCTGCGATTATCTGCTGGGGCGCAGCCCCGACCGCAGCGGCGTCACCCTGACGGTGGAGGAGCTGCCCGACCCCGACACGGCCCGCGACGGCCGCTATCGCGGAAGCGTGCTGCCCACGCTAAACAAGAAGCTGTTGTTCAACTCGATGAACATTCTGTTTGACAAGCTGAACGCCTGCCCCGACAAGGGCCTTGTCAGCGAGATGTCGGCTTATCTGATGCTGGCAGTTTACAAAATGTACCGGCTGCTGTACGGCGCTTACCCCAAAAACAGCGACAACACCTTTGCCATTGACCGCCGCAGCTTTCCCGGTTATGCCTCGGCCGCCATGGATGTGGCGGAGACCCGTGTGCAGCAGCTGCTGGCGCAGGAAAAGCTGGGCGGCGTCTGCCTGCGGGAGACCCCGCAGCTTTCCATGACCGGCGAGCGCCTGGCGGAGGATTACCCACTGTACGCCACCAGCCTGGCCAACCTGGTGCGCACCAGTGAGGAGCGGATGCGTCGGCTGCAGCACGAGGAGTAAATGCCTGTTGCGCCGGGCGCGGCTGTGCCGCCCCGGCTTTTTCCTTGCGCAGACCCTTTTTATTCTAACAGAGAACGCCCGCAAAAGCAATGCCTAACTTTTTAGGGGAGGGCCTGCCCGCGCCCAGCAGCCGGGCGCGGGCGTTCGACCGTCCGCCCCTTGACGGCGCCGGGCGCGCATGGTAAACTGAAACCATCCCCACGCCGCGCAATGCGGCGGCGAAGGCCGGGCCGAACCGGCTGCCCGCGGCGGGCAAGGCCATGCGCCCGCCGCATATACTGAAAGCAGGGGTCCTTTGCCCCTCATTTTGCCCCTTTGCAAAAACCGGGCCGCCCCGGACGGCGGCAGCCCGCGGAAAGAAGGAACCGTCATGCACTATCTGGACAACGCCGCCACCACACAGGTGGACGAGGCTGTCATTCAAGTGATCACCGATACGCTGCGGCGGCATTTTGCCAACGCCAGCGCTTTGTACACCCCCGCCGCCGAAAGCGAGCAGCTGCTGGAGCAAAGCCGTGCCGCCGTGGCCGGGGCGTTGGGCTGCGCCCCCGGCGAGGTGCTGTTTACCGCCAGCGGCAGCGAGGGCAACAACATTGCCCTGTGGGGCGCCGCCCTTGCGCGCCGCGCCTGGGCAAAGGATATTGTGGTCTCGGGCTATGAGCACGCCAGCCTGACCCATCCCTGCCAGCAGCTGAAGGCGCTGGGCTACACCGTGCGGACGGTGGCCCCCACCGCCGACGGGCATATTACCCCGCAGATGCTGGCGGACGCCGTCGGCCCCTGCACGGCGCTGGTGGCCGCCATGCAGGTCAACAACGAAACGGGCGCGGTGCTGGATGTTGCCGAGACCGTCCGCCTTGTCAAGCAGAAAAACCCCCGCACCGCCGTACACGCCGACGGCGTGCAGGCTTTTATGAAGCTGCCGGTGGATGTGCACCGCGCCGGGCTGGACAGCTATACCGTCGTCGGGCACAAGATTCACGCGCCAAAGGGTGTGGGCGCGCTGTACCTGCGCAAGGGCTATCACATCGAGCCGCCGTACCTTGGCGGCAAGCAGGAGCAGGGCCTGCGCCCCGGCACCGAAAATCTGGCTTACATTGCCGGGTTTGCCAAAGCGGTGGAGCTGCTGCACCCCACGCTGGCTGAGCGGTACGCCCATGTCTGCGAGCTGAACGCTTTTCTGCGCGGGGAGATCGCCCGGCGGGAGGGCTTTGTCATCAACAGCCCCGCCGATGCGTCGCCGTATATCTTCAACTTCTCCATTCCCGGCCTGCGCAGCGAGACCGTGCTGCATTTTCTGGAGCTGAACCGTCAGGTATATGTCAGCAGCGCCTCCGCCTGCGGCAAGGGGGCGGCCAGCCACACCCTGCAGGCCATGGGGCTGCCCGCCAGCCGCATTGACAGCGCCCTGCGCATCAGCATGTGCGGGGCCACCACGCGGGAAGATCTGGAGGCCCTGCTGGCCGGGCTGGATGAGGCCGCCGCCAAGCTGGCGCGCGCCCGCCGCCGCTGACCGCCGCAAGCATTCGCCGGGTGAGCCCGGCGCAAGGAAAGGAACGCAGACGATGAGTGAAATTTTCATGGCCTATCAGGGCGAAATGGCCCTGAAGGGGCTGAACCGCCGCACATTTGAAAGCACGCTGGAAAAGAACCTGCGCCGCCGACTGAAAAGCCTGGGCGATTTTGAGGTGCGCACCTCGCAAAGCACCATCTACATCACCCCGCATGGCCCGGTGGATGCCGACGCCGCTTTTGAGCGCATCCGCACCACCTTCGGGCTGGCCGCCGTCACCCGCGCCACGGCCTGCGAAAAAACGCTGGAGGCCATTTGTGCCACAGCCGAGGCCGCGCTGGGCGACGAGCTGCGCCGGGTGCGCACCTTTAAGGTGATGAGCAAACGCGCGGACAAAAGCTTTCCGCTGACCAGCATGGAGCTTTCCGCGCAGGTGGGCGGTTTTCTGCTGTCGCGCCACCCGCACCTGCGGGTGGATGTGCACGCCCCCGAGCTGACCGTTTTCTGTGAGGTGCGCGACGGCGGCGCCTATGTACACCAAAGCAAGCAGCCCGCCGTGGGCGGCCTGCCGGTCTCGACCTCCGGCAAGGCGGCACTGCTGCTTTCCGGCGGCATCGACAGCCCGGTGGCGGGCTATCAGATGGCCAAGCGCGGGCTGAGCCTGATGGGCATCCATTTTGCCAGCCCGCCCTACACCAGCGAACGCGCCCGCCAGAAGGTCATTCAGCTGGCGCGCCTGCTGGTGCCGTACACCGGCCGCATGACCCTGTGGGTCGTGCCGTACACCGCCATTCAGGAACATCTGCACGAAAACGGTCCCGAGGTGCTGTTTACCGTGCTGATGCGCCGCAGCATGATGCGCATTGCGCATACCCTGTGCGAAAAGTACGGCTGCGACGGCATTGTCACCGGCGAAAGCCTTGCCCAGGTGGCCAGCCAGACGCTGGCGGCGCTGCAATGCACCGATGCGGCGCAGAGCCTGCCGGTGCTGCGCCCGCTGATCGGCATGGATAAGGTAGAGATCACCGCCGTGGCGCGCGCCATCGGCACCTTTGAGACCTCCATTCTGCCGTATGAGGATTGCTGTACCGTCTTTACGCCGCCGCACCCGAAGACCCGCCCCACGCTGGCAGAGGTAGAAGCCGCCGAGGCCGCCCTGCAGCTGGAGGCCATGGAGGCCGAGGCTGCCGTCAACGCCGAGAAGATCTTTGTGGATTTTGAATGACCGCACGGCGCGGCCGTGACACTGGCGGCGGCCGCATCGGCGGACGCCGCCTTTTTCCGGGAGGGATGGAAACCTTGAACGCTGAGATCATTGCCGTCGGCACCGAGCTTCTGCTGGGCAATATTCTGAACACCAATGCCCAATATCTGGCCGAACAGCTGGCGGCACTGGGCATGACCGTGCATTACCAGACGGTGGTCGGCGACAACGCCGAGCGTCTGGCCGGGGTGCTGCGCACGGCCAAGGCACGCAGCGCCCTGCTGGTGGTGTGCGGCGGCCTGGGGCCGACGGCCGACGACCTGACCAAGCAGACGGCTGCCGCCGTCTTTGGCGACACGCTGGTGGAAGACAAGCAGGAGCTTGCCCGCCTGCAGGATTATTTTGCCGCACGCGGGCTGCCCATGACCCCCAACAACGCCCGGCAGGCGCTGGTGCCTGCCCACG
Organism: uncultured Oscillospiraceae bacterium; assembly: GCA_934527255.1. GTDB lineage: Bacteria > Bacillota > Clostridia > Oscillospirales > Ruminococcaceae > UBA1762. The sequence goes on along the minus strand of CAKTAM010000022.1, from coordinate 14,106 downwards.
GCGGAAAATTTGTCAACGACAACGGCACCGCGCCGGGCATTTTGCTGCACGACGGCGACCGCTGGGCCGTTTTGCTGCCCGGCCCGCCCTCCGAGCTGCGGCCCATGTTTGAGCGGCAGGTGCTGCCCTGGCTGCGCAGTCGGCAGCAGGCCGCGCTGGTCAGCCGCTGGCTGCATGTTGTCGGTGTGCCGGAAAGCGAGCTGGACGACCGCCTTGCCCGGCAGCTGAACGCCGATAACCCTACCGTGGCCCTGTATGCCAAAACGGGCGAGGTGCACATCCGCGTGACGGCGCGCGCCGCCGACCGTACCGCAGCCGCCGCGCTGGCCGATGCGGCGGTACAGCAGCTGTGCCAGACGCTTGGCAGCGCCGTTTATTCCACCGACGGCAGCACGCTGGAGGCCACCGTCCTTGCGCTGCTGCGCCGCCGCGGCCTGCGGCTGACCTGTGCCGAAAGCTGCACCGGCGGCCTGCTGGCCCAGCGCCTGACCTCGGTACCCGGCGCCTCGGAGGCCTTTGACTGCGGCATTGTCAGCTACAGCGAGGCCATCAAGCAGAAGCTGTTGGGGGTGCGTGCCGAAACGCTGGCGACGCACACGGTGTACAGCGCGTCCGTCGCCGCCCAGATGGCGCGGGGGGCCGCGGCGTTGGCCGGGGCCGACCTTGCCGTCGGCATTACCGGCATTGCCGGGCCGGGGGGCGCGCTGCCCGGTATACCGGTCGGTACGGTGTTCATCGGCCTGTACGATGCCCGGCCCGACGGTGTCCGCTGCCGCGTGCTGCGGCTGTATCTGCCCGGCCGCAGCCGGGATGAGGTGCGCTGGCGCGCCGCACAGGCTGCGCTGGATCTGGTGCGCCGCGCCGTGCTGGGACTTCCGTTAGAGGATACCTGCCCCGCCCAGCCGTAAACAGACGGCGTGCGGCAGCACCCTTTTCCTGCCTGACCTCTCCGCCTGCTGCGCACAGTCTGCGGCAGTGTTTCGCTTTTCACGGCGCCGCCGTTTCCTCATTCCCACCGAAAAAGGAGGCCCTATGTCGGTCACACTGGTCGTCTTTCGACAGATCTGCGTTATGGCGCTGCTGATCGCCATTGGCTGGGTGCTGGCACGCCGCGGCATACTGACGGCGCAGGGCAACGCCCAGCTGAGCACGGTTTTGACCGGCTGCGTCATTCCGGCCGTCATTTTCAGCGCCTTTGTCACGCTGGAGGCCAACCGGGAAAACCTGCGCCTGCTGGGCATGGCCACCGCGCTGTGCCTGGCCAGCTATGGCTTCGGCATGGCCGCCGCGGCACTTCTGTTCCGCACAAAGGGCGGGGCGGATGCGCACACGGCCGTTTCGCGCGCCTGCACGGTTTTCACCAACAACGGCTTTTTCGGTCTTCCGGTGGTGCAGGCGCTATTCGGCGAGATCGGCGTCTTTTATGCTTCGGTCAACGTCATGTGCAGCAATGTGCTGCTGTGGACCTGGGGCAGCGCGCAGTTTCACCGCGGGCAAAAGGCCCGTCTGCGCGGCCTTCTCACCCAGCCCGCCTGCGTGGCGGCGCTGGCCGGGCTGGCGGTTTTTGCCCTGCGGCTGTGGCCGACTTCGGCGGCGGTGCTGGCCGCGCCCGGGCTGCAGCATGTTCTGCTGCCGCTGCAAAGCGTGCTGGAGGCGCTGCGTGCCCTGAACACCCCGTTGGCCATGCTGGTGCTGGGCGTCAACATTTTTCAGGCACACTGGAAGCTGGATGCCGGGCTGCTGCGGGTGCTTCCGCTGGCCGGGCTGCGGCAGGTGGTTCTGCCGCTGGTCTGGCTGCTGCTGACCAGATGCCTGCCGCTGCCGCCCACGCTGCTTTTTTCGGTTTACATCGAGGCTGCCTGCCCGGTGGCCATGCTGGTCAGCGTGATGGCGCTGCGCTACCATGCGCCGCAGCCGGAGCAGGAGCGCGCCACCCGCACCGTCGTTGTCAGCACGCTGTCCGCCCTGCTGACGGTGCCGCTGATGGTCGCGCTGGGCAGCCTGCTGCTGGCCGTCTGACGCCGGGGCGGGCGCAGCCTGTCAAAAGGGCCGCCGCATTTTTCAAAAGACCGGCTGCACTGCCGCAGACGGTCTTTTCCGTTTTATGGGCTTCCGCATACGGCAGCGCTGCAGCGGCGGCCCTCTCTGGCACGGCCTGCCGCGCTGCCTTTCCCCCTGCCGTATACCAAAAACAGACGCCCGCAGCCTTGCGGACGCCTGTTTTTTCTTCCCGTCTTTTGGGCGGGCATTTTTTGGGTGCGCTTTTGGGGCCTGTCCCCATCCAAAAACACCACAAAGCCGCAGGCGCCGCCCGCCGCACTTTTGCTGGGGGCTCTGCCGGGGCAGTGCGTGCCCGCCGCGCTTTACTGCAGCTCGGAACGCAGCGTACGGCTGAGCCCGGTCAAAAACTCGTCGTCGAACACATCCTGCATGCCGCACTTCTTCAGCAGGGCCTGAAAATCAACATCCGTGCCCCATGCCGTCAGCTCCAGATACTGCTGCAGGGCGGCGTCGGGGTCCTCCAGCGAGGTCTCCCAGATCTGAAAAGCCGCCAGTGCCGACACGCCATAGCTGATGTAGTACAGGGGGGCGTCAAAGTTGTGGTTGACCACACTCCACATATAATAGGCATAATCGTCAATATAGATATCGCCCATATAATCCAGAAAAACGTCGTGGAAAATTTCGCTGACATCCTCCGGCTGCAAATCCTCCTGCGTGTAGACCCGCTGCTGGAATTCGTCAAAAATGCAGCCCATGACCACGTTGCTGAGAATATCGGTCAGCACCATCCGCCGCAGCGGCTCGGCGTCATCGCCGTACAGCTCGGGGTAGTTGCGCAAAAACAGCAGCTCCAGCGCCGTGGAATGGATCTCTGCCACATCAATGTTGTCAGCGGAATAGACAAACCCGTCATCGCTGGCATAGGTGGGGTCATTCAGGTAGGCGTAATAGTGCCCGAACTCGTGTACCAGCGTATCCAGCGAATCGGCCTGACTGTCGGGGTTGGGCTGACTGAAAAGGTACGGCACGTTCCAGCTGTACAGCATGGTGGTAAAGCTGGCGTCATACTTGCTGTCGCTGTAGGCGATGTCGTACGCATGGCAGGCCAGCATATACTCCAACGCTTCGTCAAAGCCTGCATCCATCTGCGGCAGATACTGCCGCATCAGAGCCAGCAGGTTTTCCTCGCTGGCGTCCGGGTAGCGGTACAGAGCGGCATAGTCCTCCTCCGTTATGTTCAGCATCAGGCGCACATAGCGCTTGGCCAGCCCATCCTTGACGTTTTCCTCCAGTCCGCGGGCATCGGCCGGGGTGTAACTGCGCCCATACGTTGTCTCATAGGCATAGGTCGGATAGTCGTCATAACCATAGCTTTCCGCCAGCCGGTTGCGCACATCGATCAGCTCGACATACAGCGGTGCCATCACCTGTGCGGTGGCTTCATAGGTGTCATAGCTTTCTCCGGCCAGCGCGGTGTATTCGTCCTCCAGCTCTTTTTCCCGATCCAGCAGCGTCTTTTGCTCCTCCGTCTGCGCCTCATAGTTCTGAAACACGGCGGCGTTGGCGCTGCCGACCTCATCGGCATATGCGCCGCTGTAATCGGAATTGCTCAGCTCACTGAGAAAAACGCTGTAGGCATCGTTGCAGTCGTTGACGGCCGTATACGCCTGCGCGCTGGCCTGCTGCAGCTCTTCGCTGCCACTGTCCAGATAATAATTGATCTCGCTGACGGTGTACTGCGTCAATGCCTCCCTCAACAGCGCCGTCAGCTCGCGATACTCCTGCAGGATCTGCTCGCCGCTGTCCTTCTGCTGCAGCAGGGCGCGGGCGGCCTCCACCCGCGCCAGAAACGCCTCGGCATCAAAGGGCTGGGCCGTCAGCACGCTGCAGTCCACCACCTCGCGCTGCGAGGGCGGCGTCACCGTCTGCTGCGGGCGCTGTCCGCCGCCAGGTTCTTCAAAGGTGAGATTGCCGCTGCCGCACCCGGCCAGCCCAACGCTCAGGCAGATGCACAGCACTGCGGCCAATATTCGCTGATGATACTTCATAGCATAGCCTTTCTGCATCCGACTGCCGCCGAACGCCTGTATTCCTCTGTTTCTCCGCCGCGCCCCGCCTGCAGGGCGGGCCTTCGCCACTTAATGCAGACCTGCCGCGCGCAGCTCGTACAGGTCACGCTGCAGATCCTCCAGCAGGCCGCCGGTACAAGTATACTCCAGTCCGACACAGCCGGTATACCCGGCCTGCGCCACCCGCTGCAGCAGCCGGGGATAGTGCAGCTCGCCGGTGAACAGCGGCCCTCGCCCCGGCGTCGCCGCCGCATGAAGATGCGCCACCTCCGGCAGGTGGGGCAGCAGATGCGTCAGAATGTCCCCTTCCGTCACCTGCTGGTGGTAAATGTCAAACAGCACCCGAACAAAGGGACTGTCCGCCTCGCGCACCAGCTCAAAGGCCTCCTGCGAGGAGGAAAGGTAGGCATCCGGATGATCGCGCCGGGTGTTGAGCGGCTCAACGGCCAGCGTCACGCCCGCCTGCGCCAGCAGCGGCGCGGCAGCGCGCAGCCCCTGCACAATACTGGCATGCTGCGCGGCCCGGGCCGTGCCGGTATCCGGCCCGGCCTGCGTGATCAGCAGGCGGCAGCCCAGCTGCGCGGCCACCGGCAGGCTGGCTGCCAGCCCGGCCAGAAATTCCGGCCGACGGGCCGGATCCGTCAGTGCAAAGCTGGCGGTGCACATGCCCGCCACCTGCACGCCGGTTTCGGCACAGGCGGCGGCCAGCGCCGCACAGTCCTTGTTCTGCCAGCTCCAGAACTCAACGGCGCGCACGCCCTGCCCGGCCAGCAGCCGCACCGCCTGCGGCGCCGCCAGCTGCGGGCACAGCGCATCCAGACATACCGAAACGGTCATGGACATCTGTTTTTCCCCCTGCTGCAAGCTTCTTTGATAGAAGCATACCATATCGGGCCAAAAATGAAAAGGCCGCCGCGCAAATTTTCGGTTTTGCTGCCGCAAGTTTTGCTGCCGCAAGTTTTGCTGCCGCAAGTTTTGCTGCCGCAAGTTTTGCTGCCGCAAAAGGGCGTTCTTCGGGCATTTGGGGCAAAAGCGGCGGCGGCCCGCGTTTTTTTGCCAAAAGCGCTGACAAATGCCCGCAAATTTGGTATACTGATAAAAAGCGCCTTGCCGACCGTCGGCAAAGCCAACCACAAAAGAAAGGAACCTGAAGCCATGAGCACACACATCGAAGCCAAAGCCGGAAGCATCGCCCCCCGCATTCTTCTGCCGGGCGACCCCCTGCGCGCCAAATACATTGCCGAAAACTTTCTGAAGGATGCCGTTCAGTTCAACAACGTCCGCGGCATGCTGGGCTATACCGGCACCTATCAGGGCGTGCCCGTCTCGGTCATGGGCACCGGCATGGGCATTCCCTCCATCAGCATCTATGTGACCGAGCTGATCAAGGAATATGACGTACAGACGCTGGTGCGCGTGGGCACCTGCGGCAGCATGCGTGAGGACATCGGCCTGCGCGACCTGATCCTTGCGCAGGGCGCCTGCACCGACAACGCTTTTCTCAGCTACATTTTCCCGGGCAACTACGCCCCCATCGCCGACTTCGACCTGCTGCGCACCGCCTACGACATCGCCAAGGAAAAAGGCATCCGCTCGTTTACCGGGCTGCTGAAATCCAGCGATATGTTCTACAGCGAGATGACCGCCCCCGGCGCAGGCAGCTGGAAGGAATACGGCGTGCTGGGCGTGGAGATGGAGGCCGCCGCCCTGTACACCATCGCGGCGCATTACCGCCGCCGTGCGCTGGCCATCTGCAGCGTCAGCGACAGCGTGATCACCGGCGAGGAGATCGACGCGGCCGCCCGCGAGCGCAGCCTGAACAGCATGATCACCGTCGGGCTGGATACCGCCATCCGCTTCTAAGCCTCCGTTGGCCGCGCGCCGCCGCTGCAAAAGGCGATGCGCGGCCGTTTTTTAAGTAAAGGAACGGCCGGACCGCCGTTCCGGGGCCTGCGTCAGCGCAGGTGCTTTTCCATCCGGTGCACCGCACGCTGCGCGCCGCGTTCCATTTTGCGCAGGTTGCGCCGCAGCAGCGCGGCGTCGCCGCTCATGGCGTAGGCGGCCGCCGCGCCGGTGGCCATACCGGCCAGCGTACCCAGCGCTGCCGCCCCAAACGTACTGCCCTGTTTTTCCATGTGTCCTTCTCCTTTCCCGCCGCGCCCTTCGGCGCGGTACAGCCTTGCGTACTGCGCCGGGGGCGCATTACGCAGGATAGTATGCGCGCCGCCCGGCGGCAATATGTATGAAGCCGCCGCACAGCGGGGCCGACGCGGGCACAAAACACTGCCGAAGCCCTCTGCCGCGCACAGCGCGGGCTTCGGCGGCGCAGGGAGGGAGGCCGTATCTTCCCTCATCCGAAGAAAAGAGGCTTTTTTCATGCTGAACATCGTTCTGGTCGAGCCGCAGATCCCGCAGAACACCGGCAACATTGCGCGCACCTGCGCGGCGACTGGCGCACACCTGCACCTGGTGCAGCCGATGGGCTTCACCGTCACCGACCGCCAGCTCAAACGGGCCGGGCTGGATTACTGGCATCTGCTGAGCATCACCTGTTACGACGGTCTGGACGATTTTTTTGCCCGCACCGACGGCCCGTATTTTTACTTTACCACCAAAGCGCCCAACCGCTATACCGATATCGCCTACCCTGACGGCTGCTTTCTGGTGTTTGGCCGGGAGGATCGCGGCCTGCCGGAGGAACTGCTGGTGCAAAATCGATCCGCCTGCGTGCGGCTGCCCATGATCGCGGATGCCCGCAGCCTGAACCTTTCCAACACGGTGGCTGTGGCCGTTTATGAGGCCCTGCGCCAGGGTGATTTTACCGGCCTGCTGGATGAGGGCCGCCTGCGCGGGTACGCGTGGAAGGACTGAGGCCGTCCGCCGTATTTTTTCGTAAAACCTCTTGACTTTCCCGTGGGGGGAAGGTCTATGCTGACAGCAGCAGCGGCGCTGATACGGCCCGACAGTGCGTCGGCCCGCCGCTGCCGGTAAGGAGGAGTTTTCATGCTCAACATTCAGCACCTGTGCAAGCGCTATGACAATAAAGCCGCCGTGGAGGATCTTTCACTGCACATCCGCCCCGGGGAAATTTACGGCTTCATCGGGCACAACGGCGCGGGAAAAACCACGACCCTGAAGGCCTGCGCCGGTATTCTGCCGTTTGACGGGGGCGAGATTCTGGTGGACGGGCTTTCCGTGCGCAGCGACCCGCTGGCCTGCAAGCGCCGCATCGCCTACATTCCCGACAATCCCGATCTGTACGATTTTCTCTCCGGCATTCAGTATCTGAATTTTGTCGCGGATATTTTCGGCGTCGGCAAGGAGGAACGCGGGAGGCGCATCCGTGAATACGCCGATGCCTTCGGTCTGACGGCCGATCTGGCCCAGCCGATCTCCGCCTATTCGCACGGTATGAAGCAGAAGCTGGCCGTCATTTCGGCCCTGCTGCACCAGCCACGGCTGATTTTGATGGATGAGCCGTTCGTCGGGCTGGACCCTGCCGCGGCACACACCCTCAAGCAGCTGATGCGCACCCACTGCGACAGGGGCGGGGCCATCTTCTTTTCCACCCATGTGCTGGAGGTGGCGGAAAAGCTGTGCGACAAGGTTGCCATCATCAAAAACGGCCGTTTGATCGCCTCCGGCAGCATGGAGGAGGTCAAGGGTGACTCCTCGCTGGAAAACGTCTTTCTGGAGCTGGAGGCCGACCATGCTTAAAACACTTGTCTGCAACCGCCTGCGGGCGATGGGCGCTGCGCTGACGATCCGCGGCAAAAAGCGCAGCCGCGCGGCCGTCATTCTGTTTGCCGTGCTGATGCTGTACTGCTTTGTGGTTTTCTGCGGTATGTTCGGCCTGTTTTTCGGCGCACTGGCCGCCCCGCTGGCATCGCTGGGGCTGGGCTGGCTGTATTTTGCGCTGGCAGCCCTGCTGGGGCTTACCCTGATGATCATCGGCAGCGTTTTCATGACGAAAACGCAGCTGTACGAGGCGCGCGACAACGAGCTTCTGCTGGCCATGCCGGTGCCGCCCATGGCCATCCTTGCCAGCCGCATGATCGTGCTGTGGCTGTACAATGCGGTGCTGGGCGCGGTCGTTGTGCTGCCTGCCGGGGTGGTCTGGTTAAAGCAGAACAGCGGCGGCCCGGCGGGCATTCTGGCGTTTGTGCTGCTGTTTCTTGGACTGCCGTTTCTGGCGCTGGCGGTCTCCAGCGTGCTGGGCTGGCTGCTGGCGCTGGCAGACAGCCGGGTGCGCAATAGAACGCTGTTTTCCACCCTGTTCAGTCTGGCCTTTCTGGCCGCCTATTTCTACTTTTACTCGCAGGCTGCCTCCTACATCCAGTATCTTTCCGCCCATGCGCAGGCCGTGGCGCAGCGTCTTGCCGCCGTGGCCCCGCTGGTGTGGCTGGGGCGCGCCATCGCCGAGGAAAATATGGGGCTGCTGGCGGCGGCGCTGCTGACGGAGCTGATCCCCTTTGCGCTGGTCTGCCGCCTGCTGGCCGCCACCTTTGTACGGCTGGCCACCGCGCGCCGCGGTGCGGCGCGCATACGCTACCGTGAACGGGCAGCACGGGTGCACGGGGCGGACATCGCCCTGCTGCGCCGCGAGCTGCGGCGCTTTACCTCCAGCGCGGGCTATATGCTCAACGCCGGGCTGGGGCTGGTTTTTCTGCTGGCGCTGGCCGTGGCCGCCGTCTGGAAGCAGCCGCTGCTGCGCGCGTTTCTGGCCGGGCTGCCGCCGGAGCTTTCGGGTCTGGCAGGCCCGCTGCTGGCCCTTGCGCTGTGCGGGCTGCAAACCACCATTCTGATCACGGCCTCCTCCGTTTCGCTGGAGGGCAGCCGCCTGTGGCTTTTACAGTCGCTGCCGGTCACGGCCGGGCAGTGTCTGCGCGCCAAGGCGCGGCTGCACCTGCTGCTGACGCTGCCCTGCAATCTGCTGGCGGGGCTGGCCGCCGGGCTGGCGCTGGGGCTGACCGCCGACGCGCTGCTGGCCGTGCTGGCTGTCACCTCGCTGTTCTGCATCTGGTGCGCCCTGCTGGGGCTCATCCTCAATCTGCTTTGCCCGCGCTTTGACTGGGTGAACGAAATGCAGCCCGTCAAGCAGGGGCTAAGCGTTTTTCTGGCCATGCTGCTGACCTTTGTCAGCGTGCTGATCCCGGCGCTGGTCTATCTGTTCTGGCTGGGTGCGGCGTTCTCCGGCACGGCGTTTCTGGCGCTGCTGTGCGTCGTTTTTCTGGCGGCCGATCTCTGGGCCGTGCTGTGGCTGCGCGGGGCGGGCAGCCGCCGCTTTGCCGCGCTGACTGCCTGATCTCCCTGCCGCCGGCCGCCCGGCGGTTGAAAGTCATCCGTTTCCTTTGCAGCCTGCCGTGTTTTGCGCGGCGGGCTGCCTGCTCTTTTCCAGCCACCGCGCGCGGCTTGTGCATCAGGCATCTTTTTCAACAGGAGGTTCGCATATGAAACGACTGGTCGTCGGTATTCTGGCCCATGTGGACTCGGGCAAGACCACGCTTTCCGAGGCCATGCTGTACCGCGCCGGAGAAATTCGCCGTTTGGGCCGGGTCGACCACGGCGACGCCTTTCTGGATACGGACGCACTGGAAAAGGAGCGCGGCATCACCATTTTTTCCAAGCAGGCCCAACTGCGCCTGCATGAGCTGGAGCTGACGCTGCTGGATACCCCCGGCCATGTGGATTTTTCCGCCGAGATGGAGCGCACGCTGCAGGTGCTGGATGCCGCCATTCTGGTCATCAGCGGCACCGACGGCGTACAAAGCCACACCGAGACGCTCTGGCGGCTGCTGGAGCGCTATCACATCCCCGTTTTTCTTTTTGTCAACAAGATGGATCTGCCCGGGGCCGACCGGGCGGCCGTGCTGCAAAGCCTGCGCGCCCGGCTGAGCGACGGCTGCGCTGCCGTGGATACCGCGCCCGCACCGGACCGGGACGGCCCGCCGCCGCTGACGCGGGCCGCGCTGGAGGAGCTGGCGCTGCACGACGAGGCGCTGATGAACGCCTACCTTGCGGATGCCGACGCCGACGCGCTGGATGCGGCGCTGGCCGATGCCGTCGCCCGCCGACGGGTCTTTCCGTGCCTGTTTGGCAGCGCCCTGAAATGCGAGGGCATCGACGCGCTGTTTGATGCGCTGGAGCGCTGGAGCCCCACCCCCGTTTACGGGGATGCCTTTGCCGCGCAGGTCTACAAGATCACGCAGGATGAGCAGGGAATGCGGCTGACGCATATGAAGATCACCGGCGGCTGCCTGAAGACCCGCGACGCCCTGACGGGCGACGGGCCGGACGGCCCCTGGCAGGAAAAGGTGGGCGGCCTGCGCATTTACGCCGGGGCGCGCTATCGCGCTGTTGAGCAGGCCCCCGCCGGGACCGTATGCGCCGTGCTGGGGTTGAGCCACACCCGCCCGGGGCAGGGGCTTGGCGCGCAGAGCGACGCCCTGCCCCCCGCGCTGGAGCCGGTGCTTGCCTACCGCGTATTGCTGCCGGACGGCGCCGACCCGCACGCCGCCCTGACCCTGCTGCGGCGGCTGGAGCAGGAGGAGCCGCAGCTGCATGTGGTGTGGAACGAGGACGCTGCCGCCATTCAGGTACAGCTGATGGGCGAGGTTCAGCTGGAAATTCTGGCCCGCCTGCTGCGCGAGCGCGGCGGATTGGATGTTCGCTTTGGGCCGGGCAGCATTTTGTACCGCGAAACCATTGACCAACCGGTGGAGGGCATTGGTCATTACGAGCCGCTGCGCCATTACGCCGAGGTACACCTGCTGCTGGAGCCTGCGCCCCGCGGCAGCGGGCTGCAGTTTGCCACTGCCTGCCGCGAGGATGACCTTGACCGGAACTGGCAGCGGCTGATTTTGACGCATCTGGAGGAAAGGATACACCGCGGCGTTTTGACCGATGCGCCCATCACCGATATGAAGATCACCCTGCTGGCCGGGCGCGCCCACCCCAAGCACACCGAGGGCGGCGACTTCCGGCAGGCCACCTACCGCGCCCTGCGGCAGGGGCTGCGCAGCACGCACAGCCTGCTGCTGGAGCCATGGTATCGCTTTCGGCTGGAGGTGCCCGCGGAAAACGTCGGCCGCGCCATGACCGACCTGCAGCGGCTTGGCGCCGATGCCGCGCCGCCGCAGACGCTGGGCGAAACCGTCCTGCTGACGGGAGAAGCCCCTGTGGCCGCCCTGCGCGACTATCCGGCGCAGGTGCCCGGCTACACTCACGGCCGCGGCAGGCTTGTCTGCACACCGGCCGGGTACCGGCCCTGCCACAATGCGGCGCAGGTGATCGCCGAGGCAGACTATCACGTTGACGCCGACACCGACGACCCGGCCGATTCCGTCTTCTGCGCGCACGGCGCGGGCTTTGTGGTCAAATGGAACGAGGTGCGCCGCTATATGCATCTGGATACCGGCTGGGGCCGCCGCACCGCCGCGCCGGTGGAAACTGCCGCCGCCCATGCGGCTGCGCCGCGCACCCAGGCTGCGCGCTATCGCGGCACGCTGGAGGAGGACAAAGAACTGCTGGCCATTTTTGAGCGCACCTACGGGCCCATACGCCGACGCGGAACAGATGCCTTCCGCCCCACGCAGGCGGTGCTGCGCCAGGAGGCCGCGCCCCCGCCGCCCGCCGCGCCGGAATATCTGCTGGTGGACGGCTACAACATTCTGTTTGCATGGGACGATCTGCATGCGCTGGCACAGGAGGATCTGAACGCCGCCCGGCAGCGCCTGATGGACATTCTGTGCAACTATCGGGGCTGGCACGGCGGAGAGCTGATCCTGGTATTTGACGCTTACCGCGTCAAGGGGAACCCCGGCGCGGTAGAAACCTACCACGGCATTTATGTCGTATACACCAAAGAGTCGGAGACCGCCGATATGTATATTGAAAAAACGACCCATCAGCTGGGCAGGAACTGCCGGGTGCGCGTGGCCACCAGCGATGCGCTGGAGCAGCTGATCATTCTGGGGCACGGTGCGCTGCGGGTCTCGGCCCGGGCATTCCGGCAGGAGGTGGACGCCGCCGAGGCGGCCATTCGGGAATGTCTGAGCGACACGCCGCTTTCGTAATGCAGCCGCGCACCGGGCCGCAGCGGCGGGCGGAGCCTCTGTCATCCGGCGGCAGCATTGCCGACGGCCCAACTGCCAAAAGCGCCCCCTGCCTGTCGGCGCACCGAACAGCCCTGCGGTGCTTTTTCCAGCGCTTGCCGCGAAATGGCCCTGTGGGCCGCCTTTCGGCCGCCTTTTCCAACCCACCCCTGCAGGCCAGCCCCTTACACCGTGCGTTTTTTGCACGCGGGCAAAAGCCTGCCAGCACAGAAATCTTCCGTCTCATATACAGACCGAACGCTGCTTTTTTCGGCATCCGGTCTTTTTTATATGCGTGCAGGCAAAACAGCGACACCTTCTCAAAAATGCTGTGGCGTCGGCCCCATGCCCGCGGCACGGCACCTTTTTTGTCTTTTTGCGTAACTTCCGTTAAACCGCACAAAAAGCTTTTCAAATGTTTGTCACATTTTCCGAAATTACTTTTTTGCTATTGCGTGCCCTTTTCGGATTCGGTATACTAGTATCATAGTTGTGCAGTATCGTGCTTATCGTTTGCACAAATGTACGCTTTTCGGCGTGTTTTCTCTCTGCCGCAAAGGCGTTTTCTTCTGTTCGAGCGCGCCGTGCGGTTTTCCGCGTCGGCGTTCGAAAATATTTTTTACCGTAAAAGAAAGGAAGAAGAATGAGACATTCCAAACGATGGCTTTCTCTTCTGCTGGTGCTGGCCATGGTCGCCTCGCTGCTGACCGTTGCGGCCCCCGTACTGGCGCAGGAAGCCACTGAAGAAACGCCGCTGACTCTGACAGCGGCCACCGCCTCCAGTCAGGCGACGGCAGATATGTCGCCCAGCCTGCTGATCGACGGCAAGGTAGGCGTGCCGGATGGCGCGACCTCCTTCTGGTCCTCCGTACCGGTCGCCGACCGTACCCCGGCTGCCGCAGCCTGTGCCTGGGCTCAGGTAGAGCTGGCGGAGACCTCCACCGTCCGCAAGGTCGTTCTGGCCCCGCGTGCCTGGAACATCTGCTATCCCACCGGGCTGGAGTTTTACGGCTCGACCGACGGCGAAAACTGGACGCTGATCCAGGCGTACACCGGCCTGACGCCGCTGGTGGAGGAGGGCTCGCTTTCCGCCACTGCCGACCCCATGCTGCAGACCTATACGTTTGATACGCCTGCCGATGTGCGCTATCTGCGCGTTGTCGCCACGGAGTATCAGCTGGACAACAGCAAGAGCGGCTTCTACTTCCAGCTCAGCGAGATCACCGTATACGGTGAGGCCGTTCCCGTCGAGGCGCAGTCCCTGACGCTGATCAACCCCACCGCCTCCACCGAAGTGAACAACGACATGGGCGCCTGGCGGCTGACAGACGGCATTCTGGGCTATCCGTCCGAGACCTCGTTCTGGTCCTCCATCGGCTTTGCCCAGCGTTCGCCCGCCAAGGAAGATCGCCCCTGGGCGCAGGTACAGCTGGAATCTCCCGCTATCGTGACCGAGGTCTCGCTGGCGCCCCGTGCCTGGAACCTGTGCTACCCCACCGGGCTGGAGTTCTACGCCTCGGACGACGGGGAAAACTGGACGCTGATCCAGAAGTACACCGACGGCCCCGTACTGGCGGAGGAGGGCAAGGTGCCCACCGCAAACCCCGACCCCATCGTACAGACCTATACCTTTGACAACCCCATCCGCGCAGCGTATCTGCGTGTGGTCGCCACCGACTGCCAGGCCGATACCGACGGCAAGACGTTCTATTTCCAGCTCAGTGAGATCACTGCCAAGGGCTACCCGACAGAGATCCCGCCCGCAGAGATCGAGAAGCTGACCATCACGCAGGCGGAAGCCACCCCCGCTGACCCCGGCCAGTGGCCGATGGAAAGCGTCGGCGCCGACCGGCTGTTCAACGGCAACTACGAGGATTACTGGAGCAGCCATCCCGCCCCCTCGAAGCCCGTCAGCGAAGAAAACCCGTTCTACATCACCC
>CAKTAM010000021.1 GCA_934527255.1 uncultured Oscillospiraceae bacterium | reverse complement strand
GCGCAGAGGCTGTTTTTGCAATGCGGCGGAACGCTTACCCCCGGCATTCGTTTTCTTCGTTTTCTTTTTGGGCCGGGGCCGCCGCCTCCTGCTGTGCCCGGCGGCGGGCCGCTGCGGCGGCGCTGTAAACACAGCCGCAATAATCCTGTCGGTACAGCTGATATTCGCGGCTGTAGGCGATGCTTTGGGCATAACCGCCTTTTTTCTTGAAATCGCTGGGCAGGAAAGGAACACCCTCCTCGCCGCCCACCCGCCGGCCGATCTCGTTGAGCCACTGCGCGTTTTTGTGCGGGCTGATGGACAGCGTGGTGCAGAAATAATCATATCCGCCCGCCGCAGCCGCCCGGGCCGTAGCGCGCAGGCGCAGCTCATAGCAGCGGCGGCAGCGCTCACCCGGCTCGGGGTCGTCCTCGTGGCCGCAGGCGATCGCGGCAAACTTTTCCGGCTCGTAGGGGCCCTCCAGCAGGGCGACCGGTGCCTTCAGCGGCAGCTGCGTCAGCAGACGGCGCAGCTCCTCCAGCCGGAACGCATACTCCCGGCGGGGGGAAATATTGGGGTTATAAAAATAGGCCGTGGTATCAAATGCCTCGCACAGGTACGAAAGGCAATAGCTGCTGCAGGGGGCGCAGCACGCCTGGATCAGCAGGCGCGGGCGCTTTTTTTCGGCGGCAAGGGCCAGCAGCAGGGCGTCCAGCTGCTTTTGATAGTTTTCGCTCATTCCGCCGCACCGCTGCGGGTCGACTCCCGCGCAGAGCGCCGGGAATGCCCTTCCTCCCGCGCGTCATCCGCCTCGCGTTCGCCCTCTGCAGGGGGCGGCAGCACGACGACCTGCAGCTGACGGATACGCTGCTCCTCCATCTGCATGACGGTAAACTGCAGCCGCCCGCAGGTGAAGCTCTCGCCCGGCTCGGGGATGTGCTCCAGATGCTCCAGCGCCAGCCCGGCCACAGTGGCCGCATCGGTCTCAGGGATGGGGTCATCCTCGCACACCGTCTCGTACAGCTCCTCCACCGGCAGGTCACCGGCGACCTCCCAGCGGTTCTCGCCCAGCGGGCGCAACAAGCTGGTCACCTGGTCGTGCTCATCCCAAATGTCGCCCACCAGCTGCTCCAGAATATCCTCCAGCGTGACAATGCCGCTGGTACCGCCGTATTCGTCCGTGACCACGGCAATGTGCATGCGCCGGTGCTGCAGCTCGGTCATCAGCTCGGCCACACGCTTTTTGGGCGGCACATACAGGCACGGCTGCAGCAGGCTGGCAAGCTCCGTCGACTGGCCTGTGACAATGGCGGCAAAGAAATCCTTCTGGCTGACAACGCCGACAATATGATCCAGATCCTTTTCATAGACCGGCAGCCGCGTAAAGTGCTGCTGCAGAAAAACCTCCTGCACCTCGTCGCGGCCCGCGTGCAGCTCCACGGCGGCCAGGTTGACGCGCGGCGTCAGAATATCCTCGGCGGCAATGTCGTCAAAGCTCAAGGCGTTTTGCAGCAGCTCGCTGCGGTCCTCCTCCAGCACGCCCTCATCCACGCTCTGGTCAAACAGCACGCGCAGCTCATCCTCGGTGACGGTGGGGTCGCTGCCCTTTTTGGGCAGCAGCAGCTTCTGCAGGCAGCGCAGGGCGGCCGTCAGCGGCGTAAACACGGCGCTGAGCGCCAGCACGACCGGGGCAAAGCGCTTGATGGTCGCCTCGGAATGGCCGCCTGCATAGGTTTTGGGCGAGACCTCGCCGAAAATGACCACCAGCACCGTCACCGCAATGGTGGCAATGCCCACGCCGGAGGCATCGAACAGCTTGCTGCAGAACACCGTCGCCAGGCTGGCCAGCAGGGTGTTGACAATGTTATTGCCGATGAGCAGGGTGGAAAGCGTTTTGTCGTACTGATCGATCAGCCGCAGGGCCCGGCGGGCGGCGCGGCTGCCCTGCTCGGCCTGCGTTTTCAGGCGCACGCGGTTGGCGCCCGTCAGGGCGGTCTCGCTGGCGGAGAAAAAGGCCGAAGCCATCAGCAGCAATACAAAAATGCCTAACATACCAACTATGTCGTCCACAGAAAAATACTCCTTTTTTGTTGCGGGCTCCGGCCGATGGGCCGGGCGTCTGAACAGAAAACTTCTTAAATTTTGCAAGCGGCACACCGAAAGGCTGGCTTTTTGCTGCTTGTTAGTATATAATAAATTTGCTTGAAGTGCAATTGCTTTTTCTTAAAATTTTTCTGTCTGATATATCCGACACGGGGAGGGATGAACGGATGAACGAATCCGGGCGCTCCAACGGCAAAAAGGCCGTATCGTCGCCGCATTTTCTGGCCAATCTGCTGCTGATCTTTCTGGGCATCGTCTTTTATCTGGCGCTGTCGCATCTGGGGAAGCTGATGGCCGTGCTGCGGCAGTGCTACCAGATGGTGTGGCCGTTCGTCATGGCCTTTGTGGTGGCCTGGCTGCTGAACCCCATCATCCATTTTCTGGAGGATCGGCTGCTGCGTAAGGTCCGCCCCAGACTGCGGCGGGGGCTTTCCATCACCATCACCTATCTGGTGGTGCTGACGCTGTTTGGCGCGCTGCTGTATGTCATTCTGCCGCAGGTATACGAAAGCCTGGTCACGCTGCTGGATAAGGTGCCCACCTATCTGACAGGGCTGAAAACTGCCGTAAACGGCCTTGCCAGCCGCTTTGAGCTGCTGGATACGGAAAACGCCTCCTTTATTGTGGACACCTACACCGAAATGGTGACCCGGCTGACCGCATGGGTACAGTCCATTCTGCCGCAGCTGGTCGATGCGGGCGTCAGCATCGGCAGCGGCATCGTCAACGCCCTGATGGCGCTGATCGCCTCCATTTATATGCTGGCGGACAAGGAGCGGTTGAAGGCCGCCGTCAAGCGGCTGGTCTACGCGCTGGTGCCTGCCCCGTACGACGAGCGCACGCTGGTTTTTCTGCGGCGCTCCAACCGCATTTTCTCCGGCTTTATTGACGGCAAGCTGCTGGACAGTCTCATCATCGGCCTGCTGTGCCTGCTGGGCACGCTGCTGCTGCGCATCCCCTTTGCGGGGCTCATCAGCCTGATCGTCGGCGTGACCAACATCATCCCGGTGTTCGGGCCGTTCATCGGGGCAGTGCCGTGCCTGCTGATCCTGCTGATCGTCGACCCGTGGAGCGCGCTGTGGTTCCTGATCTTCATCATCGCGCTGCAGCAGCTGGACGGCAACGTCATCGGGCCGCGCATTCTGGGTGAATCCACCGGCGTTTCGGCGCTGGGCGTGCTGGTCTCCATCACCATCGGCGGCAGCCTGAGCGGCGTGGCCGGAATGCTGCTGGGCGTGCCGGTGTACGCCATTCTCAGCCTGCTGGTGCGGGAATATCTGGATATGCGCATTGCGCGCAAAAAAGAACGGCAGGCGGCCGCGCAGGCAGCGGATGCACTGCAAGCCGACGCACCGGCACAGTCCGAGGCAGAGGAGCCCGCCGGGGCCGCGCAGCCGTCCGAGGCCGAGACGGCAGCGCCGTCCTCCGTACCCGACACAAAGGAGGCAGACAGTTGAAAAACGGTGCGCGCACTTTTTTGCGGAAGCTGGCGGCCGGAGTTTTTCTGATCGCACTGGCCGCGCTGGCCAGCCTGCTGCTGAAGGAAACGCTGGATTCGCTGGATCCGGAGAATAACCTGCCCATTCTGACGGTCAGCTGCGGGTATGCCACCACGCTGACCAGCGGCAACAACACGCCGGAGACCTTTATCAAGCGGGCGGGGTACGAGTGGAATTTTCTGACCAAGATCGTCAAAAGCAGCACCCTGCCGCCCACCGACTTTGCGCTGTACCCCATTACCGTCATGGCCAACACGCCCATTGCCGTTCATTTTTCCACGCCGTATCAGACCCTGCGCATCTCGCGCTCCAATGGGCAGTACGACCCCAATTTTGTAACGGTGGAGGGCGAGGTATGCACGCCCAGCGTGCCCGGCGATTATTGCTACTGCATCGAGGCAGGGTTCAAGCGAGGCTCGATCATCTACTACTTTGTGGTGCGTGTGACCGAGTAAAAAAGCCCGATTTATGCAGAAAAAATTGTCTGTAAGATTTTGTCAAACACGTTGACTTTTCAAAAAAAGTAGTATATACTGGGTAGGTACGCGGGGCAAATTCGCACTGCGGCGATGCATGACCGGCATCGCAGGTTATTTTTTAGACTAAAGAGGTATTTCATGTACACTGACAAGACCCTGGTCTGCAAGGATTGCGGACAAGAATTCGTTTTCACCGCCGGTGAGCAGGAGTTTTACGCCGAGAAGGGCTTCACCAATGAGCCCCAGCGCTGCAAAGCCTGCCGCGATGCCCGCAAAGGCGTCACCCGTACCAACAGTGCTCCCCGCCAGATGTATGACGCTGTGTGCGCCGAGTGCGGCAAGCCCTGCAAGGTGCCCTTTGAGCCCCGCAACGATCGCCCGGTCTACTGCAGCGACTGCTTCCGCAACCGCTGAGCAAAGGCGTGCCTGAGCGCCCGCGATCTTCCGTTGGCGCCACAAGGAAAAAACGAAATCGAAAGAGTCCTCTGTCTGCAGGCAGAGGACTTTTTTTGGTGTGCCGTAAAAGGCAGTACAACGCCCACGGAAATCAATGATGATATACACGTGGAAAATCGCCGTGTGCAAAAGTGCCGACGGCACGCCGGGGCTGTAAACATCTTTCCCTGCAAAGCGTTTATTCTGCATGGAAAACGGTTTTGCCTCAGAAACTCTATGGATAGTAGGATAAAAGAGGGTGTGACACCGTTCGGGGATTGGAAAATCACCCAAAATGTAGTAAAATATCCAAGAAAGAGGTGCCGCACTCGATGGAAAAGATTTTTGCCAAAAACCTGAAAGCTGCCAGAAAAGCAGCCGGATTGACACAAAGAGAACTCGCCGAGAAATTGGGATATTCAGAGAAATCCATCAGCAAGTGGGAATCCGGAAATGCCATAGCCCCCAGCGCCATGCTTCCCGAAATTGCAAGAGCACTTTGTACGGATATTGATTCGTTGTTTGCGCAAAGCGGCGAAGCCGAGTTCTTTTTGGGTATCGACGGCGGCGGGACCAAAACCGAATTCCTTCTGACGGATAAAAACGGGCGTGAAATAAGGCGAAGTGTTCTTTCAACGTCAAACCCGGTGGACATCGGCATTGATGACTGCATCGGCCTGCTCCGCCAGGGGATCTACAGTGTATGCAGCACGACCCCGCTGTGGAAAACCGCTCTCTACGCAGGCATTGCCGGTGGGAGTGTGGGCGACAACGCCGACAAAATTCAAAAAGCATTGAAACCGCTGGGCTTCCTGCGCACAGATGTGGGCAATGATATGGCAACCGCTTATGCCGCAGGGCTTGGCGGCAGCGACGGCATATCCGTTATCATGGGCACAGGCTCGGTCGTATACGCAAAGCACAAAGGGAATACCTTTCGTTTTGGTGGATACGGCTATTTATTCAACGATCCCGGAAGCGGATTTAATATTGGGCGCGACGGAATCATTGCCAGCCTGCAGGCAGAAGAACGAGGAGGTACGCTCCTGCTGAAAAAGGTACAGGCAAAATATCATTCCACCGTACTTTCCGCACTTCCGATTTTTTATCGTGAAGGGAAACGAGAAATTGCTTCGGTCGCCCCCCTCGTATTTGAGGCGGAAGCAGAGGGCGATAATACCGCAAGAGAGATTTTGGAAAGCAATATGCAAAAGCTTGCCGATATTATCAATACAGCAGCAGAAAAGTTTGACGGCGAAACAAAAGCAGTGCTTTCCGGCTCGATTGCGAAACGGTTTGAAGCATTGAAAAAATATCTTCTGCCTCACATAGATAAAAAAGTGCATGTAGAATTGGCTGCTCGCACACCCGTTGAGGGCGCACTGATCCTGGCCGGGGTAGCCTTTCCTGAATAAACCCGAAGTGGACCACGCGGCTGCAAGGCGCATGGATCAAATGGCAGCCGCAGAAATTGCCAACGCCGTGTAAACGGAGATCACTCGCATGGTATGTGCTCCGGAAAGAAGCAAATAAAAATATCAAAAGCGGCACAGGAGAAGAAAAAGGATGAAGTGTGAAGTAAAATACGACGGAAGCACATCGCTGTTTGTCAACGGCAAAAAAATAAACGCAAGCGCATATATGACGTATTTCGACGAGAATTCCCGCGCAGCAAAGTTTGCCGAAAGAGGCTACAAGCTGTTTTCTGTCTGCGCCTATTTTTCGGATCTGCCCATCAATGAACAAAGCGGATTCACGCCGTGCAGGGGAAACGGCATCTTTGACTGCGGCGAGGACTATTCCGAGTTTGACCAAAACGTACGGGCCGTGCTTGCGGCATGCCCCGACGCCTATCTTTTTCCCAGAGTCTATATCACCATGCCCCGCAAGTGGGCAGCGGAAAACCCGTGCGAAATCGGTAAAACAGGCATAACGCCCACTGGCAGAGAACTGCTTTACAGCAAACGCTTCCGGCTGGACGGCGGCGAACTGTTAAAAAAATTTGTTCGTCATGTAGAGCAGAGCGACTATGCCGGGCATATTATTGGGTATCAGGTATCCGGCGGGCAGACTCAGGAATGGTTTTACTTTGATCTGAATGGCGGCTTTTGTGAAAACGCATGGCCCTACTACAGGGAATATCTGCTTGACAATGGGAAAGTGGCTTCTTCTCTGCCATCAAAGCCGAATGCAGACTATTACCGTTTCTGCAATGTCAGTGCTGCCGAAACCGTGGAATATTTTGCAAAAATCGCCAAAGAGGAAAGCGGCAAGATCGTCGGCACTTTTTACGGCTATTCCGTGGAGGTGCCCGATCCAGGATTCGGCACCCATGCTCTGGGCAAAATCGTAAACAGCCCATACCTCGACTTTTTCTGCTCGCCTGTTTCTTATCGCAACTTACGGGCACTGAAAGAAGATTCGGCGGATATGGTTCCGACAGCCTCTATCCTTGCAAGAGGGAAAATGTATTTTACCGAGGCCGACATCCGGACGCACCTGTCCGATTATCCCGAAAGATCCCGCAAGGATATCAAACTGCCGGTACCGTACAGAGGAAGCATATGGTTTGGCGGTAAAGACACCGGAGACGATATTCTCCATTTGCGTAAGGTGCTTGCAAAATGCCTATGCTCCAACAAGGCGCTGTGGTGGTTTGATATGTGGGGCGGCTGGTATGACTGCGTGTTGGCGGAAATGGAAGAGTACCGCCACATTTTAAGCCTGACGGGCGGAACATACACCTCCAAAAAGTGCAAGGCAGCCGTGTTTATCAATGAAACGGCCCCACAGGGAGAATGGTGTGTATTGCTTGCTGCCTGCGGCGTCCCCTATGACATTTTTCTTTCGGAGGATTACTCTTTGGCGAAAGATTATGGGTTGTTCGTTTCGCTTACGGAACAGAATGATGACATTCGTTTTTATGCCCAAAACAACCGTATTCCTTATTTCTGCACCGCTGCAAAGGAAAAGGAAGATCTTTCCGGCATGATCGACAGCACGCCTTTTGTACGGATAACCCACGACCATATTGTGTACCTTGGCAATGGCTTTTTTGCCATACACGGAACCAAAACAGGCGAAACGCAGTTGTGCTTTGACCGAAAAGTACGTCTTATTCCCATCGGAACCGAAAGCAGAATTTTGGAGGGAAAAGATATTCCGATTTTTGTCAAAGAGTGTGAAACGGTCATTTTCAGGATCTGGGACATTCAGACGGAGTAAAGAGGTCGGTCCCTCAACAGGCAAAACCGTTCGACCTTCGACCGTTTGGAACAAATGATTGATAGACGAATAAAAAACGCCCGGCCGCAAAACAGCGGCGGCACGCTCGGCCCTGCTTCGCTTGCAAACGGAGCAGGGCATTTCATATTGCACCGCTTTCCTTTTCGGCCGGGTTCGTGCCATCCGTGCCGACAACCGCCGTCGGCTCTACCCCCTGTGCAAAGGTGTTCGTTTTCTCAAAGCCATTCGCCTGTGCAGTACCCGCCTGCGCACCCAAGGCGCCGGTCGGCGCAGGCTTCGCCGCAGATGCAGCGGTCGCCGGTTTTTCGTCGGCAGCCTTTTTGCCGAACACCCAAAGCTTGCCCAGAACATAGTTGATCAGGATCACCAGCCCGTTGACCAGCAGCTTGGAGATCAGCTCGTTCAGCCGCAGCACCGAGATCAGCAGCCACATACCGGCCTCATCCACCAGCAGGCTGGCGGCGCGGCTGAGGAAAAAGGTGACGGCCTCGTGCCAGACGACGGCGGCGCTCCAGCCGTGGTTTTCAAAGACAACAATTTTGTTGGCGAAAAATGCGAACAGCACCGAGAGCACCCATGCAATAACGTTGGCCAGCGCATAGTGCAGCCCCAGCGTGGTGTGGCACACGCTGAACGCCACCACGTTGATAAGCGTTGTCACCACGCCCACCAGCGCATACAGCAGCAGCTCGCGGTATTTTTGCAGCATTTTACGGATCCAGAGGGCCATTTTGACAGGTTCCTTTCTTTGTGCACAAAATGAAAAAGCGGGGCGGCGCAGGCTGTCAGGCGTTTTTCAGCCACGCCGGAAGATAGGCGTTGGTCGCCTCCAGCGAGCAGTGCAGCGCATCGTAAAAATCCGTACAGGTCAGCCCCAGCGCCTCGGCGTCATAGCTGCCGAAAACACCGATGCCCCGGCCTTGGGCAAACGCGGTGAAATACTCCTCCAGCGCCAGCAGCTGCGAAAAATCGGCATCCTGCTGCATGGCGGCATACATGCTTGGGTTGAGGGGCGGCAGCTGAAACACCACAGTTACACCGTCGGCCTGCAGCTCGTCCACAAACAGCTCGAACTGCTGGCGCAGCACCGGCGAGACCGGCTGATACTCGCCGACATAAAAGGCGATGTGCTGGGCGGATTCCTGCGAGAACTGCAGCTTTTCCTCATCCGTCATATTACGCAGGGCCGGGCCGTAGCTGAAGCTGCCGTCGGCGCGGCGCATGTCGCTGTCCGTCTCCGGCTCCAGCGTGGGCACAATGGTGTTGCCGCCGCCGGAGGCCAGAAACCGGATGGAGGTCTGAAAGTAGACCGGCGACAGCAGCTGCTTCCACTTTTCGGTGCTGCGGGAGGTTTTCAGCTCCTGCGTGCCGGTGCGGCGGGCAAACGCGGCATAGCCCTCTGTATAGGCGCGGCCGTCCAGCTTTGCCGGGTTGAACAGGCAGTAATCCGTCATCAGGATCACGCGGCGCGGCTGCTTGCCCAGGCTTTTATACAGCTCATACAGCGAGATCATATCCCGCAGGTCGCCGTTGGTCACGCCGCCGTTGAACAGCCCGGGGCATTCCAGCCCGGCCGCCGTCAGCTGCATGCAGCGGGAGGATCCCAGCACCAGCGTATCCGGTGCCTGCGCCAGCAGCTGCGCGCAGTCCTTCTGGAATGCGCGGTCATCCATGTTTTTCAGCTGCGAGGCGTTCTGCCCGGAGGTGACGATGCGCGCGGCCTCGTATTCATAGTCGCGGCGGAAAAGGCTGGCCGGGTCGACCAGTACGTTGACCAGCCCCACCAGCACCGCCAGCGGCAGAAACAGCAGCGCGCTTTTCAGCACGCGCCGCAGCGGGCGGCCGCCCTGAGCGTTCGGTCGGATGGACATCAGCCACGCACCCCCTTAAAACTGAAAATAGATGAACGAGGACGTTCCCAGCTGCCCGAAAAACAGCACCAACAGGCAAAGCACATAATACAGCAGCATGCGCGCCCCGCCCGGCAGACTGCGCACCCAGTCGGCCGTCGGCAGGCCGCGGCGCGCCGCCAGAAACTCCAGCGTTTCGTTCAGCAGCAGCGAGCCGCCCAGATAGGCCAGCAGCTTGCGGCCGATGCTCAGCAGCTTCAGCTGGGAGACCATGCGGGACGGCGACAGCAGCACGCCCCAGTCACGCAGCAGGCCGGAATAATAGCGCGCACAGTCGGCCAGACCGGCGCCGCTGTTTTCGCCCACGCGGAACACGATAAAGCATAGCGAAAAAATGGCCAGCACCCGCACGGCCTGCCACAGCCGCTGCACGGCGGAACCGGCATAGCCCGGCAGGCGGGCCGCCAGCGCGGCGCGCGGCGTGCGCGTCAGCTTTTCCTCCAGCACAAACAGGCCGTTGAGCACGCCCCATACCAGAAACAGCCATCCGGCCTCATGCCACAGGCCGCTGAGGGCAAACACCGCCAGCGTGGCCAGACACATACGCGCCGTGCCCCGGCGGCTGCCGCCCAGCGGAATGTACACATAATCGCGGAACCACTGCGACAGCGACATATGCCAGCGGCCCCACAGCTCGCTGAAGCTGCGCGCGGCAAAGGGCCTGCGGAAGTTGAGCCGCAGCGATATGCCCAGCACGGCCGCCGCGCCGCGGGCCATATCGGTATAGCCGCTGAAATCATAGTACAGCTGCAGCGAAAAGGCGACGGCGGCCAGCGCCAGCACCGGACCGGAAAACTGCTGCGGCGCCGCAAACGCCGGGTCGACCACCAGCGCCAGACTGTCGGCCAGCACCAGCTTTTTGAACGCGCCCAACAAAAGCTGCGTCAGGCCGCTGGCAAAGCCGTCATACGAAAACCGGCGCGGGGCGTCCAGCTGCGGCGACAGCTCGGCCACGCGGCCGATGGGCCCGCTGAGAAAGGCCGGAAAAAACAGCAGCACCAGTGCCAGCCGAAGCGGGCTGCGCAGCGCCGTCTGACGGCGGCGGCCCACCTCGACAAGATAAGCGATCGCCGTCAGGGTGTAGTAGCTGACGCCCAGCACTCGGATTAGCTGCGACAGCGCGGGCAGCCGGGCGGCAGCGGGCCAGAGGGCGGCGGCCGTCTGCAGCAGCATGCCGGAATACTTGACGGCCGCCAGCAGCCCGACCAGCAGCGCAATGCCGAGGGCCGTCAGCGCCCGGCGCGCGCGGCCGTCGGCTGAGTCGATCCACCGGCCGAACGCCCAGCACACCAGCGCGGCCCCGACGGCCGTGCACAGGGTGGCGGCACCGGCCGCGGCGGCAAACCACACGCAGGCCGCCAACAGCACCGCGTTCTGCGCCGGGCAGGCCCACGCTGCGCGCCGCGCCCCTTGCGCAAGGGCCGGTACAAGGTAATAAGCGGCGCACACCACGGCAAAAAAGCCGTAAAAAGCGGCAGAAGTAAAGCTCATGCGGCGCAGGACGCCCCCTTTCGTTTTTTTGCGGCGGCACGGGAGGCCAAGGGCCCCCTCAGCGCCGCGCTGTTCTGGCCTGCAGTAGCGCCTGCAGCCCCAGCAGCCCGGCCAGACCAAACAGCGGGCTGGCCGTGGAAAGATACATCAGATAGGTGCCGATGTGAAAGACCGTCACCTCCATATAGGACATCAAGGCGCAGCGCATCAGCGCGGAAAGCCCCAGCCCACACACCAGCACCCAGCGGCAGACCTCCGGCAGCTCGACCGGCCGCCGCCTGCCGAACAGTGCGGCAAACCCCTGCCGAAAGCGGGCAAAGGCCAGCCACAGCCCGGCCGCCGTGCCCACGGCGGCAAAGCAGCGCCACAGCCAGCAGAGGGCCTGCTCCAGCGCATAAGCCTTGGGGTTGAAGTAGGGCAGATCCGTCCCCTCCTGATAGCCGCGCACAATGTCGCCGTGCAGATACTGCCGCATTTCGTCTACAAGCTCCTGCCGCGAATAGACGCTGATGGGGGTGCGCGGTTCAAAGGTAGGCAGAAACAGGGCCATTTTCAGCTCGCTGCCCAGCTCTTTCAGGGTCGGCAGCAGATATTCGCCGCGCCAGTAAGGCACCGTCGTGGCGTGAAAATGCGTGATGCGGATGACGCCCTGCGCCTCCAGCCGCCGCAGCTCGGCGGCCATCTCCTCATAAAAAGCCTTTGTTTCTGCAGCGTCACGGTACTGCCCGGCCAGCTGGTTTGCCAGCCGCATACCGTAATAAAAGCTGCCGCCGTATTCTCCGGCATCCTTGCTGCCATAGCCGCCCAGCACCACAGGCGATTCCCAATAGGGCTCCAGCGCGGCAAAAAAGTCGCTGTTGTCGTACAGCACCTGCCGGGTGGCCCGGGTGATAGGGCGGCAGGCACCGGTGTTTTCATCCTCGATGCCGGTCAGCAGGCCATAGGCCGTGGTAAAATCGCGGCTGGTCAGGTCGCTGATGAGAAACCGGCCGTAATAGGCATTGTTCATTCCGGCATACGCCGCCAGGCACCCGGCCAGCAGCACAAACGGCAGGCAGAAGCTGGCCAGCACCGAAGTGCTGCGGCGCAGCCCCTGCGCTTTTACCACCAGCACCGCGCCCAGAACCGCAAAGCACACGCAAAACGGCAGCAGCCAGACGCCGTCCTCCCGGTTCAGCCAGCTGGTACCCAGCCCCAGCCCGCCGATGACGGCATAGCCCCAGCGGGCTGCGCAGCGGCGGCGGGGGTGAGCCTCCTTTTCTGCGGGCATAGCGCGCAGCACCGCGCCGATCATCCCGCCAAAGGCCAGCAGCAGCAGCGATACCGTGATGCTGTCGCGGTAGATGCGGGCGTTGTAGCGGTCGAACCCCACCGGGCAGAACGCCAGCATGGCAAAGGCCGCCAGCACCCACAGCCGCTTTTTCAGCACCGGGGCCAGCGCGCTGGCCATCACCCACGCACCGGCCAGCGCCAACGCGGCGTTTGCCAGCAGATAGGGCGCGCCCAGCCAGTGCACGAACGCCAGCCACACCGAAAAGAACATGTGCTTGGCAATGGTATTATAGGCGTACGGCCCCAACCACTGTCCGTTGGTAATGCTGACGGCGGCGTTATACATCAGCTGGTCGTCAATGGGGGAATTCTCCGGCTCGAGATACAACCGCCCCTGTGCGGCCAGCACCAGCCGCGCCGCGCACGCCAGTATCACCAGCAGCGCCAGCCCTGCGGCGGTCAGATCCCGGCGCTGCCGGTCAAACAGTTTTTTCATGGCAAACCTCAACTACATCGCGGCGGCTTTGGCGGGCGGCACGGCACAGCCTGCCGCGCAGACGCCGACGGGCGCTTACCGCTGAATTTTTTCAATGCCCTCTACCAGATACCGCTGCTTTTTGAACACCAGATCTACCAGCAGGCTCAGATATTTGATGACGATGGTCAGCATGAGGAAAATGCCGAAGAAGCCCACGCACATCACCAGCATGGTGGAGGTCCACCCTTCCACCTGCCGGACGGGGCTGGCATAGATGACGACGGTATAAATGCCGAACGCCATGGTCAGCACCAGCAGCACCAGCGAGATGCCTAGACTGAGCCGGTAGAACATATCGGTGTACAGGGCCAGCGAATCCAGCGCCTTGGTATAAGGGTTCTTGTCTTTCTGACGCGGGGGAAAGGAGGGTTCAAATTCCAGATTGTCCAGCTTCAGCCCGCTGGCGGCATAGGCCGCCTTGCGGTAGGGCGGCATGGAGGAGATGGCGTGCACCCGGTTGAGCGCCCGGCGCGACACCAGACGGAAGGCATCCTCCCGCATGCGGTAGGCACTGTCGAACGAGGCGTTGAAGATGCGGTAAAACAGCTGACGGCGGCCATGGCGGCTGCGCCGCGGGCAGGCCCACACAATGTCATAGCCCTGCAGCGCCTTTGCATAGCAATCCATCAGCAGGCCCGGCTGGTATGGCATTTCCACGCTGTCAAATTCAAAGACAAAATCGCCGATGGCAATGTCGATACCGGCGTTCATGGCCAGCTCGACGCCGTGCCAGCTGCTCATCTGCACCAGCGTCAGGGGAAAGTCACGCTCGCGGGCAAAGCGGCGCACCGTGTCGGCGCTGGCATCTGTAGAGGCATCGTTGATGCAGACGATCTCGTAATGCTCAAAATGGGCCTCCAGCTGGCCGTACAGCATGGTCAGGAATGGGACGACCCGCTCGGCGTCGTTGTGCAGATACACCACGGCCGAAACAAAATTGTGCTCTTTGCTCATGCTTGCTGTCCTTTCTGCGCGGGGCTTTCCTGCCGGGCGGCAGCGGGCGCCGGGGCGCCGGGGCGCCGCAGCACCTCATCCAGATCGTATACGGTGTTGATCTTTCCCGAAAGCACGCTGACAAAGGTCGGGTTTTCGTGAAAAACGCGCACCACGGTGGGGCGGCTGTCGTCCACCTCGCTGGCTTTCAGAATGGGCTTCATGCTGTAAAGCGACGAAACATATTCAAACGTCAACCCCGGCTGCATATATTTGCGGGCCAGCTGACTCATATACGGCCAGGCGCTTTTGGGCCGGGCCGGGCAGCGGTCGCAGTTGCCCAGCGCCTCCGGGCGGCAATAGCCGCCGCTGCGCCGCTGACAGTCAAAGGTGGGCAGGGCGTCATAGCTGGTATCATGCGGGGTAAAGGTGACGCTGGTCAGGCTGTGATACCCCGTTTTGCCAAACGGCATCAGGCTGAAAAAGGGCCCGTCCATCACCGTCAGGCCGGTGTTTTTCAGCTCGTCGCACACCCGGCACAGAATGATCTCGCACAGCTCATACTTAATGGCAAACGGCTCGAAGTCCAGCAGCTTCAGAATGGTGTTCACCCCGGCATAGGTGGCGTTGAGCAGAAACGGGGTACGGTGTACGCCGCCGTCGGCGGTATGCACGGCGTACAGGCTGCCCTGCTGCTCGATGGCCTGGACCTGCGCATTGTACTGCACCGTCACGCCGGGCAGCTGCTCCAGCTGGTGCAGAAAGTGGCTGCGCAGCAGCGCGGCGTCATAGGTATATTCGTGCGTCAAAAACGCGCCGTCGCACAGCCCCGGCTGAAAATAGCGGGCAGGCTCCACCCGGTCGCACCGGATGCCGGCCGCGCGGCAGAAGCGCACAAAATCCTCTGCGTTCGTCCAGCTGAACGCCGCCGAGGTGGCGTACACCTGATCAAAATCCGTCTTGTTGCAGAAGCCGAAATCGGCGCAGAAGCGCCGGAAATAGTGCGCGCTTTTGATGGCGGTGGAATAGCTGCGCGGATAGTGATAGCCGTTGTGCACCCGCGCCTGATTGATGTGGGTGGCCCGTGTAAAAGCGCCGTCATCCTTTTCCAGCACCAGCACGCTGTCGCCCTGCCGGGCGCAGAACACGGCGCTGTACAGGCCGTACAGCCCTGCCCCCAGAATGATCTTGTCGTAGGTCATGGCATGGTTTCCTTCCATCCTTATTTTGGCGTGCAGCGCGCCGTCAGCCGCCGCCCGGCAGCGCCGTATAGACAGAAAAGCAGAGCAGCAGGCCGCAGACCGTCAGCAGGCCCGGAAGGCCCGGGCGCTTTTTTGCCTGTATCACGGCGTGTACCCTCCCCGCAGATTGGTGAACAGAATTTTCAGCAGCTGGCCGTTGCCTTTGAAGAAGCTGATCTTGGTCGGCGTTTTTTCCCCCTTGGGGTAGGCGCGCGTCACCGGCACCTCGCAGCAGCGCAGCCCCAGCTGCCCGGCGCGCACGCTGAGGTAGGCCAGCAGCTCGTACCCGGAAAAGACCTCCCGCAGGGGCTGCACGGCCGGATGGTTCAGATAGGCGGCGCTGTAGGCGCGGAAATTGTTGGTGGTATCGGTAAAGCGGCAGTGCGCCGTCAGGCTGATGATGGGCGCATGGATAAGGCGCACGCTGAGCCAGCGGATGAGCGGCGTGTTGACCGCCCGGCCGCCACGCACAAAGCGGCTGCCCTGAACAAAATCGTAGCCCTGCTCCAGCTTTTCCAGAAAGCGGGGCACATCCTCAATGCTGTCCTTGTTGTTGCCGTCAATGGTCAGCACGCCGTCATACCCGCGCTGGCGCGCCAGCCACAGGCCGGTGCGCAGCTGCGCGCCCTGCCTGCCCGGCCCCCGCTTGACGAGCAGGGTGTTGACCCCAAGCGCACTCAGACGGCCGGGGTCGGTGCTGCCGTCGGTGCTGCCGCCGTCGCACAGAATAATGTCGCACAGCCGGTCGACCCCGGCCGCCTGCGCCCGGGCCAGCTCGCTCAGCAGGCGGCCGCCCTCATTGATGACGGGGATCAGCAGGCACCAGCGGCTGCTTTTTGGGGCGAACGCTTCCTGATCAAAATCCGGCACGCCGGGAATGTTCTCCATGCGCATGGGCGACTTCTCCTTTTTCGGTGGCCGCTTTTTTCAAAAAGCGGCCGTCTTTACGCAAACGCGCTGCGCACCGTCTGCATGGCGGCTTCCGCGGCAGCGGGCCCGGCGTCCTTCATTTCCAGCGAGACCCAGCCGGTATACCCGCCGCTGCGCAGCGCATCGGCCAGACGGCGATGCAGCGCCAGCGGCTGCACGGGGGCCAGCCCCGGCCTGCTGATGTGCACATGGTGGATCAGCGCCAGATTGTCGGCGACCACGTCCACATCCTCGGCGTTTTCGATCATGGTGCCCACATCCAGATTCATGCGCAGGGCCGGGTGCCCGACCGTGCGCAGAAATGCGGCGCATTCCGCCGTGGTGTTGAGAAAGTTGGTGCCGTAAATGGGCGGGTTCGGCTCCAGCGAAAGGCACACCCCGTAGGGCTGCACGGCATCGGCCGCACGGGCAAAAAATTCCACGGCCAGCGCAGGGTCGGCCCCCTGCGGCCGGTTGCGGTGGCGCGGGCAGCCGAACACCAGATTGCCGCACCCGGCGGCCGCGGCAAACCGCGCGGCGCGCGCCGTATACTCCAGCAGAGCGCGGCGCTCCTCCGGCGGGCCCCAGATGCTTTCGGTGCGGCCGTACCAGATGCTCTGCAGACTGACGACGGAAAGCCCGAACGTACGGCGCAGCTCCTCCGCCCTTGTCTGCATGCTTTGAATATTCTCATCCGAATAAGGCTGCCGCGCAAAAAATTTGGTGGGCGCAAGCTCCAGCCCGCTAAAGCCAAGGGCCTGCAGGCGGGCGTACATCTCCCGGTCAAGGCCGGTATTCCACGCAAGGTTGCTGACCGCCAGTTTCATGCCGGAAATTCTCCTTTTTATCGGTTTGTTATTGGTTTGCGCAAAGCAGAGCGACCCGACAGAGGCGGCAGGCCGCACGCCGACGGTCAGCCAACGGTCGCCGCAAAGCGGCGCAGCTCCTCCAGCACCTGCCCGGCAGAGTACAGATATCCGTCGCGGCCGCCCATCACATCGCAGTGACAGCTGCGCATATCGTAGTGCGGCGGCACGGCGGAAAGCCGGTTGCAGAAATCGCGGCCGGTCAGCGCCCGGTAGACCTCCTCGGCCGAAAGCGGCTCGCTGGTGATGTTCAGCAGTGTCAGCCCGGCGTCGGCCGCGCGGCAGATGTCCGTCCACAGATGGTCGAGGCAATAGAACTGATATACCGCGCGGCTGTCGGTAAAGGAAAGCGCGTTGAAGTCGTTGTGTGCAAAAAAGGCTTTCAGCTGCGCCGCCTGCGCGGGCGGCAGCGGAGCCAGACGGTAAAAGCCGTTGCCCGCATCGCGGTAGGCCGCCTGCACAAGGGGGCTTTGCCCGCACAGCGTGGCAAAACGATCCGCCTTTAACAGCGAGGGCGTGATGCGGCACAGATCAAAAATGAAGTTCTTTTTCAGCCCGCGGCCAAACAGCGCGGGCAGCCGCACGATCAGACAATCCGGGTAAGCGGCACGCACCCGCTCCTCCAGCAGCAGACGGTCGGCCCCGTAGGGGTGCAGGCCCTCCCGCGGCATGGGGCTGTTCTCATCCACGCCGACGGGGGTGCGGTAAACGTCCACCGTCGAAATCAGAACGACCCGCTGCGGCTGCAGACGGCGCAGGTTTTCCAGCGCAGCCTCCATGACGGCAAGGTCGGCGGCGGGGTCGGTGTTGGCCAGAAACTTTTCGGCAGGCACCCCGGCATAAACCACCAGTGAATGCGGCCGGTCAAAGCCCTTTGCCACATCGGCGGAATGGTACGCTTCTTCAAACGGGTGCTGCGCGGCAAGGTTGCTGCCCACAAAGCCGGTGCAGCCCACCAGTGCGGTTGGAGCGGCCATAAAAACACCTCCCAAAAAACGATCAGCGCGCGCGTGAATATACTGTTACAGTATACCATAATCCGCAGGGGTTGTAAACCACGGCGCAGGGGCCGCAGTGCGGCATCCCTGCCCCTGCACGGGCGAAAAATGGCGGAGGAAGGTTGATTTTGCCGCAGGGGTGTGGTATGATGAACGCCGGATGCAGCCTTGGAGCCAACGGCCCGTCGGCCGAACACAAAGGCGCACGGAGGAAAACATGGACAATCAGAAAACCCGATATTCTCTGCGGGAGGCCCTGCTGGATCTCGGCGCGGCCACGCTTGCCGGTATACTGGTCGCGGTGGGCCTGCACTATTTTGCCAACTACAACAACCTTTACCCGGGCGGTATCGGCGGCATCGCGTTCGTCATCTCCGATCTGCTGCACGCCAGCAAAAGCCTGTTTCTGCTGCTGCTCAATCTGCCGCTGTTCATTGCCATGTCGCTGTTTGTCGACAAAAAGCTGGGCATCTTTCTCAGCATTTACCTGATCGTACAGTCGGCGGGGCTTTCGCTGCTGCAAAAATGGCATTTTCCCTATTACCAGACCAGCAACAACCTGATTTTGGCCGCCATCGGGGCCGGTGTGGTCACGGGGCTGGGCTTTGCGCTGATGATGCGGCATTTCGGCGTTTCGGGCGGCACCTATGCCATTTCGGCGCTCATCAAGCGCGCGCACCCGGGCGCCAACGTGGCGTGGCTGGCCTTTCTGATGGACAGCTCTGTTGTGGTGATGGTCTTCTTTTTGTACGGCTGCCAGATCGAGCCTGCGCTGTGCACGCTTATCAACCTGTTTCTGGCGGATGCCGTGGTGGATGAGGGCCTGAAGGGCCTGAAGACCGCGTATCGCTTTGAGATCGTCACCGACCATGCCGAGGAGCTGGCGCAGGAGATCATGGCGCGCTCGAAGCACGGCGTGACCGAGCTGCAGGGCGAGGGCATGTACACCCACAAGCACCGCAACGTGCTGGTGTGCATTGTGCGCAAGCGCCACGTCAGCGAGATGATCCGCCTGCTGCGCAGCTATCCGGATACGTTCACCAGCTTTACCAAGGTCAACGAGGTGTTCGGCCGTTTTCACAAATAAACGCGGCAGCCGGAACGACTGCCATCCCGTTATCGGCAAAAAGAAAAAGGCGCTTTCCCTTTGGCCGCGCGGCGCTTGCCGCACAAGCGGTCGCCGCATGAGCGGCGGGGAACGCGCCTTTTTTGGGCGGTGCGGCAGGGACTGCAGCTGATCTGCCCCGCCGCCCTGCCGCAAAGAAAAGGCCCGCTCTTTTTTCAAAAGAGCGGGCCGATCCGTTTTTTACTGCAGGCGGCGCGGCAGACGGTCGTTCCAGACCTCCACCCGGGCCGCCTTTGCGGCAGGCGCGGCAGCCTGCGTGCCGGAGGGGCCGATATCCGCCCACGCCGTCTGCGCCGCCCGGCGGGCCAGCAGCACACCGGAGGCCAGCAGCGCCAGCGGCACCAGTGCCTGCAGCACCGGCGAGACCTCCAGCTGCGCGCACAGCGCCGAAAGGCACCCAAAGGCGGCGTGCAGCCCAAAGGCGGCGGCAAACCAGCCCTTGCGGCCGCGCGCGGCGGCCGTCATCACCAGCACCGACAGCGCTGCCTGCAGCGCCGTTACCAACAGCTGATTCACACAGCCCGCCAGCACATCAAGCGGGGCTGTGCCCTGCAGCTGGGCGGCCAGCGTGCGGTATACCTCGGCGTTGGCATCGGCGGCAACCAGCGCGGGGTCGCGGTTGATGGCCAGCCCCAGCGCCGTGGTATACAGCATTTCCAGCCCTGTCAGCAAAAAGGCGTCGCACCAGCCGAAGCCAATGCCAAACAGTAGCGCGTCCGGCAGGGTGCGCTGCTCCTTCATCACCCAGCCAAATGCGGCCAGCCGCCCCAGCTCGCAGAAGACGGCGGCCGCCAGCCCGTTATAGATCGCCACAAACCACAGCGGCTGTGTTTCCAACCCTACCAGCTGCTGGCAGGTGCGCTGCAGGATAAGGACAAACAGCACATAAAACAGGCAGCCCCAGAAAAAGGAGGACGTCTCTGCCTGCCGCCTGCGCCGCAGCCAGACGGCGGCGGCAATGGGCAGCCCAGCGCACAGAATACCGGTCAGGCCGGTGCAGAACAGAACAAATGCGGGTATGGACATGAGGCGACCTCCTGAAGGGATGAAGATGGACCGGCCGCCGAACAGACGGCCGAAGGAAAAGCTTATTGCTTGCTCAGCGTGGGATCGGTGGGCACCGGCGTGACGGCGCCCGCCCCAAAATCGACCGAAAGCTGAACGTTCTGCAGCGCGGGCGCATCGGCCGGAACCTCGATGCCAATGTGGAACTGCGCCATGTCGGCCGTGCTGTATTCGGGGGTCTCGGCGTTCAGACGGACGCGGCCGTCGCCGCTCAGCCCAACCACCGTATACCGCACCGAGCCCGTGTTGGCCTGCAGCGCCACCAGCACCAGCGCATGGTCGGCAAACCAGCTGTCGTCATATCCGGCCACCTGCGCGGCAAAGCCGTTTTCCAGTGCGTAGCGGCCGCTGTTTTCCTCCAGATACTGCTGCAGCTGCTGCGCGGTGCGCAGCACGGTAACGACGGGGAACATCCCCGTGCCGCTGCCGTCGGTGCGTACGCACCAGCTGGGGTAAGCGGTCACGTCCGTGTCGTCCGTCGTCGGCTGCTGCGGCACCAGCAGACGGGAGCGGTTGACCAGATGCGCAATGCGCACGGTGTTGTCTTTTTTGAAAACCACGGCCATATAGGTATCCTCCTCCACATGATAAAGCGCGGCGGTGGGGTCGTCGTCACTGTCGGCGGTCTCCTCCAGCTCGGCGCTGTCAACCGTCTCGTCCGGCTGGCCCCAGGCCTCGTACAGCTCTTCACGGGTCAGGCCGGTCAGCGCGTCGGCACGCTGCAGGTCATCCAGCCCGGCCGCCTGGATCAGGTCGGGGATCTCCGGCACCGGAATGGGCTCGCCGCTTTCGCTGCTGCCCGAAACGGTACTGCTGATGACCGAATCGGAGGTATCCGGCTGCTGCGGGGCGGCGCATCCGGCCAGCAGGCCGCAGCCAAGCAGCAGCGCCAACAGCGCCGCGGCGCTGCGGCGGGCAAAAAACACAGATGCTTTCATTGGGTTACTCCTTTGTAAAAAAGCCATGCGTAGGGGCCGCACGGGCAGCACGCCAGGGCGGGCGCGCAGGCGGCGGCCGGGGACCGGCGGGGCCTTGCGTGCCCCGTCTGCCCTTAAAAACGCAGCGGCAGACAAAATCCATTCACCGGACACCGGGGGTTGGTTCTCCGGGCGGTCAATCCGGCTGGCCCAACAGGTCATACGGCGAAACGACCCCCAGCAGCGGCTCGGCCGCCGCGCCGCTGCGCGTGACCAGCAGCAGCTTCAGCTTGTGGTTGCGGCTGCCTGCGCGGTCAAAAATCGCCTCTGCCTCCGCTGTGAGCACGCCCCGGCCCACAAAGCGGAAATCGTGCCCCATGTGGCGGTCCAGCGGCAGATAGCGCGCAAAGGCCGCCAGCACGGTATCCTCGCCTACGCGGCAGGCGTTATCCGTCACCGCCTGAAAAATGGTCTCTACACTGAAAATGCCGCTGACACGGCCGTTTTCCAGCAGCGGCACATGGCTGAGGCCCTGCTGGCGCATTTTGCGCATGACCTCCAGCACGCCGGTCTGCGGCGTGGCGGTCAGCATGCGGTCGACCGGGGTCATCACATCGCACACGCGCTGCGGCTCCTCCACCTTGCACAGAACCTCCTCCAGCAGCCGCTGCACGGCGTCGCTGGGGGTAACGGCATATTGTCCGTCCAGCTTGGCCTGATGGCTCAGCAGGTTGCGCACCTCACGGCAGTAATCCAGCGGCTCGCGGTAGGCCGCAAAGCGCGGGTCACGGCACAGCCGCAGCACGGCGTTGCCGCCCCGGGCGTCCGGCCCCAGCAGATGCTCGGCCGCCGTTTCCAGCCGCCGCCAGGTATCCAGAAAAAGCTCGGTTTTTTCGTTGGACATAAGGCTGAACGCCACCTTTCTGACCGGGGAGAGGGCCCCGCATCGATCTGGCCTTTATTATAGCAGATTTCGGGAAGAATTGCGAGAGAAAGCTGCGGCCCGGCGCTTTTTGCCCAAAAGGGCAGTCTGCCGGGCCGGGCTTTGGGCGAAGCCGCCTGGCGGCGGTCACGCCAGCCGCAGGTACAAAAGCGGGTAGGGGTCGCCCGCCTCATCGCGGGCCGTCCGCTGATACACGGTAAAGCCCAGATGCTCATAAAAGCCGACCGCCTGCGGGTTCTGCTCGTTCACCGTGACCTCCCGCAGCCCGTACTGCCGCACACCGTATTGCACCAGCCGCCTGCCAAGGCCTCTGCCGCGCTCCTCCGGGGCAAGAAACAGCATTTCCAGCCGACAGCCCGTCACGCCCATAAAGGCCAGCGGCTTTTTAGGCTCCCGCTGCGCCGCGACCAGATGCTCCACCCCCATCAGGGCCTGCGGAACGACCGTTCGGATGCGCCGCACCTCCGCCTCTGACAGAAAATGGTGCGTCACCCGAACCGACGCCTCCCAGACCTCCAAAAGGGCCTCCAGCAGGGGTGCGCGTTCCTGTACCTCATACAGCTCCATACCGTTTCTTCTCCTCCCGGTTTGCTGCATTCAGTATACCATCCTTTTTTTGCCTTTGCCAATGCATCCGTGCCGCCTTTTGCAAAACGCCGACAGCCCGGCCGCTCCTGCCCGGCGGCCCGGGGCCCGGCGCCCTGTCTTTCCCCGAAGGCGCATTGGAAAGAGCACCCAAATGGCCGCTTGACCGGCAAAAAAGATCCGCACGGGACAAACGCCCGTGCGGACAGCAAAATGCAGTATATTCACCGTTTTCGCAGCCTTCTGCGGTACAGGACTGCCGCAAGCATTGCCGCAGCGAAAATCAGCAGAGATACCCCGTACAGGATCAGATTCTTTGCGGATGCTGCCGGGGATGTGCTTCCCGCGCTGCCGGGAAAGCTGCCCTTAGAGGGCCTGCCGCCGGAATTGCCGTCGCCGCTGTTCGGTGTGTCTTCCTCCGCCTGCTGCGTATTGGCAGCGGCATCCTGGCTTTCTCTGCCAAATTGGGAGGGATCAAATCCGCCTGGCATTTCACCGCCGAACGCAGATGCGTCCAATCCATCCGGCATTTCGCCATTGAACTGAGACGGATCAAACCCATCCGGCATTTCGCCGCCGAACCGGGATGGGTCGAAATCAGAGGGCGGTGTATTTTCAGACCCGGCGGAGGCATCCGGCGCAGTCTGCGTTTCGGAAGTATCCTGTGCCTCGTCCGGCGTATCGGAGGCATTCGCGAAGGCCGTCGGCGCGTTGAAGCCAAACCCACCGCCGGTGTTCATGCTGCCCATCACGCTGATATCC
>CAKTAM010000020.1 GCA_934527255.1 uncultured Oscillospiraceae bacterium | reverse complement strand
TCAAAAGCACACCTTTTCAAACAGAGGGCAAAACTTCCTTTTCCTGCCGAAGCGCCTTACTGTAGAAAGTACCCGGCGGCATCTGACAGGCTGCAGCCGCCTGACGCAGCGTCAGCTTTTCGGCGCGCCATGCCCCGCAGACCTCGGCAAAATTTTCCGGCAGCGGGCGCGGCGGCCGTCCGAACTGAACTCCGCGCGCCTTGGCTGCGGCAATGCCCTCTGCCTGACGGCGGCGGATGCCCTCACGCTCGGACTGCGCCGCAAACGAAAGGATCTGCAGCACAAGGTCGGCAATGAACGTTCCCAACAGGTCCTTATTGGGGCGGGTATCCAGCAGCGGCATATCCAGCACGCAGATATCCACCTGCTTTTCCCGCGTGAGAATGCGCCACTGTGCCTGTATTTCTTCATAATTTCGGCCCAGACGGTCGATGCTTTGCACGCACAGCAGGTCACCCGGCCGCAGCTTCTGCACCAGTCGTCGGTACTGTGGACGTTCGAAATCCTTGCCGGATTGCTTATCGATGTAAAGGCAGGCATCTTCAATTCCTTGTGCGCGCAGG
This sequence comes from uncultured Oscillospiraceae bacterium, assembly GCA_934527255.1. GTDB lineage: Bacteria > Bacillota > Clostridia > Oscillospirales > Ruminococcaceae > UBA1762. Next base: position 23,132 of record CAKTAM010000020.1, on the reverse strand, counting down.
GTCGCCAACTGGCGCGCCTCGTTCTGATCTTTGCTGGAAACGCGTATGTATCCGTATGTAAGATTTGTTTTCATAGCTTCCTCTGTCTTTTGCAGCCGATGCTCCGGCTGTTTTTGCTTTGAAGAAAAGACCGGCAACGCCGCAGACAGCTATAAAGCTGTCTGCGGCGTTGCCGGTTGCTTTTTTGTCACAAGGCACAGGCCCCGCAAGCGTTTTGGGGGCAGGGCCGGCGTTTGAGGGGCTGGCGCTGCTTTTTTGCGGAATGCTTTCCGGTGCAGGCGGCTCGGTCAGCCCTGCGCAGTCTGCTGGCACACCTGCGGCAGCACGGGAACATCCCACGCCAGCAAAAGCGTGCCGCTGCACACCTGCACCCACGCCGCCGCGCCGGTAAAGTGATTGCTGACCCCCAGCGGCACATCCGGCCGCAGGCAGCCGCCGCACAACGGGTACAGCAGCCCCTGCAGCGTGACGCCCTGTGCCGGGCCGCCGTGGGCAAACACCGAAAGCAGGCCCGCGGGCTGCGGGGCAAACCGCACGCTGCCCGCCTGCACGACCGTCATGGTCTGCCGGGCATCAAACAGAAACCCCACGGCCCCCTGCCCCGCCAGAAATGCCAGCGCCTGTATATTAGCCAGCGTATGATCCAGCCTGCCGCCCGTGCCGCCGTACAGATAAAACCGGCGATACCCCTTTTGCAGCCCCAGCCGGATGGCCAGCATCATATCGGTGTCATCCTTCATTTCCGGCCAGCACTGCACATGATCGCCCTGCGGCACATAGCCAAGCGAATCAAAATCGCCCAGCACCAGCTCCGGCGTGACGCCCAGCTTTTCCAGTGCGGCGCAGCCGCCGTCGGCGGCGATCAGCAGGTCGCCCGGCACACGCTGCGTCAGCGGGGCAAAATCGGGAAAGCCCTCGCCCGCCCCGACGATGCGGCACACCGGCTGCAGTTCATCGGCTGCTTTTTCTATACTCATTGTAATATTCTCGTTTCTTTTTGTTGCTTTTTCGCGTTTATCAGCTTCAGTTCTTGCAGCCATAGGCTTCTTCCAGCAGGGCCAGTATCTCCTGTCGCCACGGCATGGATGCGGCTGCCCCGGCCCGCGTCACCGAAAGCGAGGCGCAGCAGCTGGCAAAGCGCAGCGCCTCCGGCACCGGACGGCTTTCGGCCAGTGCCACCGCAAAGGCTCCGTTAAAGGCATCGCCTGCGCCGGTGGTATCCACCGCCTTGACGGCGGGCGGCGGCAGCAGCTCTTCGCCGCCCTGCCACACGGCGTAAACACCCTGGCTGCCCAGCGTGATGAGGACGTTTTTCACCCCCATACGGCGAATGGCCGCAGCGGCGGCCGCCGCCTGCTGCCCATTCGTCACCGGCAGACCGGTCAGCTCGGCAGCCTCGGTCTCGTTGGGGGTCAGCCAATCGACCTTCTGCAGCAGCTGCGCCGGAATGGGCTGATACGGGGCGGGGTTCAGCACAAACGGTATCCCGTTCTGCCGCGCCAGCCGACAAGCGGCCTCGATCGGCTCCCATCCGGTCTCCAGCTGGGTCAGCACCACCCCGGCGGCGGCAAATTCGGCCTGCGCGGCCTCCACCTGCGCGGCGTTCAGCTCGGCGTTTGCCCCCTTGACGATGACAATGCGGTTCTGCCCGGCGTCCTCTACTTCAATGGAAGCCGTACCGGTTTCGGCGGTATCGCTTTCCGTAATGTATGCGCGGGACATGCCCTCGCGCTCGTAATGGGCGCGCACCACATCCGCCATGGCGTCCCGCCCCATGCGGCCGATCATGCAGACCTGCCCGCCGCTGCGGTGGGCGGCCGTGGCCTGGTTGCTGCCCTTGCCGCCCATGCCGATCTTCAGCGTGCGGCCCACCACCGTCTGCCCCGCCAGTGGAAAGCGCGGGGTGTACACCGTCAGGTCTACATTCAGACTGCCGACAACGATCACTTTTTTCATTGCTTCTTCTCCTTTATTCTTTCGGCGCCCGCCGTCTGCTCACCGTGCGGGCAAGTCATTTTTCCTTCCGGAGGCCGGTGCAGGGCGCATTGCTTCGCCGCAGGTCTGCCGTTTTTTCTTATCATAGCAGAGCGCGTGCCGACTGTCAATTGACCACGACGGCGGCCGATGTGTTTTTCCTTACAAAACGACGGTTGACAAGCCCCGACCGGCAGATTATAATGGGCTTGCAGCCGCGGCGCACACCGCGGCTGTACCGCAGCGCCGCCGGAAAACCGCGCGGCGGCGCAGGGAAAAGAAAGGATGTACATCATGAAACTGACCGCACTGAAAACCAACCGCATCGCCACACCGCTTGGCTTTGCGCTGGGCCGCACACCGGCCTTTTCCTGGATTGTGGAGGACACCGACGCCCGCAGACAAAGCGCCGCCCGCGTGGTCGTCAGCCTGCAGGAGGATCTTTCAGACCCCGTTTTTGACACCGGCCGCCAAAGCGATCTTTCCAGTCTGGAGGTCGTCTGCACTGCCGAGCTGGCCCCCCGCACCCGCTACTATTGGAGTGTGACCGTCTGGGCGGACAACGGCGAGACCGCCAGCGCCGCCAGCTGGTTTGAGACCGGCAAGCTGGAGGAGCCCTGGCAGGCCGAATGGATCGCCGCGCCGCAGGAGGCCGGCAATCATCCGCTGCTGGCCAGGGATTTTGTGCTGGACGGCGAGGTGACCCGCGCGCGCCTGTACTGCACCGGCCTTGGCCTGTACGAGGCCGAGCTGAACGGCAGCAAGGCGGGCGACGAATATCTGACCCCCGACTGCAACAATTATAACCACTTTATTCAGGTGCAGACCTATGATGTTACCGACCTGCTGCACGCCGGGAAAAACCGTCTGGGCTTCTGGCTGGGCAAGGGCTGGTATGCCGGACGCTTCGGCTTTCTTGACCGCAAGCGCGGCATTTTCGGCGATGAGCTGAAGCTGCTGGCCGAGCTGGTGATCGAGCTGGCCGACGGCCGCACCGTCACCGTCGTTTCGGACGACAGCTGGCGCTGCCATACCTCGCCCATTACCGAAAGCGGCATTTATGACGGCGAGTGGTATGACGCCCGGCTGGAGACCGACGGCTGGAGCACCCCGGACGCCGCCATGGACGGCTGGGCCGCCGCCGTACCGGCTGCCGCCCCGGATGCCCCGCTGACCGACCGCTGGAGCCTGCCCATCAAGATCATGCAGCGCTGGCCGCACGCCGAGCTGCTGCACACCCCCGCCGGGGAATGGGTGGTCGACTTCCAGCAGGAGATGACCGGTTGGGTGGAGTTTGACTGCGATCTTCCCGCCGGTGCCGTTGTTCAGTTGCAATTCGGCGAGCTGCTGCAGCACGGCAACTTTTACAACGACAACCTGCGCACCGCCAAGGAGCAGTACACCTACATCAGCAGCGGCCGCCCCGCACATGTGCGCCCGCACTTTACGTTCTACGGCTTCCGCTATATGAAGGTGACCGGCATCGAGCCGGTCGATCTGTCCTGCTTCCATGCCTGCGTGCTGTATTCGGATATGGAATCCACCGGCAGTATCGAGACCTCAAACCCCAAGGTGAACCGGCTGATCGCCAACGTGCAGTGGGGCCAGCGCGGCAACTTTGTGGATGTGCCCACCGACTGCCCGCAGCGGGACGAGCGTCTCGGCTGGACGGGCGACGCCGAGGTGTTCAGCGGCACCGCCAACTTCAACATGGATACGGCCGCCTTTTATTCCAAATATCTGCATGATATGCTGCTGGATCAGCTGGATCACAACGGCGGCGTGCCCCATGTGGTGCCGGATATCCTCTCCATTCTGGAGCCGCGCGCCGTTCAGTACGGCTCGTGCGCATGGGGCGACGCCGGTACCATCATCCCGTGGAACAACTATCTGTATTTCGGCAGCCGCACCCAGCTGCAGCGCGAGTATGAAAACATGAAGCGCTGGACGGATTACATCAAGAGCCGGGACGACGAGGTGTGCGGCAGCCGCCGCCTGTGGCTGTGTGATTTCCACTTTGCCGACTGGCTGGCCATGGATAACCCCGTTGCGGGCAGCTGCCTGGGCGGTACCGACGCCTACTATGTTGCCTCGGGCTATTATTACTGGTCGGCCCATCTGACGGCCAAGGCGGCCGCTGCCCTGGGCAAGACCGAGGAGGCCGTTGCATACGCCCAGCTGGCCGAGCAGGTGCTGGCCGCCATCCGGGAGGAATTCTTCACCCCGACCGGGCGTCTGGCCATTCCCACGCAGACGGCGCTGGCCATGTCGCTGTACATGGGGCTGGCCCCGCAGTCGTTCCGCGCCCGGCAGGCTGCCGACCTTGCCCACCGTCTGGATGACCGCAAGGGCTATCTGGACACCGGCTTTGTCGGCACCTACCAGCTGTGCAGCGCCCTGTCGGAAAACGGTCTGGTAGAAAAAATGTATACCCTGCTGCTGAACGAGGAGCTGCCCAGCTGGCTGTATGAGGTCAACATGGGCGCAACCACCATCTGGGAGCGCTGGAACAGTGTGCTGCCTGACGGCCTTGTCAGCGACACCGGCATGAACAGCATGAACCACTATGCCTACGGCGCGGTGATGGAGTGGATGTACCGCTACATGTGCGGTCTGAACCCCGTTGAGGAGGCACCCGGCTTTAAGAAAGCGCGCATCCGGCCCATGCCGGACAGCCGCTTTGACCATGTGCGCGCCGTCTACCGCTCGGCGGCCGGGCGGTATGTCAGCGGCTGGAAGCAGGTGGAAGGCGGCGTGGAATACGAGGTGGAGGTGCCCTTTGACGCCGAGGCCGATTTCATTCTGCCCGCCGGAAGCGGCGAGGTGCTGGTCAACGGCGTGCGCAGCGCGTCGCTGACGCTGCAGCGCCACACCACGCTGTACGCCGGGCGCTACTGCATCCGCACCGTCGGATGAATTCTCTTTTGTCCGCAGGCGGGCGCCGCCCGCTGAAAAACAAGCTTGCATCAAAATAAAAGGAGCTGTAAGGTTATGGAACGCTATGCATGGAAAGCCGTTGTCAAGGACGGCATGAAAGACGAATATGTCCGCCGCCACAATGAGATCTGGCCCGAGCTGGTCAAGGTGCTGAAAGAGGCCGGGATCGTCAACTATTCCATCTGGAATGTGGGCAACGAGCTGTTCGGTTATTACGAATGCGAAAAGGGCGCGGATTTTGCCGCCAAGACGCAGGCGGACAGCCCTGTTGTCGACAAATGGAACGAGTATATGAAGGACGTCATGGTGATGGAGATGGATCCCGTCACCGGCGCGCAGCCCAAGGCGACCGAGGTCTTTTATCTGGCCTGAAGGCGCTGAACCGTCGCTGCATGCGGCCCGCCCGCTTCTGCCTCACCGGCAGAGTGGGCGGGCCTTTTCGCTGCCTGAAAAAAGCGATTTTAAACATGCGGCCGCCGGAAAGCCAAGCAGCATAGAAAAAACGCGGCCGCCCCAAAGGGCAGCCGCGGGCCTGCATGCTTTTTGTCTGTGGCGATCAGTCAGGCTTGGTCTCCAGCGTCAGGGGGTAATCGCCCAGATGCTTGACCTTGAAGCCGTTTTTCTTGTATTCCTCATAATCAAAGGCTTCCAGCTCGTCAATGGCCAGCTTGTGGAACTCATAAAAATTATGCCACCACTCGTACCCGCTGCCCAGCTCGGCATTCAGGTAGGCATCGGCAATGTCGCAGCCCATCTGCGGCGCAACATAAAACGCGCCCATTGCCAGCACGTTGACCCCGTTGCCGGTGATGGCGCGCAGGGCGGCCGGGACGCTTTCCACCACGCCGGCGTGCACATGCGGGCACTTGCTGGCGGCAATGTGAATGCCCATACCGGTGCCGCAGAACAGCAGCGCGCGCTCAAACTCGCCCTCCGAGATCATGCTGCCGACCCGCAGGCCAATGCGGTGGAACATCAGGTCGGTATCCTCGGCGTTGGGGTCGGTCACGCCCATATCGGTGATCTTCCAGCCCTTGGCCTTCAGATGCGCGACCACGGCCTCCTTCAGCGGATAACCGGCAAAATCGGCGCCGACGACAAGATACTTATCCTTTACTGTTTTCATGGTTTCCTTTTCCTTTCATCCCTGTATTGATTTCCCAAACCGGGAAGACAGCTTTATTGTAGCACGCGCCCCGTACGCTGTCAATGGCCTGCGGGCCGCCTTGCGGCGGCAAAGTACTGCGGCATTGCCCCCTATCGTTTTTGATCGCCCGGGCGGGATTCCTTTCCTGTTTTCCCTGCTGCCCCGATCCGATATTAGAGCGGCCCCTGCCTTTTGCGAAAGCCTTCCACTGCCCGCCGCAGCCGGCAGCCCGGCCGCGGTCTGCAGCAAAAACAGGCCGCCGACTGCCGGGGATACCGACAGCAGGCGGCCGCTCTTTGCCGCCCGCAAACGGCGGCGTATGGCAGCTTTGAACGGTTCTTGCCGACAGGCGGCGTACCAACGGCGGTTTCAACATGTTGCCGCAGCGCACTGAAAAGTCCGTCCGCCAAAGGCGGCCTCCGCCGTCATATCCCGGGCGCGTCCCCGGCTGGGTCGGCCCGGCTGCAGCGCACCGTAACGCGCTGCGCGGCGCTGTAGGTACAGGTGAACAGCGTCAGGTCGTATGCGCTGTCGGTCATCTGCTGCACCGCCTGCGGCGAAAGGTTCTGCACGCTTTGCACGGTATAGTCATACACGCTGCCGTCTGCCGCCGTCAGCTGCACGGCGTCGCCCGGCCGCAGACAATACAGCCTGCCAAAGTGCCGGGTATAATTGTGCGCGGCAATGACCAGCCCGCCCGCCTGCAGCGAACCGGCATACCGGCAGGGGGCAAGCTTCAGACCGGCTTCATCCAGCTGCGCCAGCACCGGCAGCTGCAGCTGCAGCGCGGGTATGCTCAGGCTGGCGATGCAGTCGTACCCGTCCACCGTCAGGGTGGGCTCAGCCTGCACATCGGGCTGCCCGGCGGCTGTCTGCGGGCCTTCGGCGGCCTGCGATGCCGCCGGTATCTGCCGCAGCAGCTGCTCGTTCAGGCCCTGCGCGGTGCGGGCGGCCCGCCGCGCTTCGCGGCAGTTGCCCAAAAACAGCAGCAGCGCCGCCGTCAGCAGCAGCAGGCCAAGCGCCCGGCACACCGCACCCGGTTCAGCTCTCCTGCTCATATTTTCCTCTGCGTGCCCGCTGCAGGCCACCCACCGCCAGCAGTATCAGCCCCAGGCCTCCCAGCACCGGCACCGGCCAGTTCAGCTGGCCGGTCTGCGGCAGGTTCGGCCCCTGCGGCGGTGTGGAGGCAGGCGCTTTTTTCACCTCGACCTTGGGCGAAGCATCCACCTCGTAGCAATAGGCGCCATCCTGCTGCAGCGGCACGCTGACCAGAAACGGCGCAGCCGGGTCGTACCCCTCGGCCGCCGTCGGCTGCACCAGCAGATACAGCCCCGGCTGCAGGGGCGAAAAGGTCACGCTGCCGTCGGCGGCAACGGCTTTTTCCTGCCCGGTCAAACGGCTGCTTTGCGCAAAGGCCGCCAGCTTTTGGGCCGTGTGGGCCGAGGCGGGCTCCTCCAGCGGCACCTGACTTTCGGCAAACGCCGCCGTCAGGCGAAAACGGTAATCGCCGTCCTCAGCCTCGATGTCGCCCACACGGTACAGCGCCAGCGTACCGCCCGAGACGACCGTCTGCCCCTGCCGCATGACCACGCGGATCGACCCTGTTCGCGAAAGCTCCGGCACCTCCAGCGCAAAGGCCGCCGTACACAGCAGCGCTGCAGCCAGCAATACCGCCAGATACCTGAATTTCAACACGTCCGTTCTCCTCTCTGTTTTTTTCGGTGCGCCTGCAGTGCGGCCGCCGCCAGCAACAGCAGCCCCAGCGGCACAGCGGCCAAGGGGGCCGCCGCGGCCGGATCCAGCGCGACGGCATCCGCCGTAAGATGCGCCTGCGCCGCCTGCGGCCGGTCGCTTACCCGGCGGCCGCGCACCAGCAGCCGGTGCGTATTGATGCCGTACGGCGTGCAGGTGACCAGCGTACAGTAATCCTCGCCGGGCTGTATGGCCAGCTCCTCCAGCTGCTGCGGCTCGACAATGCGGATCTGATCCACCTCGTAGGAAAGCGTTTCCTCCAGCACATGCAGCGTAAAGCCGTCGCCGGGCTGCAGACGGTCAAGGTCGGTAAACAGGCGGGCGCTGGGCAGCCCGCGGTGCCCGGAAAGCACGCAGTGCGTGCCCGGCCCGCCGACCGGCAGCGACGAGCCCTCCAGATGCCCGACGCCCACCTGCAGCACCGCTTCATCCGTACCGTGATAGATCGGCAGTCTGCAGTCAAGGGACGGAATTTCCAGATAGCCCATCACCCCGTTCTGAGCCGCATCCAGCAGCCCGGCGTAGGCGGTCTGCTCCGCCTGCGTCAGAAAAAAAGGATTGCTTTTTTCCTGCAGCGCCTGATTGTATGCCTGTGCGTCCGCCCACAGCCGCTGTCGGTCTGCCTGCGGCAGCGCGGCAAGCTGGCCGGTATACCCGGCGATGACACGCGACTGGTGCAGCGTGTTCCAGTAGTTGCTGACGGTGGGGTACAGCAGCAGGGACAGCCCTGCAAAAAGGATCAGGAAAAGAAGGATGGTCGTACGTTTTCTCTTTTTCATGCAGGGTTCTCCCCGCCGCTGTAAGCCGGGACGGCACAGATACCGTCCCGGCCGCAACGGCGCTTGCGTGGTATGTTTACGGAACGAATGCGCCATAGCCGCCGGGAAAGCGCCCGGCGAACGCCTTTTGGTTACCGCTCGACATCAAGGCGTCTGCGCGCCAGCAGCACGACCAGCGCGGCCGCCGCAAGCACGCCGCCCGCCGCATGGAACAGAGTCGTGCCCATGCCGCCGGTGCCGGGCAGCGACGAGCCCTTTTCGTTGACTACCGTGGCGGCCAGGCGGTTGTCCTGCCCAACACGAATGGCCTCGTTATCCGAAAGAAAGGCCGTTGTCTTCGCGTCAAAGGTCAGCGTAAACGTGACCGGCGCAATGGTGTTGTAACCGGCCGGGGTAACGGTCTCCGTCAGCGTATAGGTGCCAGCGCCAAGGCCGGTAAATGTCACACGGCCGGTTTCGGGGTCGACCGTGCCGCTGACGGCCGTCTGCGTCTGCCCGCTGCCCTTCGCCGTCAGCCGGGTCTCCTTGGCATAGCGGATCTCCGTGCTTTCGTAATCGGCGCTGTTATCGTCCTCCCCGCCCGTCACGATCGGCGGCGTGGTGGTGTATGTGCCGTTTTTCAGCTTCCAGTAAGCGCCCTCGGCGTCTTCGGTGAAGGTCGTGACCGTGACCAGCACAATGTTCACGCCGTCGCCGGTCAAGGTAAACTCGGCCCCGGGCAGAATGTTGCCCTCTTCGTCGTTTTTCAGCACGGTCAGCTCGGTGGTATAGGTGACGACCTCATCCTTCGGGGTCTCACCGCCGGGATGAACCGGCGACGGCTTTTCGGGGTTTTCCGGCGGCGGCTCCAGCGTGCCGGAGCCGCTGTTGTTGGGGTCGTTGGAGTAGGCCAGGCGCACCTCGTTGGGGTTGCCCGCACCGGCAACGACCGCATTTTCATTCAGCGTGGCCGAATAGCGCACGACGATGCGGCTGCTGGCGGAGACGGAAATGCCCTGCAGCTTTGTCAGCGCCAGCAGATCCTGTATGCCGAAGGTCAGGGTCGTGGCCCCGTCGGCTGCCGCCTGTGCGCCGCAGTAAAACCAGGCCGTAACGTCAACGCCATCCAGCGTAACGCGGGCATCCTCCCGGTAGGTCAGCCCGCGGGAAAGCGTATCGGTGAACACATAATAATACGTCTGATAATCGGCGATGTTCTCGGGCAGGGTGCCGGTGATCTCATACGATACCGTATCGCCGATGGATGCCTCGTTGGCGTCCACCCGCTCTTCGCCCTCCACGATCTTCTTTTCCACCGTCGGCACATCGCCCTTGGGGTGCACGGTCAGGGTGCTGTCCACCACCTGCACCACATACAGCGTGTTGAAGTCGTTCTCACCCCCCTGCGTGCCGGGCACATCCCGCACCAGGTAATAGCCGTTTGGCAGATCGGTAAACTGCGACTGCCCCGCACTGCCGGTCAGATAGGGTTCGGTCGAAAGATCGGCATACCGGCGGATGACCGTCAGCTTTTCGGTGTCGCTGGTCGCCGCCGTCACGGCCTCCAGCGCCCGCAGCACATCCGCCTCGACCGTCTGGCCCGGCGTGGAGGTGCCGTTTTTGCCCCATTTGACGTTGGAAAGAATACCGTCGGCGTAATCGCCGGTAAAGATCTGATACAATTCATAGGTGTGCTGGGCAGCCAGTGCCGGAACGGCCAGCCCCAGCAGCACCAGCAGGGCCAGCAGCAGGCTGGCCAGTTTTTTTGCCTGTTTCATGTAGGAGTGTTTTCCTTTCTTCTGCGGTTGAACGTTTTTTCACGGTGACGGGCCGCCGGGCCTGCGCATGCCTCCTTTCTGCGCCGACGGCCATCGAACCAGACCGCGAACGCGGTCAGCGCCGTGCCGCCGCCCCAATAAAGCAGTGTTCCGGTGCCGCCGGTCTGCGGCAGCTCGCGATAGGGTGTATTGACAAACGCCGCCTGCTGAATGCCGCCTGCGGCAATGCTGCCGCCGGTGACGGTTCCCTCGACGCCGTTGACAGACGTTGCATAGCCTTCTGTGGTCAGCTCACAAACGCGGTACCAGGCGCCCGCCGGAAGCCCGCTGATCAGCGCCGTTTCACCGTGGTGCAGGCCGATGATCCCGCCGCTGCGCACCGTGGCATAGGTGCCGTCGCTGCGCGCGCAGCGGACCGTCTGGTTCAGCGGCGCGCCGCCCTCTTTCTCCAGCAGGTCGATCTGAAAGCGGTATTCCGCCTCGCGGTACTCCTGCTCCGGCGCATCCACCTGCTTGGAAAGCTGCAGAGCGCCGGTATCCCGGCTGACGGTCGAGCCCGAGACCGACGGCAGCGTAAACTGCATATAGCAGGTAGAGCCGGAGGCCCCGCGCTCGGTATAAAAGAAGGTCAGCGTATGGCGGCCGCCGGAGCCCTCCGGCAGATAATCGCGCAGGTCGACATACTCGCCGATGGAGCTGTGCACGCCGCCGATGTCGCAGACCAGCCGACCGTCCAGAAATACCCACAGATCGTCGTCGCCGAAGAAGGTGTATTCCAGCGGGCCGACGTAATCCTCCGTCAGCTGGAAATCGACCGAGAAGTTCATGCCGAAGAACCAGTTGTGCGCCCGGCCGTCATCTCCGGCCGGGAACGCGCCGCTGCGGGCGCTCCAGCCGGAGGCGGGGCTGCCGCCGTTGGCATAGCCCTGATAATTGCCCTCGCTGCCGTATGCGCCCCACAGGCCGTCCGCCCCGCCGGTGGCCGCATCCAGCGGCCAGAAGTTGTTGGTAAAAATGCTGCTCTGCCAGCTTTGCCCGCTGTTTGCACCATCCCAGATGCAGCCGCTGTGCGGCGACGGATGGAAGAAGTACTGCAGGCCGTCGACGGTATGGCGGCTGCCGTCGGCGTTTTTCAGCGTGGCCGCCCCAAGAGTATAGGTGTCACCCACCCGGTCAAAGCGCAGCGAGCTGCCCGCAAAGGTACGTTTGCCCTTTGCTTCGCCCTCGTTGAACAGGTTCGGGGCGACGATCCAGTCGTTATAGCGCAGGGTGCCGTCGGCGTTCAGCCCCTGCACCAGCCCGAAGGTAGCCTTCTGATAACCGAGGTTGGTGCTGTTGGCCGCGTTGAGATAGCCGCCGTCGAACACATACCAGCCCATGCCGGTGCCGCAGTTCTGGTTGCCGAACGCCAGCACATCCGCACCGGAGGCCCAGGTGCGCTTTCCGTTGCGGCTGGCGGTGTAGTTCTGGCTGCTGTTGATACCGGCCGTGCCGGTACGCCAGCGGCCGCCGCTTTTGCCGCCGGAAATATCGTAATCGTAAAAGGTGGTGTCGTTGTAATAGTCGCTGTCCGTGGTGCGGTAGCGCAGCCGCAGCACCGTGCCCTCCTGAATGAGGATGGTGGAGGCGTCTGCCTGCGCGGCCAGATTGGTAAAGGCCGGGGCATTCTCCTGCGCCGCGTACCACTGCCAGTCGGCCTCGGCCGTGCTGGCCGGGTCGCAGCCGGGCTTCAGCACGCCGACCGCCTCCAGCCGGTAGCTTTCGTTTTTCTCCAGCTTGTTGACATAGCCCAGCCCCGGCGAGCTTTCAAACCGGTAGCCCTCCTCGCGGTACATCCGCGTCAGCTCTTCCACGGTTTTCACCCGGTACAGCTCGGTGGCCACACCGGCGTTCTGCGTCGTTTTTTGGCCGGTGCCCTCCAGATACAGCCGACGGGTCGCCATGCTGCCGCCGTTGGTGGGCAGAACGCCGCCGGAGGTATCAATGACGGTCAGGGGATCACTGCCGCTTTGCGCATAGCGCGGAATGACCGCGTAATACTGCACCGTAAAGGCCGGATCTGCCTTGGTGGCCGTCACCTCCACCGGCTGGGTGACGTTGGAAAGCGTAAAGGTGGTATAGCCGTCCTGCTGCGTCTCCTGCACCGTAAGGGGCACGCCCTCCGCGCCGCGGCCCACGCACGACCAAAGCATACCGTCGCCGTTGCGCACCGTGACCGTCACACTGCCGCCGTCCGGAGCATACTGCGTCATGGCCTCCTGCTCGGCCGCGGTGTAAATGCTGTGCGTGTCATCCACCACGCGCACCGACCAATAGCCGTTGGCCTGGGTGGGCAGCGCCTGCTGTGGAACGTTGGAAAACGCCTGCGTCTGCCCGGGCAGATAGCAGCAGAGCAGATCGCCGCCGCCCTTTGCCGTCAGGCCGATGCGGTAGCCGTCACGGTACGGCATGGCGCTGCCATCCGCCGAAAACAGCTGCTGCGCCGTCGGCTGCCAGATCTGCGCCGTCGGAAGACCCGCCGCCGCACTCTCTACCGCAAAGACATCCGACCCGGCCGCCCCCGGCACCGCGTTCAGACAAAGGCTGTCATCCGCCAGCGGGGAAAAGCCCGTGCTGCCGTCCGCCTGTGTCAGAAGGCGGAAATACTGCCGCTCACTGCCGTCCGGCGCAGCCGGGGCCAGCGTGCCGTCTTTGGTCAGCGACAGGCACTCGCCCTGTGCGTTCTGCAGCAGATACAGCCGGTCATAGCCGCTGGCAAAGCGATAGCCGGGCTGTCGGTCGGCGGTATATCCAAACGCCGCCAGAACACCGGCCGCTGCATCGGAGGTGATATAGGCCCGGGTCTCGGGGCCGACGTTCCCCTCATAATAGCAGGGCAGCGTGCCCACCGTGCGCCATTCCTCATCAATACGCACCCGAAGCTGTACCGTATATGGTAACAGCGCCTCTTCGCCCGCAGGCAGCAGGCGCACCGGCCCGCTGACGGCCGACAGATACAGGCGGCCGCCCTCCAGCAGCTGCGCGCTGCCGTCTGCCAGCAGCGCCAGCCAGCGTGCGGCAAGGTCGGGAGCGGCTTCATCCAGCGTGCCGCCGGAGAGCACATACCGCAGTGCCAGCAGCTCGCCTGCGGCATCGCAGATGCGCACCGAATAAAAGGCGCTGCCGTTGACCTCCAGCGCGGCGGGCGACGGACAGTCGACAAGCGGCTGCCGATTGCCCGGCAGATAATAAAGCTCCCAGCCCTCCGGCTCGGCAGCCGTCTCTGCGGCTGGCAGCGTCAGCTGACCGTCGGCCGCCCCGGCCGCCGCAGAGCACAGCCCTGCCGTGCCGCCGCGCGGCCGGACGGCCAACTGTTCAGGCGCTGCCGTCGCCGCCTCAAAGCCAAATTCCCCCAGCAGCTCCTCCAGCTGCTGCGCAGGCAGAAGCCACGCTGCGTCCGTTGACGGCTGGGGCTCCGCCTCCCCGGGCAGCTGCGCCTCATCTGCCGTCGTCGGCGCTTCCGCCGGGGTCTCCGGCAGGGGCGCTTCGTCGGCGGGCGGCTGGGCTGCATCGGCGCGGGCGGCCGTCAGCGTGCCCATCCGCTGCCAGCGATCGTCCAGCAGAACATAGCAGTCCACCGGCAGGCCCTCCTGCTGCGAAAGGGACGGCTGCTCCGGCGCGGGCTGCTCCTCTGACGGCTCCGGCTCTTCCTCTGCGGGCGTCTGCTGGCATTCCGTCGTGTGCCGGTGCTCGCTGCGCGGGCAGATCAACTGCCCGTCGGCATAGCATTCCGCCGTGTGCAGGTGCCCCTGTACACCGCAGCCAAACGTCTGCGGCGGCAGCGAGGCGACGCCCAGAATACGGCTGTCCCCCGCCGCCCAGCTTTGCTTTGCAACAGCGCCGTCCCATGCGCCCACAACAGTTTGCAGCGCCTCGCCTGCCTGCGGCGTATTGACCGCAATGCCAACATGATCGGCAGCGCCATCGGCGTCCCCATCCAGAAAGACCAGATCGCCGCGCTGCACGGCGGCCTGCGCGGCCTCGGTGTACTGTCCGCTCTCCCGCAGCAGCTGCAGCCATGCGGCACAGTCGGCGGCAGTGGGCAGCGCCTCGGCCGGAACCCCGGCATACTGCAGGCAGAATGCGGCGAACAGGGCGCTCCATGCTTCATACGGCTGCCCGTACCACGCCCCATACCGGCTGTAGGCACTGCGCGTGCCATCCTCATTCACCCGGTAATTGCGGCTGCTTTCGCAGTAGCCCAGCTGGCTTTGCGCCACGGCCAGCAGATCCTCCGGCCAGCTGCCGCTGAGCGCCGTCGGCAGCGTCTGCTCCCAAAGCTCCGCCGTTTCCACATCTGCGGCGGCATCCGCATAACAGGCCGGGCTGTGCGTGTGCTGCTGCTGCCCGCAGATCAGCACCGGCTCGCTGTAGCACGCCTGTGTATGCGTGTGCGGCGCACTTTCCTCCGGATTGCAGACCGGCGCGGCATCCTCCTGCGTGGAAGGCTGTTCCTGCTGCGCCGTCGGCTCCTGCGTTGACTGGGCGGCCGCCTGCTCCGATGCGGTCGGTACGGCGCAGTCTTCGCCGTGCGTATGCCCCGGCGTCTGCGTCAGCCCGCAGATCAGCTCCGGTTCGCTGTAGCATGCCTGCGTGTGCGTATGCTCGTGCAGCCCGCACAGCGGCTGCTCCTCGGCTGTCAGCGCCGGAAGCACCATGGCATATGCCGTGCCCAATGCCGCCAGCACGGCCAGACAGCAAAGCATGCGGTGCCGCCAGCGCAGAGGCCGCCGGGCCTTTTTCCCCGTTTCCTTCTTGTGCATTGCATCCGCTTCCTTTCTACTGTATGCCGCCCAGCCGCTTCAGCGGCCAAAGGCGGAAAACCACCCGGCCGACAAGCTGCTCCTGCGAAATGCAGCCCACCGCCGTATGCCGGGAATCGACCGAGGTAGAGCGATGGTCGCCCAGAACGAACCAGCGGCCGTCCGGCACCTGAAAGGGCAGGGTGATATTGCATTCACCCAGCGCCTTTTCGTCCAGATACGGTTCCTCCCACACCTGCCCGTTGACCCGTACCGTACCGTCCGCGTCAAGGTCGATCCAATCGCCAGGCAGGCCGATCACCCGTTTGACCAGAATAACGTTATTGCAGTAAAAGGCTATTATGTCACCCCTCTGAAGCGCATCGGTCCTGACGGCAAGCAGCAGGTCGCCGCTGTGCAGCGCCGGGGTCATGGAGCTGCCGTATATGCGCAGCACCGGCAGCCACAGCGTGACCAGCAGCACCGCCGCGGCCGCCGCAACCAACAGGGTATAGACGGTGCAGCGCAGCGCCGAATAGCAGCGGCGGCGCTGCTGCACGCGCCAAAGCTCCTTTTCCAGCTGGGCCGCGGTGGGCGGCTGCTGCAGATGATCGGCGCCTTTTTTGGCCGCGCGGGCAGCTGGGCAGCGCAGCACAGCCGTTTTCATGGGCGCGCCTCCTGCCCTGCCGCTGCCGCGAGGCAGGCAGCCTCCATCGGGTAGGCATCGGCTGCGCGGCAGCTGACGCTTTCCGCTCCCGCCTGCGCCGTCCGGCCGATGCCGTCTGCCGGATGGGCATCCTCTGCCGAATAAATATCCGCCACACCGCGGACTTCGGCAGCCGGACAAGTCGGCTCCATCCGCTGGGCCATATTTTCCATGTACTGCTCACACGCGGCCTGCGCCGCCTCAAACACACCGTTCAGCTGCAGGCATGCCTGCGCCAGCGAGCCCGCCTTTTCCACGCACAGCCTACGCTGCCGCAGCTCCTCCTGCGCCTGCTGCAGCCGGGCGGCAAGCGCCTCGTTTTCGCGGCGCTGTGCAAGCAGCAGCTGCAATAGGGCCGCCCGGCCCAATTTTCGCAATTCCCGATCCGTCATGTTTTCTGTGTCCGCCCTTTCCCTTTGTGTACCGGCGCGTACCGCGCCCTGAGCCTGCCGGGGCCTTTCCCCCGATTCCGCACCCATTATAAAGTCGCCGGTGCGCAAAATCCATCGAAAGGAAGCGACGCAAAAAAAGAAAAAGCGCACAAAAAACACCCGCACGACGCGCAAACGTCATGCGGGTGAATTTTCAAACGCAGGGAAATCTATGGAGCGTTACTCCGTCAGCATCCATACGGCCATCTTGCTCTTTTCATTCCAGAGCTTGCCGGCCGATGCATAATCCGTCACGGTCATCCGGCCGCCGTCCGTCAGCGGAACGCTCAGCTCAAGCAGATGCGGGTACGGTGCGGTATCCTGTGCCGGGCGCTGCACGGCCACGGTGCCGTCGGCATCCACCGCCACCGAAATGGGGGTATCCACGCTGTAGCCAAGGCGGTTTTCCTGCGCCAGCACCAGCGGCCCGCGCAGCAGTGCGATGTGGCGCTTGGCCAGCGGATCCTCCCGGTCATAGGTGGCGACCATATAGTTCCGGTTCCACACCGTCTTGTTCATCAGGATGTCGTGCCCATAGGGGGTGGGGCGCAGCGCGCGCGTGCGCATATCCAGCGTCAGCACCAGCTCGTCCCCCTCCTGCCAGGTGCGCTGCAGGGCGGTATATCCGGCCGTGACCTCCACCGGCTGGCCGTTGAGGGTCAACGCGGTGCGGCTGCTCCACGCCGGAATGCGCAGCTTCCATTCAAACGCCTCCGGCGCAGGCAGGTGCACCGTCATGCGCACCTCGCCCTCGACGGGGTAGGCCGTCTGTGTTTCGACGGTAATGGCCTGCCCGGCGCTGGTGGTGCCCGTCAGCGTACCGTCAATGTACAGGTTCATGACAAAGCCTTCGCGGCTGGTCATCCACTGCATTTTGGGCACCAGCCCGTTGCCTGCACTGCCGATACAGGCGCAGCAGCCGTAATAATGTTTATCCGACATCAGCATCAGACCGCCGATCTCTTTGCCGCGCATACCGGCTGTCAGCGGGCTGTAGCTGTCAAACGGCAGCGGCGCCATGCGCCAGTCCGGATGCCGTGCAGTGATACTGGGGTCGACCACCTTTTCGGTGTTGATGGCCCCGTAATAGGCGTTGTACAGCGAAATTTCAAAGGCATCGACATATTTGCTGTCGCCCGTCAGCAGGGTCAGCTGCCAGAAGAATTTCATCAGCGTGACGGTAACACAGGTCTCCTGTTGGATGCTGCCATTGGTGGTGTTGGCCTGCCGCACGGTGGAATGATCGAACAGCTCATGCGTGCAGCCGCTGCTGCCAATAATGGTAAAATCGCTTTCCAACACCTTGTCGGCAAAGTGCACCACGGCATCCCGCCAGCGGGTCTCGCCGGTCGCGCGGTAGTATTCCAGCAGGCCCTCAAAGCAGGAGGTCATCTCGTAGGCCTTGGTCACCGGGTACTGGTAGGGGTAGAAATCATCCTCATAGGCCAGCTCGAACAGGTTGTTGACATCGGTGCCGCCCAGCCGCACGATATAGGCGGCAAAGTCCAGGTATTCCTGACGCTGCGTCAGATTGTACAGGCGAACGACCGGCTCCAGAATGGAGCAGGAGTTCATCCCGCGCCAGTTACGGGTGGCCGAGGTGATGGGCTTTTTGCCCTCGCCCTCACCGATGTGGGCAATGATATAATCCAGCTGGCGGCACATGCACACGACAATGCGCTGTGCAAACGCCTCGTCGGTGCAGATTTCCAGATAATACTGCATACCCAGCAGCACATACTTGCGGCTCCACATATCCCAGCCGTCAAACTCATACGGAACGCCATAGGTGCTGATGCGCCCCAGCTCATCCTGACTGTCCATCATATCCTGCACCGTCTGCGTCAGCAGTGCATACAGCTTTTCGTCGCGGGTATAAGCCCAGGTAAAGCAGGCGCCGCGCATCATTTTGCCCCAGTACTCGCCGCGCCAGCCGGCATCGTTGTCGGCCTCCTCGCGGAACTGCTGCACAAAGCGCCGCCACAGCTCCGGCCGCAGCAGCTGGAATTCTTCCACAAAGCGCGTGGCACGGTCGACAAAGCCGCGGTAACGGTAGGTATTGGCGTCATCCGAAAAGAAAGCGTCGGTCTTCAAACGGGGCGCGTTGGCCGAGTGCGGCGCATAAACGGTTCTCTCCATCGTGGTTCTCCTTTTTTCCTGGTCGTTCTCTTTTCTAAAAAACGCCGCCGGGCCGCGGGCCGCCGACAGGCAGCCGCACCCGACGGCGCTTTGCTCCGCTTTTTCAGAAAAATGCTTTTTTCTTTGGCTTACAGCTGGGCGATGCCGCTTTTGACGCGCTGCAGCGTCTGCTCACGGCCCAGCACCACCGCCAGCTCAATGCCGCCGCCGGGCGTAAACTGCTTGCCCGAAAGCGCCACGCGCAGCGGCCACAGGATCAGCCCGTTTTTCACGCCCAGCTGCTCGATCAGCGCAAACAGCGCGGTGTGGATGGTCTCCTGATCCCACTTTTCCTCCGGAATGGCCTCCAGCACCGGCAGGATCTGCTGCAGCGCCGTTTTCGAGTTTTCGGGGTTGGTCTTCATCTTTTTGCTGGTGTACAGCTCGTTGGAATAGGTCGGCAGAGCGTCGATGAAATCGATCTGCTCGGGGATCTCCCCCAGCACCTCCGTACGCTTCTGCAGCAGGCTGGCCAGCAGCTGCAGGTCGCACGGCACATGGACGGCCTGCTGCATATAAGGCAGCGCCGCCTGATAGAACTGCTCCGGCGTCATTTTGCGGATGTATTCGCCGTTGAGGAAGCGCAGCTTCTCCGGGTCGAAGATGGCGGGGCTTTTGCAGATGCCCTCCACGGTGAAATTGTCGATCATCTCCTGCAGGGTGAACATCTCCTGCTCGCCCTTGGGGCTCCAGCCCAGCAGCAGGATATAGTTGAGGATGGCCTCGGACAGGTAGCCCTTGGCGATGAGATCCTGATAGCTGGCGTCGCCGTTGCGCTTGGAAAGCTTGTTCTGCGCATCCTTCATGACCGGCGGGCAGTGGATGTACTGCGGGATCTCCCAGCCAAAATCCTGATACAGCAGGTTGTACTTGGGCGTGCTGGAAAGGTATTCGTTGCCGCGGATCACATGGGTGATGCCCATCAGATGGTCATCAATGACGTTGGCAAAGTTGTAGGTGGGCATGCCGTCCGTTTTCAGCAGGATCTGATCGTCCAGCGTGGTGACATCCACCTCGATGTGACCGTACACGGCATCGTCAAAGCCAATGGTGCCTTCGGTGGGGATCTTCTGGCGGATGACATAGGGCACACCGGCATCCAGCTTTTCCTGCACCTGCTCCGGGGTAAGGTTGCGGCAGTGGCCGTCATAGTGCGGGGTCTGGCCGCTGGCTTTCTGGATGGTGCGCACCTCCTCCAGGCGATGCTCGTCACAGAAGCAGTAATAGGCCTTGCCCTCGCGCACCAGCTGCTCGGCATAGCCCTTGAAAATGCCCATGCGCTCGCTTTGCACATAAGGGCCGCAGGGGCCGCCGATGTCGGGGCCCTCATCCCAAAGAAGGCCGGTCTGCCGCAGGGTGTTGTAGATGACATCCACCGCGCCCTCCACATAGCGCTCCTGGTCGGTATCCTCAATACGCAGAATAAACGTGCCGTTGTCGCTGCGCGCCTTCAAAAAGGCGTACAGGGCGGTGCGCAGGTTGCCCACGTGCATATAGCCCGTCGGGCTGGGGGCAAAACGGGTGCGTGTTTTCTTTTCGGCCATAACAGCTGCTCTCCTTACATATGCTACAGGTTTTGTAAGCGGCCGCCGTCGCCGGGCTGCCGCGTTCTTTTACAGCTTTCTTATTGTAGCGCTTTGCCCCGGGTTTGTCAATTCTCAACGCGGCCTTGCCCGGCGGAATGGGGCTTTTCTGCCCCGATGCCCGGGCGGACCGCACGCCTGTGCCCCACGCCGGGCACCAGCACAGCCGGACGGCGGCGGCAAATCGGCCAGCCGGCCCGGCAATTCCCTGCGGTACAGCGGCCGGGCCTCCCGCGCCGGGGTTTACACGGCGGCGGTTTCTATGGTAAAATAAAAATATGATTCGGCCGTTTTGCCGCCCTTTTTGCTTTTTGGGGGCGGCGCGGACGCTTTTTGCTGGGGAGGGATGCGCCACGCTGTTCACCCGTTTTGCGTTCTGGGGCTTTTTTGCCGTGGTATTCGCGCTGTACTGGGCGCTTCCCCATCGGCTGCGCTGGTGCTGCCTGCTGGCGGCCGACCTGCTGTTTTACGCAGTCAGCGGCAGCCTGCGGCTGGCGTTTGCGCTGGTGGTGCCGGTGCTCGTCAGCTGGGGCGGCGCGCTGGTGCTGCAGCGCCTGCGGCAGAAAAATGCCCGCCGCGCCGTGCAGCGGCTGACGCTGGCCGTCGGCTGTCTGCTGTGCCTGAGCTTTCTGCTGTTTTACAAATATTCCGGCTTTCTGGCCGGGCTGCTGGGGCTGCCCGCCGCCGCGGCGCTGCAGCGGCTGGCGCTGCCGTTCGGCGTCAGCTATTATACGCTGCAGACCGTCAGCTATCTGGCCGATGTGGCCGCAGGCCGCTGCCGTGCCGAAACGCACCTTGGCTATTATGCCGTCAGCGTCACGTTTTTTTCTCTGATGCTGACCGGCCCCATTGAACGCCCCGCCGCCCTGCTGCCGCAGCTGCGCGCCCCACGCCGCTTTGATGAGCGGCAGGCCGCCGCCGGGGTGATCCTTGCGGTGTGGGGCCTGTTTGAAAAGCTGACGGTCGCCAACATTCTGGGCAGCTTTGTCGATGCCGGGTTCGATCATCCCGCCGCCGTCAGCGGGCTATCGCTGCTGGTGTGCGCCGTACTGTATTCGCTGCAGATCTACTGCGATTTTGCCGGGTACTCCAATCTGGCGCGGGGCACGGCGCTGCTGCTGGGACTGCAGGTCACGCAGAACTTCCGGCAGCCGTATTTTTCCGGCAGCTTCCGTACGTTCTGGTCGCGCTGGCATATCAGCCTTTCCGGCTGGCTGCGCGACTATGTGTATATTCCTCTGGGCGGCAGCCGCTGTGCCCGCCCGCGGCAGCTGTTCAACCTGCTGGTCACGTTTGCCGTCAGCGGGCTTTGGCACGGGGCCAACCTGTGCTTTGCGGCATGGGGGCTGCTGCACGGGCTGTACCAGTGCATCGGCCGCCTGACGGCACGCCTGCGCGACGGGCTGTGGCGGCGGTGGGAGTCACGCACCCGGCTGCCGCGCACCGCGCCGGTGTTTGCCCTGCTGCGGGTCGTATTTATTTTTGCGCTGACGGCCTTTGCGTGGGTGTTTTTCCGTGTGGGCAGCAGCACCAGCGCCGAGGCCCCGGCGCAGTTGGCCACGGTATGGAGCATTTTGCGCAAGATCGCGGCCGATTTTACCCTGCAGCTGCAGCCGTGGAAGGAAGCGCTGGTGCTGCTGCGCTTTGATGTCGGCTATCTGCTGCGCATGGTGTTTTTGCTGGCGGTCGTCGCCTTTGCCGACTGGAAAAGCCGCCCCGCCGGGCTGGAGGACTGGGTGCTTGGGCTGGCCCCCTGGGCGCGGCTGGCGCTGGGCTGGGGCATTGCGCTGTGCATTCTGTTTTTCGGCGTGGATACCGGCGCGCCCATCTATTTTCAATTTTAAGGGCCTTTTTCCGGCCGACGCTGCGGCGCGCCCGAAAAGCCCCCTTTGCCCGCCGGTGAGGAGGACCGTATGAAACGTTTTCTGCTGCGCCTGACCGCTTTTTTGCTGCCGGTCGTGCTGCTGGCCGCCGCAATGCTGGGCGCGCTGGCCGCAAGCGGCGAAATGTGCCGCATTTCTGATGTCGCTGCCCGCATGGCCGACGGCGAGCCCCTGCGCTTTGAGCTGAACTACCGCACCAACGCCACCGCCCAGCTGAAAAGCGAGACGGCCGCCGCGCGCGGGGCCGAGCTGCTGGTGCTGGGCACCAGCCGCACCATGCAGTTTCGCGCCGCCATGTTTCCCGACGGCGATTTTTACAATGCGGGGGGCGCTGTGAGCACACTGGGGCAGATGCTGCCGTTTTTGCAGAGCCTGCCGCCGGAAAAGCTGCCCCGAACCCTGATCGTCGGGCTGGATCAGTACTTTTTCAACGCCGAATGGGATGCCGCCGTCACCAGCGACGCCGACTATGCCCCCACCGTGGATGCCGTGCGGCCGCTTGCCATGCTGGAATCGTTTCTGCACCACTGCGGGGAGGGAAAAATAAACCTGCTGCGGCTGCTGCAGGCGGATGAACGTGTTATCGGGGTGCCCGCCCGCGTGCGCGGCAGCGGCTTTTTAAGCGACGGCAGCTACCGCTATGGCGCGCAGGCGGCCGACGGCGCGGTCGATCTGACGTTTTCGGATGCCCGCGGACGCATTGCCGACGGCAGCAACCGGTTTCAGTACGGCGAAGAGGTCAGCGCGGGCGCGCTGAACATCCTGCACGAGCTGCTGGGATGGTGCAGCGAACAGGGCATTCAGGTCGTGGGGTATCTGCCGCCGTACGCCCCCGGCATCCGGCAGGCCATGCTGGAAAGCGGCCGCTATGCCTACATGGACGCCATTTACGGGGAAATTCTGGAAATATTTGACATTTTCGACATGGAGTGCTATGATTTTACCGGGATGCCCGACACACAGGACGCCGAGTTTGTCGACGGCTTTCACGCCGGTGACGCCGTGTACTGCAAAATGCTGCTGGCCATGCTGCAACAGAGCAGCTGCCTGGCACAGTACACCGACGCGGCAGCACTGGACGCTTTGCTGCAGCAGGCGGAAAACGCCCGTGTGCTGGCCGACCCCAACGATATTTTGTAAACACCGACGGCACGCCCCACGGCGTGCCGCCGGACAAACACCGCCCGCCGCACGCGGGAGAAAAGGGATGGAACAGTATGGAAC
>CAKTAM010000019.1 GCA_934527255.1 uncultured Oscillospiraceae bacterium | reverse complement strand
GTCTGGTCTTTCCAATCATTGAACTGGCCCACAATGCCGCCCAGGTGTTCACCCAGCCAGCCGGTCACAGTGTCCCACAGCCCGGTGATGCCATCGAAAAAGCCCTGGATCGTGTTCCCGCCGATTTCCGCCATCACGGTGGAAGGGGAGTGTATGCCCAGGGCATTTTTTACACCGTTCACAAACGGGTCAACGATGTGTTCTTTGGCCCAGGCGGCCGCATCGCCCAGCATTTCGCCAATGCCGTTGAAAAATCCTTCAATGCCGCTTTCGCCAATGTCGCCAAAATACTTGTTTAGGGTTTCGTCCAGGCCGTCAAACAGCCCGGTAAAAAAGCCGAAGCCTGCGCCCAGTGCAGCGCCCACCAGGCTGCCGATCAGGGCAAACACCTCTTCGATAACGCCGCCCCAATCGATGCTTTGCAGCGCCTTTCCACAATCTGTGCCGATCTGTACCCAATCCACGCCCTGGATCGCCGCCGTGGCGGTCTCCAGCACGTCTTTGGCAAGTTCGCCAATATCCACAGCTGCCTGCACCCAGTCCACGTTGCCCCAGGCGCTGTTGATGGCCGTTGCAAGATCATCACCCAGCCCGCCCCAGTTAAAGCCGGACGTCACAAAGCCGTGCAGGGTTTCAAAGGCGGCTTTCAGGCCGTTGGTCAGGCTGCGGCCCACAAGTGACCAGTCTACCGCCTGCCGCATGCCCTCCAGCCCGTTGCCGATGCCGGTGCCCAGGCTGTCCCAGTGGAAGGTCTGCACAAAGGTGTCCATAAAGCCCAGCGCGGTGTTCAGGCCGTTGCCCAGGGTGCTGCCTACCAGTCCCCAGTCCAGCGTTTCCACAAATCCGTTCAGGGTGGTGGCAATGTCTTCTGCCCAGCGCTTCGCGGTGCTCTGTATGCCCTCCCAGGGGATGGCCTCCATGGCTTCGTTCAGCTTTTCGGCAAAAATTTCGCCCACCTTGTACCAATCGTCATCCTTGATGGCGTTGGTCAGCTTATCCACAAAGCTGCCGGGCTGGCTGATGTCGGTGGTCAGGTCAGGGGTCACGCTCCCGCCGCCTCCGCTGCTGTCGGTGCTGCTGTCGTTGCCCACCTTGTGCAGGATGTCAAAGTCTGCCGCCTCACGCTTTGCAGCCTCGGCAGCCTTCTTGCTGGCGCTTGCGCTGCTGCTGGCAGCCCCGGCCTGCTTGTAGTAGGCCTGCGCGCTCTTCTGCGCGGCTGCGGTGGTGGTTCCGAATAGGCTTGCCATCACCTGGGCCACCATGGCGGCCAGGCTTGCCAGGGCCGCCGTCACGGCCCGCACAATGGGCAAGATCGTCTGCCACAGCGGGGCAAAGGCCGTCAGCAGGTTTCCCTGCAGGCTGGCCAGGCTCGCTTTCAGCTGGCTGTCTCCCTCGATCATGCCGGATATGCCTTGCTGCACCGCCTGGAATCCCTTGCTAAGCACATTGAACACCAGCGCGCTGGCGGCCAGGCTGCCTATGCGCCCAGCCACCCGGCCGATGCCCGTGCCTATGCTGGTAATTCCGCCCAGGGCGTTACTGGCGGCGCTGCGGATACTGCCCACAAACTGGGCAGCCTTGCCAGCGCCTGTCTGTATCAGCTGCAGGGCCTTTCCGGCCCCGGTGGCCAGTCCGGCAAAGCCTTTCATGGCCACGTTACCGGCCCCTGTCAGGCCGTCCAGCACTTTGGCTTTCAGGCTGGGGCCGCTGCCCGTGTCCGGGTTCTCGGCCTTGCTTTTGTTCAGCTCTTTCTGCAAATCGTTGGCATGCTGGGCAGCCTCTTTCAGCTGGTTGCCCAGGGCCTGGGCCTCCGGCGTACTTGCTGGGTCAAGCCTGATCTGGCGGATTTTGTCGTACAGTTCATCGGCCCGTCTTTCTAGCACTTCATACTGCTGCAAAATAGCTTCCGGCGTGGTGTCCTTTATGCTGCCATCTTTGTTGGCATACTGCTTGTCCAGGTCGGCCCGCGCCTTCTGCACGTCCCGCAGCTGCTTCAGCAGCCCGTTTTCGGTGCTTGGCTGGCCCATGGTGCCGGTCAGCTGCCGGTACTCATTTTTTAGCTGCTGTACCTTCTGGTTGGCCGCTTCCAGTTCCTTGGTCAGGCTGTCCTGCTGGTTTGCAGCAGCGCTTTTCCGCACCTGCTCCAGTTTCGCAAAATGCCCGCGCGCGGCATCCGTAGCCTTGGCAAGGTCGCTAAGGTCTGCGCCGATACGCACAATAAGGTTTTTCGTTGCCATACAGCCATCACCTCCTAACTGTCAAAGCTGTTGGTGCCGCCCAGTGCGGCGTTGATTGCCCGCACCTGGTCCAGCATTTCTTCCGCGGTCATTTCCTGGGCGTGATCTGCATCACGGCCAAACAGCGTGTCGAAGCGCTCCAGCTTGCCCCATACGGCCTGCCCGGTCATACAGGCCAGGGCATACAGGTCGGCTTCGTGCTCTTTGCGGCGATCTTCTTCCCGCTGCCGGTGTATCCGCAGCAGCAAAACCAATTCCGCCGGGGTTATGTCTTCATACTCGGTCAGGGTCAGCCCCAGCCGCAAAGCACTCACCAGGCTTCGGTCCCAGTCCCATTCGCCGGGGTCGTCGGGGCGTTTTTTTCGTCACCATCGGCAGTGTCTTCCGTCTCTTCGCCATCCTCCGGCACATCAAACGCTGCCCTGTAGCACTGTGCAGCGGCACGGCTGGCGGCCAAGTACTGGGCGGCGTTCATGTTGTCCAGGGCTGCGTTAAAGGTCTCTTTGTCCATGGCTACCTGTTTGCGGGCTGCATCGCGCTGCACCATGCAGTACAGGCAACAGTCAATTTCGCGCACACTCTCCATGGTAAGTTCGCTGATCTTCATACCCAGCAGGCTTTCGATCTGCTTCAGCTCACGATGGCCACAGTTCAGGGCAAAGGTGCCTGCCTTGCCCAGGTTTGCCATAAATACGCGGTTGCCCGCGCTCTTTTTATTCGTCATGGGTTGTCCCTCCTATCAGCCCCCGATTCCCTCGCTTGCTTTCAGTTCCGGTTTGCCGCTCACTTTCAGGGTGGCGTCAAAGGTCACGATGCCCGCGGTCTCGGCGCTGGTGGCAAAGCTGTTTACACTGGCTTTAAAGGCCCACTCGGCCCCGATCTTTTTCGGGAAAACAATGGTAAATTCCAGGTTATCCGTGCCAGCTGCCATTGCCTCAATCATCGCTTTCTGGCCCTCATCGCTAATATCGAAGTTGCCGGTAACGCTCACCTCGCCGCCCTCGGCAAAGGTGGTCAGAAATTCTTTGAAATCGCCTTCGGTATCCAGCGCGGTGCTTTCGGTGGTGTCCCACTTAACGCTGGGGCTGCCGATCTTGGTCAGATGGGCCACAGCCTTGCCGCCGATGGTCAGTTTAGTACCTTTTGCAACACTGATTGCCATAGTTTGTCTCCTTTCACAGGTGCCCCATTACAGGGGCGTAAAATCCAAAAAATGCCTGGGGCTTAGTTGCCCCAGGCTTCGTCTACGTTCTTTTCGATTTCTTCCAGGATCGCTTCGCGGTAGCCCTCGCTGCCCGCTGCCATGCTGCCGCCCAGGTAATGCTTACCGGCTACCCGGCCGCCGTTCACAGTGGCAAAGCCATATTCCTGGCTGGCGGGGTAGTAGGCGGTTTTTCGTCGGCTTTTGCCGTTGGCAGTGCGCCCAGGCTGCTTTACCTGCTTTTGCAGCAGGCCGTTGGCCTTGGCGGTCGGCAGTACATCGTACACCTGCTTGCCGTTCGGCCGGTTATGCTCCATGTGCAGCACCAGGCTGTCCCGCAGGGTGCCGGTCTTCACGGGGGCCGCAGCCTTGGCAGCCTCCAGCTCTGCTTGTGCCGGTGCCAGGGCAGCTTGTGCGGCTACCCGCTGGGTGCCGTCCTTAAGTTGCCGCAGCGCAGCGTCGATCTCAGCGGCGGCCGCCTTGTCCCAATCAAACGTCAGGTTTCCAGCCAACTGGCTGTCACCTCCATTTCGCTGTGTTCCAGCTTGGTGTTCGGCAGGGCCTCTTCGGTCTCGGCCACCCTGGCGCGCATTTCGCACACTTCCAAGCCGTCAGCGGTCACTTTTCCCTCTGCCGTGCGGCAGGCGCGCTTTACGCCCTGTTCCAGGGCTTTCAGCGCAGCGTAGTTGGCCGCCAGCAGGTGCAGTTCCAGGTTGCCTGTCCAAAAGCCCGTGCCGCCGTCCAGGTCTTGCAGCTCGGTGTCGTCGTGTTTGCCAAAAACAGCGTAGGGGGCGGTGGCGTCCTTCGGCGCCGCCAGCTTGTACACCTTCCCGGCCAGGCCGTCCACCTGCTGCAAGGCATCTTTCAGGATTTCTTCAATCACGGTTTACTCCTCCAGTTCCCGGCACATCAGCTGCAGCCATTCGTGGCGTTCGCCCTGGTCAATGATGTACTGCACCTCAAACTTGCGGTTGCCCAGCAGCACACGGGTGCTGCGCTTTACGCCGGGCCGCCACCGCAAAATAATGCGGTGGTCAATGGTGCTTTGGGCTGCCTGGGCTTCCCACAGCTCCCGGCCGCGCAGCGGCAGCACACTGGCGTTGGTGGTGGCGTAGTCTTCCCACTCGGTGGCGCCGTTCGGGTCGCTCAAATCACCGCCCGCCGGGCGCTGCAAGGTAATCTTGTGGCGCAGGTTTCCCGCTTCCATGGCTACACCTCCCAGGCCATCAAGTTCAGGTTGTAGCCATCCAAAAAGCTGGCCACAAGTTCGTTCTGCTTCTGGTCTGTCACGGCGCCCAGGCTGCGGTTATCATACAAAAAGCTGCACAACGCCAGGTAGGCGATGGTCAGTTCTGCATGCTTGTCCAGCTCTTCTTCCTTCTGGCCGGTGTACGTCACCATGTGGGCCTTGGCGGCGGGCATGATGATGTTTTCCAGCACCTGCCGGTCCGCGTCATCCAGGGGTGTGTCAATGCGGCAGTATCCTGCCACGGTCTCCACCCGTACTTCCGGGATCATCATGCGGCCATCACCTCACAGCAGATCAGGACGCTGCCATGGTCAGCTTGGCCAGCTTCTGGGCGTTCTCCACCTTGGCGTCCAGCTCGGCCCAGCCCACAACGCCAACGGCATGCTGGGTTGCGAAATGCTCGCGCAGCACTTCGATCTCCATGGTCTCGATCTCTTTCACGGCCAGGCCGCTCATGTCGCCGTACAGCACAGCGTCCTTACCTGCAGCCATGTCGTCCATGCTGTCAGAGGCAAAAACCGGCTTGCCCAGCAAGATATAGCCCCAGGGCGCGTTCAGGTCGGTGTTCAGCAGATAGCGGCCCTCGTTGTCTTTCAGTTTGCGGATCGCGGCGCGGGTCTTTTTGCTCATGATCCAGATAGCACCCTGCTGGTACACATCCGGCACGGCTTCCTGCACGTCGATCAGTTCATCCGCGGTCAGGGCGGTGGCCTTGGCGGCAGTGACAGTCTGGTCAGCCGTAACGCCGGGCAGGGCACCGGTTACTTTGCCGGTGGTGCCCTTCAGGCACTCTTTCTCGATGAAGCGTGCCCAGTTCTCGGCCATGTGGTCAATGACGATGGAAACAACATCGAAGTCGCTGTTGTTAATCAGGCTGCGGCCGATCAGGGTCAGGGCGCCGATCAGGAAGCCGGTCAGGGTCACGCTGCCGAACTTGTTTGCGCTGCTTACCAGCTCGCTGAACTCATCCTTGTACGCCACGGTGATGTCCCCGGCACTGGTGTCGATGTAGGGAATGTCCAGCTGGCCCTTCACGTTGTAGTGGCTGGCCTTGGCGTAGATGGGGCAGATGTTGTAAACCTGCTTGACGATCTTCTGGGCGATGGTGCGGGGGATAATGGCACCATTTGCACCCTTGGTCATGTTGGTGGCTGCGCGCTGTTCGCCGGGGGTGACGGCATCGCCGTGGCGCAGATAGTCTTCAAAGGCGCGGCGCTCTTCCGTCTCAATCTTGGTGGCGGCTTCCTGGCTGCGGGCCTCGCTGCCCAGCTTGGCCGGGTCGATCTCGTGTTCCATGCTCATGCCCTCCACCTGTTCGGCAGCGTGGATGGTGTCGGCCAGGCTGCGGGTCTCGGCCATCATGGTGTCATAGGTTTTCTTTTCCTCATCGGTAAAAGCGCGGTTTTCCGCCTCGCACAGGTCCAGCATTTTGCCCATGGCCTCCAGGTTGGCGTTGCGCTTCTCGATCAGGGCTTTCAACTTTTTCATGGTTCATACCTCCAGTTTCATCAGTTCCAGCCGCGCCCTGTCCTGGGCACGGGTTTCGGTGTTTTCGGTTTTCTCGGCGGGGTCTTCCAGGCTGCGCACCTCGGTGCATACCAGGGCGGCCCCATCTTCGCTGCGGGTCTCTGCGTCCACGGTGGTGGCAATGTAGGCCGGGGTAATGGTCAGCACGGCCACTTCGTCCAGCGCAATGTCCCGCAGGCTGCGCTTGGCAGGTCGGCCGTCTTTGCCATCCTCCCACACATCCCCGCCGGGGCGCGGGCGGAAGGTGAATGACCAGCCACGCAGCTCGCCGCGCTCTGCGGCGCGCATGACCTCGGCATCATCCGTCCAGGCATCCGCTTTCAGGCCAATGGCATCTTCTGCCAGCGCAAGGTTGCTGCGGGTGCTGCCCAGCTCCCGGCCGTGGTTCAGCGTCAGCTTCACATCCTCGGCCGCTTCCAGTGCTTTGGCGAAGGTGCCCGGCTCCACGGTCTCCACAAAATCCCCATGGGTGGGGTGGTGCAGTACCCGGCTTTCCCGGCCCGCTGCGCACACATACCCATGCAGGTGTATCTGGTTCCCTCTGCGTTCAACTTTCATCGGATCACCCCCTTTCCGGGCATCGTTGGCCCATCTGGGCCGCGGTCTTGCCGTTGTTCCCGGCATCAGTCCTCCGCGCCGGTCAGGTCGTAGTAATATCCGGCCCCGCCGGGCGGCGGCTCTTTCCGGCCCAGGCTCTTCACAAGTGCCTTTTCCCGGTCAGACAGCGGCCACACCGGCGGCGCTGTCCTGGCGGCCACAGCCCGCTTGATCGCGGCGTGTTCCGCCGTCTTTTGCTCGCTTAAAAGCAGGCCGCTGCCGTATATTTCTCGCTTATGTCTGCCATCTGGATATTTTTCTTTTCCCTGTTCTTCAAGTCCCCGGATTCGCACGCAATCTTCTCTGCGGATCTTCCACTTGATCCCGTTTGCACTGTATTTCTGCAGCATGGCGGCAGTCACGATCTCATCCGGCTGGGCGTACCGGGGCCGCGGTGCGGTTTCTTTCCCCTCCAGGCGCCGGATTTCCCGGTTGATCGCCTCGGTCAGCTCCGGCGCAGTCTGCGCTACGATCCCATCCCCAAAACTGGTCAAAAAGGACGTCCGCACCAAAATTCCGTTTTTGTACCGGATGTCACAGTCTACAACTACGCAGTTCATCTCGCCAAACCTTTTTTTCATGCTGAAAATTGTCAGGCTCGGCACAAACAAAAAGAACGGCACGCCCTGCGCAAGGTACCAGTCATAGATCTCGGCTAAGATGGAAAACGGCGGGTTGTCCACCACCACCGCCCCGCCGGAATAGTCAAACGCCTGGTAGTCGCCGCCCGGGTAAAAAGGCCGCACGATCCTGGCCGGGTCAATGCCGTATTCCCGGCAGGCCCAGTCCCGCACGATCTCATAAATGCTGGGCGGTGTATAGCATTCGTCATTGGTTCTTTTAGCGCCGTTCTTCACAGTTTCCCCGTCCTTTTTCTTTTTTTGCAAAACAAAAAGCACGGTGCGGTTTGCACCATGCTTTGTGGTTACGGCTTCACCTCAACGGTAGGCAAGACCTGGGTGTGGAAATACAGCTTGTAGTGGTACGGGTCGGTGTGCGTGCCGGTGATGTCTTCAACTACATACATGGTCTCTGCGTTCAGGTAAATATAATTGACTTTGTACTGATCCGGCCCTACTTTTACCGTGCATACCAGTTCATTGTGGCTGTTATTGCTGATCGACATATACCCTTCAGCTTCCAGCACCACCGTGTCCGTTCTGGCATTGTAAACGGTGATTTTTCGTTCACTCTCGAAATAGTCTGCCTGTTTGGAAATGTTGTAATTTGCCTTGTCGGCTTCGCTGCTGCACCCGCACAGCAGTACCATGGCCATCAGCACAGCCAAAATTGTAGCAAGCATCTTTTTCATAGTGTTACCCTCCAAAATTACAAACAAAAAAGCGCGGTGCAAAACTGCATCGCGCTTGTCTCTTATTCGGTTTTATTCGTCCGGCGTCATTCTGGCCAGCCAGTGCCACAGGTCTTGCACGGTCAGGCTTTCGCAGCCCGTCACATAGTCCATGGCCGCGTCTTGCAGGCCCTGATCTTCGCAGGCGGCGGTAAAAGCCATTGCATCGTCAAGCCCTGTCCGCTCTACATCAGCAAGCCGGTTTGCCAGCTGCGCCACCATCTCCAGTTCAAAGGTGGTGGCGGTTCCTTCGTCTTCATCCATCAGGTCTTCGCCGTCATCCTCCGGGGATAGTCCTTCAGGGATTGCTTCAAAGCAAAATTCCAGCAGTTCCCGGCCCGTGGGGGATGGGTTCTTTTCAAGAAAAGCCCTGGCCTTATCCTCGATGTGGTACTGGCTGCAGCCGTAAATGATGGATTGTGCTCCCTCTACCTCGTCTATGTTTTTGCTGTTCAGGTAGTCAGCAAAGCGCTGTTCCATTTCATCCACATAGGCGTCCCTGTACATGGTGGTTCCCCTCACTTGATTTTCTGGCGGCCTTTTACATGGATACCGCCGTTTTCTGCCGCTGTTGCGTAATATAAGTATTTCCCATCGCTGACAGTTAAAATGCCATCGGCGGGCTTTGCCTGCGGGTGCTTGGTTTTAAAAGCACCAGACAGTTGTGCATATTTTTCCGGCTTCAGGTTCACTTTGGAAGCGTTCTTCCTGCGGCTCGGTGCGTACTTGGTCTTGGTGCGCTTCTTCCGGCCGCCGCTGTAGGCAAAGCGGCCTTTATCGTCCCGCTTGTAGTCCCGGTTTCGTGTTTCCAGTATAGCATCGCCGCCATCGTCTGGCAAGCTCTCTTTTCCGGGCGGCTGATCCGCCGGGGCGGGGGAGTTGTCGCCCGGTACAGGCTCCTTTCCGTCCACCACGCTTCCGGTGTTCGGTGTGTAGAAGTTGCCTGTCTTCATGTCAAACAGCACGTCGGCCAGATTCATGCCGATAATATCCAGCCCTTCCACCACTGGCAAACCTTCCCGCCGGCGGATTTCATTCTTGCCGATCCACCCGCCTTCGGTGGCCACCTTGTAGGCTTCGTACCGTTGCTTAATGGCACCCTTGGTCAGCTCGGTGGTGTCGGCGCGCCATACCAGGCTGCCTTTTTCGCTCTCCAGCAGCAGGTCCCGGTTCAGCGCCGTTTCCATGGCAGTGATGACCGGCACGACCGCCCGCTGGATTGCGGCATTAAACTGATCTTCGGTTCCGTGGCCGTTTATAACCTCATAGGGCACACCCAACAGCAGCATGATTTCCTGGCGGTTCTGCTGCACGATCTCTTGCAGCTGCATTTCCACCGCAGTGTTGCTTGCCTGTTTAAAATCCAGGCCCTTTTGCAGCACAACAACGCCGTTCCCATCAGCCCGGTACAGCTCGGCAAAGCCTTTTTTCAGGGCTGCCAACTGCGGGTCTGTCAGGTTCCTGTCAGAGGTCAAAAAGCCCCTGGCATTGCCGCCGCCCTTCATAATGCTGTTTTGCAGCACCAGCGTGGCCCAGGCCAGGGCCAGCATCTTGCTGTTTTCCTCCAAAATGCCCGTGCCGCGCATGCCGTCCACGCTGTGTCTGCATAGCCGGATAAACTCCCACGGCCTATAGACTTGGCCGTATACATGCACATGCCCGCTTTTAAAAATCGGGTCAGGGTCTACCGTTACGGCCACCTGGTCGCAATCTACATAGTGCAGGCTTACCAGGTGGTTGCCCCGCCTGTTTATGTACAGGTAGCCATTCCCGGCCAGCAGGTAGTCTCTGTACAGGCTTTGCAGCATCTCGGCACAGCTCAAAAGGTCGCCGGTGTCGTAGTTCAGCACTTCGGCCCGTTCATCCTTTTTCACTTCTTCCAGCCCCTTGTCCGTGCGCTGGTAAAGCCGGAAGGGGACAGCAGCCGCCTGCGCGGTGATGAACTCAATGCCGCCCGCCACGGCCGGTATATTCATGGCCGTGGTCTTGCTGATCCTGTCCACGCCGTTCAGTATGCCCAGGAACTCGGCGAAACTTGCGTCCATCACTTTGCCGCCGGTATCTTCCGCGGCCGCTTCGGTCGCCTGCACAGCGGCCCGCAGCTCGGCGCGTTCCAATTTCATTTCCGTAAAATCTCCCCCTTGCAGTTAAGTGCAAAACGCTATCAACACACCTGGCATACAAAGCCGCCCCCGGAATCGTCCAGTATTTCATTCTGCTGTAGCAGGTACAGTCCATCAATTACCGCCATCACGCAGTCCACCTTGCCGTTGCTGCGCTTTTTGTTTACATAGCGGTTCATGTTGGTGTCATAGGTGCATTTCGCATTTTCCACGTTCACTTCAAAAAGCCTGTTGGCCACATAGGCCAGCCGCCCACTTTCCACCAGCTCACAAAACAGCTTGGTGGGCATGTG
Source organism: uncultured Oscillospiraceae bacterium (assembly GCA_934527255.1). Lineage (GTDB taxonomy): Bacteria > Bacillota > Clostridia > Oscillospirales > Ruminococcaceae > UBA1762. The sequence goes on along the minus strand of CAKTAM010000019.1, from coordinate 15,751 downwards.
CAGCGTGTCGCTGTGCTGGCGCACCTCCACGGTCTCAATGCCGGGGCATGCTTTCTTTCCGTCCCCGCCGGGGCGGCCGTTTTCCCACTTCTGGGCGCTGCTTATGGCATTGTATCGGTCGTAGCCGATCTGCATCACGGTCACGCCGTATTTTTCGGCCAGGTCAAACACATAGTTTTCTATGCGGTCATAGTCCACAATTCTTTCACCGCAGGCTATGCACTCCCCGTCATGGATCGCCCGCTTGTAGTCGAACTTTTCCAGTGCCGTTTTCTCTTCGATTTTGCCTTCCGGGATAAAGCCCATAACCTGCACGGCCACTTTGTTGTCTGGCAGTAGGCCCGCAAAGGCCACGGCGCAGTTGTCGTTGCTCATGGCCAGGTCAACGCCCACATACACGGCCATGCCTGCCCAGTCGATCTTTTCCACCCGGCAGGCTTTCAGCTGATCCACCGCCACAAACTGTTCGCCAGCGTTGCCCTGGTAAATGATATTGCAGTGCTTCGTCAAAAAGTTTTCCCGCGCGCTGGGCAGATCAATGGCGCGCTGGCGCTTCGCCAGCAGATTTTCCCAGATTTCCGGTACTTCCAGCGCCGCCGGGTTACTTTGTGCCATAACGTCCGGGTTTGTGGCCCATTCGTCGGTGATTTCTTCGTCCGGCTCGTACAGCAGCGCAAATACGGTTTCATCGTCCAGCAGGCCGTCCAGCACCTTTTTGTCGTAGCTCACAATGTCTTCAAAGGCGCTGTTGGCCCTGGGGTACTTGGTGCTGATAATGCAGCCCAGCTTGTTCAGGATGGACACCTGGCCGGATTGCATGGCTTCTATGGCGTATGCGTTCGGCAGGTCCCCGGCTTCATCCACCAGAAAGACGTTAGGCTCGCGGCCGTCCAGACGGCTGTTGCTGTAGTTCAGCGGCACATATTCCGTGTCGGTCAGCTTGCAGCTGATTTTGTCCATCAGGGTGCGGAAATACTTTTCCGGCTCATCCGGCGGCATCAGCAGGGGGGAGCTTTGCAAAATTTTTTTGATGGCTTCCTGCACCTGGCGGGACAGTGCCCCATCAGGTGCTACCGAAAACAGCTTGCTAAACCGCGGTTCCAGCAGCATCAGCAAAATAAAGACGGTCGCCACCGTGAAGGTCTTGAAATTCTTGCGGCAGATTTCCAGCACGGCCGTTTCGTACCGCCGGTGCTTTTTATCGGCCCTGTGCACCACGCACAGCACCGACACATAGAAAAGCCACTGGTAGCCCACAGTAGCGTCATACACGCTCACCCCGGCCCGCAGGCCGCTGGGCATCCGCATCACCTTCAACAGCTTGGTGATCTTGGCCAGGCGCTTTTCGTTGATGCAGTATTTCGGGTCCATCCCATCAGCAATGCGGATAAACTCGGCAGCCTGCTTGCGGACGTACCGCCCAACAGGCTGCCGCACCCCCTCGCAATGCTTCGGTATTGTCCCGGCCAGTACCAGCTTGGCGTATTTGTACGCCGGGTGCTGCTTAACCGTCATCGTCTTGCAAAATGGCCAGCAGCGGGTCTTTTTCCTGTGCCTTGGCCTTGGCAGCCGCCACGCCCAGCTTGGCCCGTGCCTGGGGGCTTAGGCACAGCTCATTGCAGCAGCGGTAAAAGTCGGCCATGTACTTGCTGCGGGCGGCTACCGTGTCCTTGTCGGTCCGTTCTCTTGCGTTGGCATTTGCTGCTGCGTCAATTTCCGCCACGCGGTCAATGGCTACTGCGCAAAAGGCGATGACCCAGCCGTCACAGCTGCCCGCCGCCCCCGCGTCCACCAGCAGTTTCTTGATCTTGTTAAAGATTTTCCGTTGGCTCGGCGTCAGGTAGCCGGGGCAGGTCACTTTCGGTTTGTCGCCGCCCTTCAGCTTCTCTTCCGTCTGCTTTCGGGTCTCGATTTCTTCTTTTGTCCTGGCCCCATCAGCCGCGCCAATAGCCTTTGCCGGTCTCCCCATGCTCCCGCCCCCTTCTTCAAAAATTTCAGCCGTTTTCAGCCATCCCGCCGGGGCGTTTTCCCCGTTTTGTTGTTATTTATGGCACATTTTCGCACAATTCCTCACGCGCGCGGGTACTAATGCGCGCGCCCGTATATACCGCGCATTACAACGCGCCCGCGCGCCCATTCCTCATTTCTAAAAAAATTAAAAAATCTATCTGGACGCGTGGTGTGGGGGAGTGCCGCCCCACCGGGCCAGCACCCCCAGGGGGGTGTCCCTGGCCTGTCAGACACCCGCAGGCCTGCCAGACGCCACCGCGCGCGGCGGCAGGGACGCTTCGACCGGCTCCCCGGCCAGCCGATGCAGCAGCTCCCGGCTCACGTCCCCACGCTCTGCCCGCTCGTGGCAGCTGTCTGCTGCACCACTGCACAGGGTGATGATCCACTCTGTGTCGTAGGCTGTCGCTGTGCTTTCTTCCAGCGGTATGATGTGGTGTGCCTGCAAGTTCCTGGTTGTGATCCGTCCTTCTGCCAGGCATAGCCTGCACATCTGGTGGTCTCGCTGGTACACTTCGTCGCGGGTCTTCTGCCACTTGTAGGTGTTTCGCACAGCAGTTTGTGCTGTACCTCGCTTAGTTCGTGCTGGCCTACGTGGGCATACATAGCCGCGCGGATGTATGCGGCCGCACCACTTGCAGCTTACTTGCATTTCTTCACTGGCTTTCTGTAGGTCCAGCACCCATCAGGCCCCAGGCGGACGCCCGCGTTGACACAGCGCGGCAGGGAACAGGCCTTGCTGTCAGCGTCCCGCAGCCGCCAGATGCAGCCTGTGCACTGGCGCTTGACGCGCGCCTTCTGCTTGGTCTCTCTGTCCATCTGCTGCACCCCCAAACAAAAAGAGGGCAGCCGCTTGGCTGTCCTCCTAATTCTCTATGATACTAATTTTAGCACATAAAATGCTTGCACAGTGCCAAGTTTTCAGCCCAGGCCCACGCGGATGGCCACATCTTCCAGGTATCTGCGCCGCCTGCGGTAGAACTCCCGCCTGCTGATCCCCGGTACTTCCAGGCGTTCATACACCCAGATTCTGGAATCTGTGCAGTTGAGTGCAACAGCCTTTTGCAGCGCCTGGCGTGTGTCTGCGTCCTGGATGTCTGCCCCTATAGCCTCGGTGGCAGCGTCAATGGCGCGCATGATCTGCACATCCCGCTGCTGTTCCAGCTGGTCTATGGCTTCAGCCTTGTCGGCGGTGGTGTTGCTGGTGCCGCCCTTGGCATGTGGCATGTACACACGCACAGGCTGGCCCGCGCGGTTCTGCGTATCCACAAAGCTGGCCCCCGTGCGGGAAATGATCTCCCGCACTTTCTCTTTGTACTCGGCCTTGCGCCGGTCCTGGCCGCGTACCAGTTGCAATGCAGCCAGCACAGTGTCGTTCGGCAGCCGCTTGTTTTTGCCCATGCGTGTGTACCTCCATTACTTTTTGTGCGTCAGGCGATCCATCACCGCCATGGCAGCCGCCACGATCCAGCACCCGATCGTCAGCAGCCCGCAAAATCCAACTACAGCGCCCATGGCCATAACGCCCAGGCGGACGCCATCAGCAAAAGCCTGTGCCATTATGCTTGCACCCCCTCTGCTTCATCCGCCAGGGCCAGCAGCGCCCGGCGAAGGGCGGCGCGGAACTTCCCGGCCTTTTCTGCGTCACCGGCGGCCTGTACAGTGTCCGCCAGGTCAAGCACCTTTCCGGCGGCATCTTGCAGCTGGTCAAACAGCAGCCCGAAGCGCACGGCGCTTTCATCCGCTGCCATGTCCATCCGCCGGGCGGTTTCTTCTGCCTGGCGGCGGGCCGCTGTGGTCTCTTCCTGGGCTTTACTCTCGACTTCAGCCAGCTTGGCTTTGTAGTTGTCCTCTGCTGTGCGGGCATCTTCCCAGGCCTGGCGTTTGACCTTTTCCAGTTCTTCCGCGTGGGCCTTTTCGGCATCTTCTGCTGCCTGCTGTGCCTCGGCCAGCTTTTCGCGGGCATCCTTGGCCGCCTTCACAGCTTCGTCACGCTCTTTCTGGTTCAGCTCGGCCATCTTGGCGTCCGCCTGGTGCAGGCTGTCCATTTCGGCCTTTACCTCTGCGCGGATTTCCGCCCGCAGGACGTCCATGTCTACTTCTTCGGCCTGTGCCTCGGCTACCGGCTGCTGATCCTGCAGCAGGCTTAGCTGTTCGGCATACCCGGCATTTTTGGCTTGCAGTTCTTTGATCTGTGCTTTCAGCTCGGCCACGGTCGTGTCGGCCAGGTTGGTTTCGGCTGCAATCTGCTGCTGTTCCTGCCCGCTCAACTGTGCCAGCAGCGCCAGCTTGGTGACACCTGCCGCTGCGTTCTGTTCGATCAGCTGTGCAGGCAGCTTTTCCGCAACGGCGATGTAGTTGTATGCCTGGCGCTGCTTCATGCCCATAGTGGCCATGGTGTAGGCTTCCAGGGTATCAAAGCCCAGCGCCTTGTAGCCGCTGGTGTCCCGCATGCGCTTGATCTTGCGGGCCAGGTCCAGCAGGCTGGCAGCTGCCGTCTGGGCGGCCGCCATGATTTCATAGTGCAGGGCCAGTGCCGCCGATTCTTCCGCCGTCCCGGCTGTGCCGATAAAGGTCATCTGTTCAGTGTCGTATTTCATTTTTTGTTTTCCCCCTTTGAAAATCCCTTGCCAATGTAAATTTCCCCAAGTTCTCTTCTTTTGAAGTTCCATTGACTACGGCCAAAATTTCCGACGATTTGTAATTCTTCTTGGTCTTTTCCACTTAATTTGATTTTGGCCATGACCCCCGTCCCAAATGTGACAGGCTCTTCATTTCCGCCTGTGTAGATTTCAAACGTCAATCCGCTGGTGTCCGGCTGATCTTCCTGCCCGGCCATAGCCTCTTCCTTTTCGCGGACCCTCACACAGGCCACTTCGTCAATGTTGTACAGATCGGACGCTTGGCTACCGGGCATCTCAATTTTTACCAGGCCTTCGCTTTTGTACCACTTCGCGTTTGCAATGTCATCGTATACAATTTCTTCGCCTGACTTCAGACGTACCACAGTTTCTTTCACCGTTTCGCTCTCCCATCACGCCACAGACGCAGCCGCGGCAAATCTCGATTTTTTCTTTGGTGTTGCCTTTTCCGGCGGCATCTGCCACTGGGCCAGCACTTCACGTTCCCACAGGTCCACAAATTCCCGGACCCGCCGGGGAATTTTCAACCGCTTTCCGTCCACCATCTCGTTCCTGTACCCATGCAGCTGTATCTCTTCCTTGGTCAGCACATTGATGTTCAGGGTGTACCAGCTGCGGTCTGGCCGCCGGGTGTGGCGTACAAACAGGATAATTTTGCCCATGGCGTGTGTCCCGGCGTATCCGCCCACGCAGTGCCGCAGCGTGTTGCCCTCTTCGATCAGCTCCAGCGGGGTGGCAGCAGGGCGTATGCAGATGCCGTCATGCTCCCAGGCAAGGCCCTGGCACCGGGCCGTCATCTTTGTAAAGGCTTCTTTGGTCGTGCTGTTGATTCTCTGGTACTTCACAGCGGCGGCTGCGCGGTCGTGTGCCTGCTGCAGCACTTTCGGCCAGCGCACCGCATCCTGATCCATGTCATACCCGGCCAGTCTGGCCATGCGCCAATAATCTTCCAGGTAGTTCCACGCCTGGTTCTGGCGCTTTAGGTAGTTGGCGGTGCGGATGGGCGGCACACCGGCCATCAGGATTTCATCTGCCGAAGTCGGCCCCACTGCGGCCATCAGGGTGCAGCAGTCTGCAAAGCTGACGTCGTTTGCCAGTTTATGCTTTTTCCATACCATCAGGCAGGCCAGCCCAAAGCCCATCTGCTGCCAGGTTTTCAGCTGCTGCTTGTCCAGCCCGATCATCTGGGCCGGGCGCTTTTCTTTCCAGTTCACCCAGTCCAGTTTTGGCGCGGCTGTCATGCTGCCGGTGCTGTACCCATAGCCGTACCTATGGCGGTGGTCGTCCCTGATGCCGGTGCCTACCAGTTTGCCCAGCCCGGCGGTTATCAGGTTTTCAACCGCCGGGTGTTTAAAATACAGCCGCAGGTAGGCTACAGGGTAGGCGGTTTCTCCGGCTTCGGCCTGTTCCATGTACTCCCACAGCTTGGCGTTTTCCACACAGGTGCCCGCCAGGTCCGGCAGGTCGCGCCCATACATCAGCGGCGCAAGGATGTCGTCCGCCACTTTTGCCCGGCGCTTCCACTCGCCAAGGCTCTGCCATGTACCTGCCATAGCATTGCGCTGGTAGTGCGCCAGTTTGATGATCTTACCGCCGTCTGCTATATAGGCATTTACAGCGGTTTCGCACATGGCGGCGTGTCCATCGTAAATCCGCCGCTCAATGCACCACTGGGTTAGTACCAGGCAGTCGCCTGCCACCGTGGGCACCACAACAAATTCCTGGTTGCCCCGGCCATACCGCAGGCTGTTGGTGCTGTACAAAACCGCTTCAGCGCCGCACAGCGGGCAGCACAGTTTGTCGTACTCCCTGTAGCGGATGATCTCCGTAACTTCCGCATCGGCGATCTGCACACCGCTGCATCCTGTGCCGCTCCATGTGTTGCAGGCCGTTGCATTTTCCCGCGGCAGATATTCTGCCAAAAAGCGCCCGCCGCAAGCGCTGCACCACAGCAGTGCCGATTTTGTAGCCGCACTGGGCCGCAAATCTTCCTGGCAGTCTTCGCAATCCAGCCAGCTGTCTGCATCATCACGGCCCAGCCATTTGTAGCTGATGACCTCGGTCTGCATTTTGCCTTTTTCGCGCAGATAGCTCACCAGGTCAAAGGGCGGTGCGCTGGGGATCATAGCCGCATACTCTTCAGTTGTCCGCATAGCAGCCGCCCCCTCACATAAAGTCCATAATGTCCAGGCGCTTGCGCTTCGGCTTGGCCGGTTCCGCCGGGGCCTGTGAGGGTTCCTGGGTGGGCTGCACCGTCTGGACGTTCCCTTCCGGCAGGCCGAAGCACCCGCGCAGGATTTTCGGCACCATCGGTCCGGGGCAGCAGCCCGTCCGCCTGTCCTTGTGCTTGTCGGCATAGGCCCGGATTTCTTTCTCACAGGCTTTTAAATCGTGGCTGCCTGCTTCCAGGTCTGCCGCCACCAGTTTGGCTTCATCCTCGGTCAGGCTGCTGGCCATGGTCTTCAGGTCTTCGGCCACGCACCACAGCAGGCTGCCGTCTTTTTCTTTCTGCTGCATGGCTTCGATCAGCTGCAGCACCTTCTGCTTTTCGTTCATTTTGTCGCACTCCTTGGTTTTGGTTTTATATCGTCCCGCCGGTGTGGCGGTGGATAGCTTGGTTTACCGGCGCTTTCGGCGCAGCTTTATGTATAGCCGCCATTCTGCCCGTTCTTCGCAAAAGCTGGGCACAGCCCCCAGAAATCTATACCCTCGGTAGCGGCGCTCCCAGAATCCGGCATCATCCACCAGCGTGGTGCAGGCATCTGCTAGCTTCCTGGGTGTCCAGTGGGTATCGTTTGGCCGTGGGTAGGCGGGGCGCTCCAGGCCGCGGCTGGCATGCCACCGCTTTTTCCGCCGTGGACTTTTCAGCAGGTACTTGGCCAGGCCCTCCAGGCTGTCATGCTCTGGCTGCAGGCGGTCGGCGTTTACGGTGCCCAGTGGTTCGCGGTAGCGGTTAGTGCCGGTGCTCCACTGGTTTTCCAGCGCATCACGCAGGGCGGCGCGCTGTTCCGGGGTCAGGCCATCCACCTGCAGCACCATGTGGTGGTGATAGCGCACCTCTTTCAGCCCGTGGGCGGGATCTGCTTCCTGGTTCTCGGTTACGCATACCCACTTCAGCTTTCCGGCGTTCGGCCATTTCTGCTTTTTCAACCAGCGCCGTATGCGCTGTAGGTAGTTCTGCACATCCAGCCATGCGGCATCGTCACCGCCGGGCAGATAGATGTCTTCATAGGTCAGGGTCAGGGAAAAACCCTGTTCATCGAAATTTGTGTTTAGCAGCTGCACCAGCGTCCGCCTGGCCCGCTCGGCGTTTCGGCCCTGCTGGGCCAGGCTGCTGGCAAAGCGCTTGCGGCCGCGTGTACCGGCTCGGTGTTCCTTTTCGCTAATCCAGCAGAAATCCACTTCCGCGTAGTTCTTCCCGCAAATGGTTTTCTGTTCCCGGATGTATTGTTTCTTCGTTGGCGGTCGCACTTCGTTCCCTCCGTCCGGCCACGCCCGCCCTGGCCTTTTCTTTCCAGGGTGGGAGTGATGCTAAAAATAACCCCTATACAAGCCGCCCCAGCGGCCCCTTTTCGGACCGTTAAAATGCCCGCTGCGCATTGACAGCGGCGGGGCAGCGCTATATAATAAAGGTAGACACTTGGTTCTGGTAAGGCCGCAGCCCTTTCGCACGGGGCTGCGGCCTTGTTTTATTGTGTAATTCTTTCCCGTGGGCCGCCCATCAGGCGGTCATGCTTTTCGGCTTCCTTGTTGTTTAGACATACAAGCCAGCAGAAGGCGCGGGCCTGCAATTCCACTTCGCCATAGTTTGCACCCGCACGAATGGCACAGCCTAACAGCCTTGCCAGCAATTCCTTGTTGCTGACATTCATGTGTGCTTGCTGCGCTGCTTTCCGCGCGCGGGTGAACAGGTCCGCCGCCTCGCGGTATCGGCTTTCTGCCACTGTGTTCATCAGAATTTTAATGCACTTTTTTCTGGTCATGGTCGTTTCATCCTTTCAGTCATTGTTGGCCGCCGCACCGTTTGGGGGCAAGCGTCTTCTTCAGGTAGGTGGTGGTCTGCGGCATGCTGTCTACATATCCAAACTGCCGGTCGTAGGCCTTGCGGCGTTCGTTGGCGGCATCCTCGGCCGCGTAGCGCGGGCATGTCCCGTGGCAGCCTGGGTATCTGTCAGCACACTGGTAGCAGCTTCTTTTCATGGTCTGGACCTCCTATGCCTGTTATGGTGGTGCGCCCCGGTGTTGGTCCGTGCGGCGGGAAAGAGGTTAAGACCCGCCGGTAACTGTACGCGCACCATGTGGCTGCCTGGCAGCGGCTGAAGCAGCCAGGCAGCAGGGAAGCGGCAACATGCAGAAAATCCGCTTGCCCTCTCGCGCCCGCCAGGCTCTTGGGTGGCCTGGCGAGGCCTGCGGTTTGCCCACGCAGTAGGGCGCTGCCGAACTTACCCACGCGGCAGCTGTGGGCGGTGCCGCCGCAGCTTCATGCGGCCTTGGCGGCTTATATAGCCCCGCCGGGGCGGGGAGAGTGGTTCAATCTAAATGTTGGCGCTGGGATTTCTGGTAGTTTTCAACAAGCTCGTTCAAAGCTTTTTCTGCGTCCTCGTAGGACGCATGCACAACGCCAAACACAGCCTTGCAGGCGTTGGCCAACGGTTCGATTTTTCCGTATTCGTCCTTATGGCAGGGGATCCATTCTTTACCATCGGTCATTAAAACGTCTACGTTCGCGGCCATCACATAGGGCATCTGCAATCTTTCGCCCCTTTTGCCATCCCCGACGCTGACCGATATGGCGTCGCCGATTGCGACCATATAGGCCAGCTTGCCGATCTGATACGGGCACTCCGGCAGCCCGCCGGGCGTTGTTTCTTTGGTTTCGTTCATGTGGTCTCCGTCCTTTCTTTCCATCCACAGGCAGCACCAGCCGTTTGATGTGGTGATTTTCAGCGGGTCCGTGGTCAGGCCAAAGCCGCACGGGCCTTTTGCGGCTGTGCCGTCCGGCTCCATGGGGGCATCGCCACCGCACCAAAACATGCAGTTAAAACAGTAGCTGCCCTCTTTGCGATCTCTGGAATTAACTGTCATTTTTCAGCCTTCCGCTCCTTTTATAGTGTTCTGCCAGGCTGTGCAGCACGGCGGGGTGCAACATGGACAGTTCAAACCGTGTCCGGCCCAGGTCGCCGGGTGGGGCGGTCTCGCCGGTCTTGCTCATGAAGTCCAGGTAAAACTTCCGCAGCACCGGGTGGCTGATGTTCAGCAGGTAATAGGGTGTCTTGCGCGGGTCCCGCTCTTTGGCGGCGGCTTCCCGCCGGTCTTCCACCACCAGCGCCGCCAGTTGGTCGATCAGCTGCCTGCGCTCATCTGCCGGGGCGCTCATTCGTCCCCCTTGTGCTGCAGCACGGTTTCGTGGGTGTCATCGTGCAGCACTTCGGCATCCCGCATGGCGTTGCGGTAGCCCACATCCTTGCCGCTTTGCCATGCAGCCCACAGGCCCAGCGCAACGGCAGCAGCGCAGATCAGGTACAGCAAAACCGTGTAAATCATAGCTTCATCACCTCTTCGGCTTCTTCCTTCATGTCATCCGGCACCAGGCCCGCCTTCATCAAAAATTGCAGTGAATCCTTGTACCCGTACAGCAGCCCGGCCTGTTCGGCAGCGGTGCAGATCAGCGCCCCGCGCATGCCGGGGTTGTACACGCCCACGATGCTGTGCAGCGTGTCATGGTACAGCCGGGCATTTTCCTTGGCGGCAGCAATGATCCAGGCCACCGCCTCGCTTGTGCTCATGGTCTCCATCGTCTTGCCCTCCCTGTGTTTGGCATCTGCATCTGTAAAAAGGCGGCGGCGCACCGCTCACAGCGGGCGTCGTTGTTGCTGGCAGGGCTGCTGCACTCGAATGCAAGCCCCAGCTGGGGGGCCAGGTATTCCGGGCAGGCCCAGTGCAAAAAGCTGGTGGCGGCCGTCTTGGCGGTGCAGTTCCGCAGCCCGCGCAGGGCGTTGTCAGCACAGCCCACCAGGGCCACCCGGTCTTCCAGTTCCATATCTTGCAGGTATTCCAGGATGGTCATTTGTACCACACCACGGCTTTCTGCATGTCGTAGTCGTAGGTGATGCTGCTTGCGGCAGCGTGGGTGCCGGGGTTCTCGGCCTTGCTCTGCCAGTAGCTCACATCGCTCAACGCCACCATGTAGGCACCGATCAGCAGCGCCAGCGCCAGCACCAGGGCCACGGTGGCAAAGCGCCAGTAAAACAGCGCCTTTTCGGTGGCTTCCTGGCATTGTTCGGCCACGTTGGCCCGCTTGCACTCGCGGGCGGCACGACGGGACGCTGCCTGGTACAGCCCTTGCAGCTGGTCGTTATCTGCCTGTCGCTTGGCGGCTACCCGCTCGGCGCGGGCAGCGCGCTCGGCCAGCATGGCTACCTGTTCCGCCGGGCTGTCGGCTTCGGCGCGGCAGGCCCGCAGCACTTCGGTCATATCGTTAAGTACCTGCATTTCCATCGTTCTGGGTCCTTTCTTCTGCCGCCAGCGCGGCTTTAAATAGTTCGGCCAGCAGCGGGGCCAGCTTGGCGGCCCCGGTATCCGTCAGCACGGTGCCCGGTTCAATGGGCGTTCCGTCCGGCAGTTCTCCGCTGGTCAGTGTAATGCGGGCCGTCATAGTCAGCCCCCTTTCTGGGCGCCCAAGCTGCGCATCAGGCCCACAAAAATACACCCCTGACGGGCCAGCTCTGCCGTGTGCTTTATGATCTCGCGGTTTTTCTTGCCGTACACACACCAGTAGGCTACCTCCATGGTGGTGCCGTCCACATGGCAGCTTGTCGGCACCTCGCCATAGTCGCCCATCAGTTCCAGCAGCCTTTTGTCCAGCGGCAGGTCTTTCACCCGGCAGCCGATCTCCTTGGCGTCGTCCAGCTGTGGACCGTCATAGCCCCAGTCTTTGCTGGTCGTGTAGCACATCATTACGTAGGCAATGTGCTGCACGGCCTGCTGCTTTTCCGGGGCGTAGCCGCCGCGCGCCATGTCTTCCAGCAGCGCCACGGCTTCTTGCAGGGTGCCGTAGGTGGCGGTCAGGTCGCTGCGGTACTGCGCCGCAACGGCTTTTATGTATTCGTCCAGGTGCGCCCCCGGAACCAGCAGGGCCGTCAGCCCATTTTTATTCTCCATGGTGTTTGCCTCCTGCCGGGGTTCTCCGGCGTGTGCCCAGCGCCACCAGGTCTGTGGGCGGGTTCTCTTTTATAACCAGCACATGCGGTATGCCTTTGGTGGCACCGCTCTTGTACCGCACCAGATTGTGGATTTCCTGGCAGGCGGCCTCTGCCACTGCCTGGTCGTCCACCAAAAATGCCACAAGATAGCGCCCTTTTGGCTTTTTTTGTGTTGCTGATGATTTCATTTTTTCACCGTACTACGTTGTTTCGATGACTTTTTTCGACTATGGCTGGCAGTGCCCTGCCTGTTTTTTCGTGCATGGCTGGCAGCGGTACCTATGCAGCAGCTTTTCAGTGTGGTATAATCCACAAAAAGCTACAGGGCCGTATGGCATTACAGGCGTTCAAGTACACCGTTGACCACGATGCCAAGGAAGAAAAACAAAACCGCACGGCCAATAATCTGGCCAAGGTAAATATAGTAGTCAGCCTTGTTTCTTTCATCGCTGGTCTGCTTGCGGACCACTACCTTGGTATCATCTCGCTGGTCTCTGCGCTGCTTCAAAAATAACTTTGCCATCGGTATCATCTCCAATCGCTCATGCTGCGCCGGGGCCTTTGCCCATGGCTTCTTTGAACAGGTAGGAAATCTCGCAATCAGGGAAAAAGGTGTCCCGGATCGTGAAGGCTTCATCAAGCTGCAGGGGAGACTTCCGGGCCAGCTTTCGGCCTACCGTGTCGCGGTTTTTATCCAGGCACTTGGCAATATCCTGCACACCGATGCCTTTGCGGGCCATTTCTACCCGCATGTTTTCGTATTTGATAGTTGGTGTTTTCAATTTTTATCCCTCCCGGAATCACGCAATGCGCGATTTGATGTTTGCAATATACCACGCATTGCGTGAATTGTCAAGATGGTTTTTAAAATTTTTCTTGCAATGCGTGAAAATCGTAGTATAATAAAAATCAACATAGCGAGGTGAATACAATGGAGTTTTACAAAGTTCTGCTTCAAATCATGGAAGATCGCTCCCTTTCAATTCCTGACATTGCGCGATCCTGTGGCCTTTCTGACAGCACGATCCGCAGCGTCATCAATCGCAAACAGAAAAGCGTTGCCCTTGATGTGGCCTTCAAAATCTCCAGCGGCCTACAGGTCGATCTGGAATACCTGAACACCGGTGTGCATGCCGATGGCGGTGAAGTGCTTACTGCCGATGCCGGCGATAATGTTTGGTGCACCAGATTGAACAACCTGAAAAAGCAATGCGGTATGACCCTGGAGCAAATCTCCCAGGCATCTGGTGTGCCCCGCGGTACTTTGAACAAACTATTTGCAGGGCAGACAAAGGACCCACAGCTTGGCACGGTAACAGCTGTGCTGCATTGCATGGGTTATACTCTGGATGATCTCGACCCGCGCCCGCAGTATGAAAACGGGGCATCCATCGTACTTAGTGATGAAGAATTAGAGGTTGTCAAGAATTACCGCCTGCTGGACGCTCGCGGCCGCGATACGGTCCGGCGCTGCATTGCAAATCAGCTGCAATACAGCGGTAAAGGTGAGTGAACCCAGGCCCACGCCCGTCTTTGTCAAACAAAGACGAACCCCCGGTGCTACACTTCATCTTTACAAGATGAAGTGTAGCACCGGGGGAGATTAAAGAACTTTATCTGCACCGGGGCGCAGCATTATTTATGCGGCCTTTTTCGTGCATTTTGCTTTATTTTGGTAATATTTTACCGTATCGCACCGGCAACGCCGGTTTATATAGGATGTTAAAATAATCAGGAGGTCTATTGTTATGGCAAACTATGTTACTGTTACCAGCGATAAAAAGAAATGGGTGGCTTTTTTCCTGTGCCTGTTCCTGGGCTGCTTCGGTGCGCACTATTTCTATGTTGGCCGCATCGGCCGCGGCATTGTTGCCCTTTTTACCATGAATTTCTTCTTTATCGGCTCTATTATTGACATTATCCACATTTTGACCGGCAAATTTAAAGACAACACCGGCGCACCGCTGCGCCAGTGATCGGCTGCACTTGACTGCAAAACAGGGGAGGCGTTACGATGTACAGCACTGTGTCCGGCCCTATGCATCCACCCTTGGCGTTCGGCTATTGCCGCAAATCCACTACCGGCCAGCGTGAAGAATCCATTGAAGCCCAGCAGCGCGCCATCGTGGCCTATGCTGCTGCTATGGGCTATCAGCTGGTGCACATCTATAAAGACCATGGCAACAGCGGCCGCAGCGGGGAGCGGCCAGAGTTTCAGCAGATGCTTCAGGACGCCGTACCCGCCGGGGTTCAGTTCATCATCGTGCACAAACTCGACCGCTTTTTCCGCAACGCGGAACGCCAGACGCTCATCGAAGCGCAGCTGCGCCGCCAGGGCATCCGCGTTCTGTCCGCCAGTGAACACTTCGATGATACCCCGCAGGGCCAGTTCATGCGCAACATCACCAAGGCCATCAATCAGTGGTACAGCGCCAACCTGGCCACCGAAGTGATGAAGGGCATGCGGGAAAACGCCATGGGTGCCCGCAACACCGGCGGCCCGCCGCCCCTGGGCTATGCAGTGGACAAAACCACCGGCAAATTTGTTTTGCAGCCCACCGAAGCCGCGGCCGTGCAGATGATCTTCAGAATGTACCGGCAGGGGTGCGGCTATACGGAAATTATAGACGCACTCAACGCCGCCGGGCATGTCACCCGCCGGGGGCGGCCCTTTGGCAAAAACAGCTTGTACGATATACTGCGCAACGAAAAGTACACCGGCACTTATGTCTGGAATCGGCTGGCCCCGGCCGATCCGGACGGCCGCACAAATCGCCGCAACCTCAAACCCCGCAGCGAATGGGTATGTGTGGAGGGCGGCATGCCGCAGATCATCACCCCCGAAGAATTTAAAGAGGTGCAAGCCGAAATGAATAACCGCAAACATCGTTCCGCTGCCTATACGGCAAAAGCGTTTTACCTGCTGTCCGGCCTGGTTTACTGTGGCGGCTGCGGCGGCTCCATGTCTGGGGAGGCCCACCGCTACAAATCCCATGGCAAGCCCGTGGAATACAGGTACTACACCTGCAGCGCCAAAAAGCGCCTGCATGCAGACGGGGAGCATGCCCGCCCCGTGCCTGCCGCCAGCCTGGAAGGTGCGGTGGTAGACTATCTCCAGCGGGTCATCTTCAACCCCGCCAACATGGACACGCTGTGCGCCGCGCTGCTTCAATCCATGGAGCCGGACCCCCGGCACACTGACCTGGCCGCCGATCTGAAGCGCCAGGCTGCCGAAGTCCAGCTGAAGATCGACCGCATCTATGCCGCCATCGAAAAGGGCCTTGATCCGTCCAGCGCCATTGAACGCATCAACACCCTGCAGCAACAGCGCCTGGCCTTGCTGGCCAAGGCCACCGATCTTGACATGACGGACGATGTGGCCAAGATCAACATTGATCAGTTACGCGAAGTGTGGTCACGCATCCAGCTGAAGGACATGGAGCCTGTGCAGCTGCGCGCCGTGATCCGCGAAATGGTGCACAAAATTATTGTGTTCGATGACGGCCCCGGTGGCTTCCGCGTCCGCATCATCCTGAACCCTGGCCACGTCGCACCGGCCAACATCCCAGAAAATGTTGAAACAGCGTCCCTTTCCGAACTGCAAGACTTTTCGACCAACGGCGGCAGGGGACTACCCCTGCCAAAAACCGCGTATCGAAAGGTACGCGGTTTTTTGTTTGTGCAGGGCAACACTGCACAACTCCCAAGCACCGCTCCATCGGCTGCGCCGCACCATCTGCGCTGCAAAAAGGCGCGGTAATACACAAAGTATTCCCTGCGTTTTTTGCTTGGCGGTTGGTATGGCTCGCTCGCCGTATCGGCACTTAGAGTTATGCGATGCTGCCCAAAGTGTAACAATTTTATAAAAGGGATACTCAAACGCAAAAAAGTATGCTATAA